>NZ_JAMOQU010000001.1 GCF_027063845.1 Thermococcus sp.
CAATGTTCTTTTCAAGGGCGGGAACGAGTTCGACCTTCGCGAAGGCCGGGACAAAGATTGTCGGCACCTCAAGGTTCAGGCGCATGTAGCTGTGCCCGAGGTGGATTAAGGCGTCGCAGCCGAGCCTTTTGGCATCGGAATCGGCGGGGTCGCAGGCCCCGTAGTTTATCTCACCGTGCAGGATGACGGTTAAACCTTTCTCCTCGAGAAAGCCCGCGAGCTCTTCGGCTTCCCGCCTCAGTCCCTCGGGGGACTGTATGAGGACACATCTCGCACCGAGTTTTCTCAACTCATTCAGTATCTCGCCGTGCGGAACCTCGTGCATTCGACCACCTTTGGGGTAATACTCGAAGGGGTTTAAATGGGCATCGCAATGATTCGCTCCCCATGAATGACCATCCACCCCCTGGACGTAAGAGTGCAACCCTTTGGTGAACAAGTTCATGCATTATATAACAACAATAAGCAACCAAAATCTTTATTAGTCATTAATGTCCAAGTTTTTCTCACAATCTCGAGGTGGTGGTCAATGGGGAAGATAGGTGCAATACTGGGGCTCCTGTTTTTGACCGCGATGTTGAACCCGGTAGCGGCTTCGGGAAGTAAGGGGGACGCCAACTACTGGCACCCGTACCCGTGGAACGTCGTGCCTGGAGACATCGTCATTGGGCACAACCCCAACAGCGACCAGTTCATTCCCGGTTACTGGACCCATACCGGAATGATAGCATACTTTGACTACAACGCCAACGAGTGGGTCGTTGTTGAGGCCTGGGACGACCCGAGCGCCGTCAGGCTGGTTTACCTCTCTGACTTCCTCAGGAGGTACGATACCGTCGCCGTCCTCCGCGTGGCAACCTCGGACTACGTGAGGCAGAACGCGGTGTACTTCGCTCTCCAGCAGCTCGGCAAACCCTACGACTGGGGCTGGTACACCAAGCAGGTTTACGATGACAAGTACTACTGCTCCGAGCTGGTATGGGCAGCTTACAAGGCCGCAGGTGGGCCCGACATTGACGCCAACCCCGGCTGGAGTTGGAAGTACGCAAACGGCGTGGCACCCCAGGAGGTCTACGATGACTCGGACACCTATGTTGTTTACTATCACTCAACCTGACAAAACATCTTCTTTCAACTTTTCAGTTTCTTCCTAACGTTTTTGAACCCCTGAATGAGAAAACCGTACGAAAAGACGACATAATTTTATTAAAACCTCCGTACTCATTACAGACGCAACAACCAGGAGGTGGTCGAATGAAGAGGGCTGGAATAATGGCCCTGGCGGTTCTGGTTCTCTTCGCCAGTCTGCCAGCGGCAAGTGCCGGGGACCTTGTGAACTACATATGGGATACCAGGACCTACGAGCACCCGTACCCAACGGACGTGAAACCAGGAGACCTCGTGTACGGCCACAACCCGGACCTTTTCAATGCCCTGATTCCCGGCTACTGGGTTCACGTGGCTATAGTGGCATGGTACAATGAGAGCATAAACGACTGGATGGTCATCGAGGCCAAAATCGGAAAAGGGATAATAATAACTCCCCTCAGGGTTTTCCTCAGCAGGTACCAAACCGTTGCCCTCCAGAGGGTCAGGGTTGACGGCTCCATAAGGGAAAAGGCGGTCGCCTTTGCCTACCAGCAGCTTGGAAAGCCCTACAACTACAACTACTTCAGCAAGCCGAAGGTCTACGATGACAAGTACTACTGCTCCCAGCTCGTCTGGGCGGCCTACCTCGTCGCCAGCAACTTCCAAGTCAACCTCGACGAGAACGACGGTGGCTGGAGCTGGAAGTACTTCTACGCCGTTGCTCCACAGGAGGTCTACGACGACCCCATGACCTACACCCTCTACTACCACGAGGCTTGATTCTATCCCTTTTTGTTTTTTAAATCAAAAGCCTTTTATACATCCTCTTCCAACAATACCTCGAAGTCCGATGCATCGGGGTGACGGGTATGGAGAAGGTTGAGGGAATCGTCGTTGTAACGACCGAGACAGTTCCGGGATACCGGATCGTTGAGGTCAAGGGCCTCGCGAGGGGCGGTGTCGTCAAGGCCACCCACATCGGTAGGGACATAATGGCAGTTCTCAGGAACATCAAGGGCGGTGAAGTCAAGGAGTACACCCAGATGATGGCCGAGGCGAGGGAAGAAGCCTTAAGGAGGATGGCCCTCAGCGCCAAGGAGCTCGGCGCGAACGCCGTTGTTAACATGCGCTTTGCCACCTCAAACGTCGGCTCGAGCGTGGCCGAAGTTTACGCCTACGGGACTGCGGTGGTCATCGAGAAGGAGGAGTGACCATGTACCTCCTCCCGTTCCCCATAGCCGGGGGAGTGCTCGCGTGGGCGACTGTTTATTTTCTCGGTTTCAAAAGGCAGAAGTGGGGAGAGTTCATTTTAGGGGTGGCGGCCTTTTTCATAGCCCTCGTTCTTCAGAATCCAATCCAGCAGCTTCCTCTCCTCGGGATGGGAATACGGTCGAACGCCGACGTTTTGGCCAGGGGAACGGCTTTCGTCGTGGGCGTGTCGGTATGGCTCGGGCTTGTGGCGGGGGCAGTCCAAGAGGGGATTAAGTACTTCCTCGTCAAGGGAAAGAGCCTGAAGACTGGCCTCTTCATGGGCCTTGGCTTTGGAGTAACCGAGGCTTTCATCATCGCGGTAACGGCTCTCGCGGGTGCGCTGGCAACGGGGGAATCCCTCAACGTCCCGTTGGGCACGGCCATTATTTCAATGGTCGAGCGCTACTTTGTCGCTCTCTTCCACGTTGGTACCGGAATCTACCTCGCCTACTCCCATAGAAGAGGCCAAGGAAAGACAGGGCTCCTCGCTATGATAGGAATTCACACGGTCATCGACTCGATGGCGGCCTACTATCAGCTCACAAAAAGCGAGCCTGTCATGTACGCGGTAGAACTTATAACAGCCCTCATCGCACTGGGAATGCTGTATTATACCATTCCAATGGCAAAGGCCGAGCCAGCTGAGGAAGAAAAGGTTCTCTGGTGAATTCAAGTGCTGGACGGTGGTGGGGAAAAGGCCCTCAGAAAGCTCAGGAAGGACCTGCGCTCCGGACTTTACTCCTACCTAGTCCTCTCCCTCCTCAGCGAGGAGGGCGAGCTCCACGGCTACGCGATAAGGAAGAGGCTCGGAGAGCTGAGCGGTGGCAAACTCGTCCCGAGCGAAGGTGCACTCTACGACATCCTGAAGAGCCTGAAGAAGTACAAGCTGGTGGAGGACTTCTGGGTCGAGGTCAACGGGAGGCCGAGGAAGTATTACCGCCTCACCGACCTCGGTAGGGAGGTTTTGTTGGCGCTGAGGGATGAAATCAGGACGATTGAAAGAACCCTCATGAGGCTGGAGGAATTAGAATGAACGAGAAGGCCTTCGAGGTGTTTGTTTCCCTCACCCTGCTTTTGGCTGGACTGCTGACCCTCGCCTTCCGAAAGAGGAGAAACCCGTTCATTGGCTTCCGCGTGGGTTACACCTACCACTCCAAACGGGTCTGGGAGAGGGTGAACACCTTTGCGGGAGTTTTTTCAATCGTTTACTCGCTCCTCCTGCTCGTCCTGGCGCTCTACGGCGTTTCGATGAACGCGTTTATTCTCGTAATGATGGCCTTCGTTGGAGCCGAGCTTTTCGTTGGCCTGTGGATGGCGAGGCGCGAGTACGAGCTTGAGGAGCTATCTGAGGAGGCCCCCGAAAAGCCACCAGCGATTGAAACGGAGAAACAGAGCATCAGCATAAAACCCTACATCCTCATTCAGCTCGGCTTTTTGGCCTTCTACCTCCTGCTGGTTGCCCTTCTATGGGACAGGCTCCCCGAGAGCGTTGCGACCCACTTCACCGCGAGCGGTGAGCCGGACAGCTATTCGAGCAGGTTCTGGGGGGTTATCGGCGTTCCGGTTTTGGCCTGGCTTCTTCCGTTAGTTCTCACGATTCCGGCCAGGGAACCAGGATTTTTCGCGAGGGCCAACTTCTACCCGAGGAGCCTGAGGGCTTGGTGCCTCTTCACAACGGTTCTGAGCGGTGGAATTGTTCTCGTCGTTACTCTCGCCCTCCTCCACAACGCGGGCCTCGTCTCGGGCAACGCAATAACCTACGGGGCCTACCTTTTCCTCGGCGTGCTCATCTTTGCAGTCTACAGGCTCCTCACGGTGGGGAAAGATGAACGGGTATGAGCTCCTGAGAATCCTCTACGGGCTGTTCCTCGGGGTTTTTCTCATTATTATTGGAGTCCTGACGTTCACGTCTAAGGGGGAGCCAGGGATAGGCTTCAGGATAGGCTACACCTATCTCTCAGAGATGGCGAGGAGAAGGGCCAACCGCGTTTCGGGGGCCGGAATTATGCTGACTGGGGTCCTCCTGATCCTCCTCTCCTTCTTCCTGCCAATGCCTTGGCTGATGGCGGTTCTTCTCTCCTGCTTTGGAGTGATTATTCCGGTGACTTACTTGGTTGCAAAGCGCGAGTACGAGCTTGAGGAGCTATCCGAGGAGGCCCCCGAGAAGCCCGAAAGGAAAATAAGGCCGCCGCGGGTTGGGAAGTATTTGGCGCTCCAGACGGTCTTTGTAGGGCTCTCCCTGGTCCTCCTAATCAATGGGAAGCTTCCAGACCGGGAAATTTCCATACTCATCTTTGTCCAGCTCTTCATCCTGGGCCTCACGCTCCTCGCTTCAAGGCCAATAGTCTTCCAGCTGGCGCCCAAATTTAAGGGAAAAATGGCACTCGGCTTCGCGAAGGCGATGACGGTCGTTTCAGGAATGATAAGCCTGCTCCTGGCGGTGTCTGCTTTGAAGGGTAATACGAACCCCCTGTTTGTGGTGCTCCTCCTGCTTATCTCACTCGGCGCGGTCTTCTACGCCGCCTTCGTCGCCCTAACGAGCGCCTACGAGGAGGGTTACTATTAGCTCTCAAGGGCATTGATTAGCTTTTCCCGATCGGGCTCATCAATGATTCCCAGCTCGACGGCGTGCCTCAGGACGTAGTCTGGAAAATCTCCCTCGAAAAACGCTCTCAGGCCCTTTCCTGGGATGTAGAAGGCGTAAACCCTGACGCTCCTGCCGAGGCACCTCCCCCTCGCGACCATGAAGCCCTTCTCCGCGTTGACTCTAGCTATCTCCCACGAGAAGACCTCGGCCAGGCCAAAGAAGGCCTCGAAGAGCTTTACCCTCGCGTCCCGCAGGGCCTTGTTGACGGCCTGCCTTGAAACTCCGAGCTCCCTCGCTATCTCGATCTCGCGCATGCCTCTGGCCCTCATGAGCCAGACGCGCTCCATGGCCTCAGGAAGCCGGAACATTCGAACCACCGCTACCGCTTATGAGTCTCCTCAGGTTATCAATAAACTCCTCAATTTCCCTGTCTGAGAGAGACGACACGAGGTACGTTCCCTTTTCGGTTACAAGAACGACCGTTCTCTCCCGGACGTCTGTGATGAACGGCACTAAAATCACGCTCGTAACGATGTACATCGGGTATTCCTTGATTCCAAGCAACCTGGCCAAACAGGACATAAAAGCTCCAAACGCAAGAGTGGCCATGACACTCCATTTTTTGGCCTTTTTGGGGAACAGGAGTGGAATAACCCCCACGATTCCCCAGTATATCCACCCGAACCATACAAAAGACCAATGAGGGTCTTGAATCAACCCTAAGATTCCCACACTGACCCAGAGGAGCGTTAATGAGATTGCCGGTCTGTAGTACCTCAGGGGAAGAACACCCTCTGCCCTCTCAAGGTCAACCACCTCTATAATCTCCTCGGGAGCTATCTCAACCCTGAACAGGGTAACTGGCCAGCCAACCTCGAGAACCAGTCTGTTTTTCTTAACCTTCACCCGTCTGCCAAAGAGCAGGGTCGGTAAGCTAAGCCAGAAGAGGGCTCCTGCTATAGTTGATAGGGCTTCAATCCCTGTCAGCAGTGAGCAGAGGTACAGTCCCCCTATAACCCCCGTAAGGACCCACTCACTCCAGTGGCCGCCAAAGCGAACCATTATCGTCACCTCGTCAACCTATGTAAGTTGACAAAGCTCTTAAGCCTTTCGATGGGTTTAAAACCAATCCGCGAGAACGTTCAACGGTGGGACGATGAAGGAGCTCTACCGCCATTTGAGAACCTTCATGGACCCCAAGAGCGAGGTAGCCCAAAACCGCTTCATCGGACTGCGCTCCTTCTTCAACTGGGCCGTCAAGGAGGGTTTATTTCCCGAAAGGAGGAAGCTCCGAATCCTCGACCTCTGCGCTGGAACGGGCATAGCGGGCGGTGCCCTCTACGAGACGCTCCAGGAGTGGGGCTACGAGGCTTCCCTGACGGTCGTTGATAAGAGGAAAGAGGATTTGCTCCTCGTCGAGGAGTGGGTGAGCGGTGAAGTCTACGGGGCCGTTATGGACTGTCTCGACGACCTGAAGAGGCTCGGGAGGTTCGATATAGCGTTAATCTTCGGCTACACGATGCCCCACTTCGACCCGTTTCAAACGGCCAAACTCTTCAGGAACGTCGCGGGGGTTCTCGAAGGCGACGGCGTCTTCCTGCTTGAAGAGACCGACCGCTTCGGGGCGTTCTTCTACAGGAAGGCCTACCGCGAGATTGTACCGGAGGTCAGGAGGGAGGACTACACGGTAATCTCGCTCGATGAGGGCTACGACCCGCTAAGGGGTGTCATCAGGAGGGGCTACTACAAGTTGCCGGGCTGGGAGAGGATTGGAGAAATCGAGACGCGCTACTGGGACCTGGCGGGCCTGGCAGGCATCGGTAAGGCCCTCTTCGAGGAGGCGAGGATAATAAGGAAAAGCGAGCACGGCGTTGTGAACGTCGGCGATATAATCTACCTCGGGAAGCCCTACAGGACGTAGTACTGCGGCCGCCTGTCCGTAAAGACGTCGTTGAGCTCGTTCAGCCTCTTGTCCCTCGCAAGGGAGAGGTCAACTTCCACCACGCCAACCTCTTCTTTATCCTCACTCCCCATAGCTAAAACCTCCGCCTTCGGCGACGCTATCGTGCTCCTGCCGATGAACTTCAAGCCCCTCTCCTCGCCGATTCTGTTGGCCGTTATCGTGTAAACGCGGTTCTCCAAAGCCCTAATCGGCATCGCCCTCGGGGCGTAGGGCATGACGAGGTTGCTTGGGTGGGCTATTATCTCCGCCCCCTTCAGGGCCAAAGTCCTCGCGCTCTCCGGGAAGAACCAGTCGAAGCATATCATCACCCCGACCTTTGCAATCCCGATGTTGAAGACGTGGAAGCCAAGGTTCCCTGGCCTGAAGAAGAGCTTCTCGCGGTTGAAGAGGTGAACCTTCCTGTACTTCCCGATGTAGCCCCACCCGACGGGCCCAACCACAACCGCCGAGTTGTAGAGGTTCCCGCGCTCGTCCTTCTCAGCTGTTCCCGCAACTATGAAGACCTCGTTTTCCTTCGCAAGCTCGACGAGGAACTCGGTCGTCGGTCCGTCGGGAATCTCGCCGGCGACCTCAGTTATTTCGCTTTTACTCTCGAAGTTGTAGCCGGTGTCGAAGAGCTCCGGCAGAACGACGAGTTTTGCCCCCTCCTTAACTGCCTCGCCGATGAGCCTCTCGGCCTTCGAGTAGTTCTTTTCGGGGTCGAGGAAAGCCGGCTCCATCTGGACATAGGCGACCTTCATGAGACCACCCCATATAGTTTGCCCCGGAATAGATAAGCTTAGCGGAGACGGAAACAAAGCGTGTCCGCGACGTTTATCGGCCAAACTTTTTATAATCCATGCAAAAACAGTATGTTCAGTGAATGCGATAGCTTTAACAACGCAAAGACAGAACACACGGTGGAATGGGGTTAAAAATTTAAACAGGCATGATAAAGGTGAGAAAAATACCGCAAACCAAGAGGAGTTTCTAAACCGCTCACGCCCCGATTAAAGGGTCGAGAGGGCTTCTCGACCCGATGGGAAAAGCTTAAAAAGGGACTCCCGGAGCTAACCCCGGAGAGAAACTCAGGGGTGATGCTCATGAAGAGACGCCCAAGGAAGTGGAAGAAGAAGGGAAGGATGAGGTGGAAGTGGATTAAGAAGAGGATTAGGCGCCTCAAGAAACAGCGCAGGAAGGAGCGCGGGCTCATCTGAAGCCCGGTGATTCTATGTCTTCTTTTTCCGACTTTGAGAGTTTATCCCTTTTGCTCGACACCTCCCTTGGAAGGACCCTTCTGATAGCTGACCCGCATATAGGCTTCGAGCTTTCCCGGGGATTAAGGATTAGAACGGGCTTCGAGGAAAGTCTGGCCCGGTTCATCCTTGAGAGCAGGGCCGACGCTTTGATAATCCTCGGCGACGTGAAAGAACCACTCGGCCTGAGCTTCCGCATGAAGGAAATGCTCCTGCGCTTCTTCTCGGCGCTGAAGGACGTCAGGATAATCGTGACAAAGGGCAACCACGACGGCAGAATCGAGGAGGTTACCAGGAACTTCCAGAACGTCGAGGTTAGGGAGCACTTTTTACTCGACGGAAAGCTCTTCCTCCACGGCCACACGAGACTGCCAAAGAGGGAGTTCGAGGAAGCCTTCCTCGGGCACGCGCATCCGGCCTACACGCTGAAGTCTGGAGGGATAGCTAAGAAGGTGAAGGTCTTTGCGAGGGTTGAGAAGTTCCTCGTCCTTCCGACGGTTAATCCATACATCGAGGGCTTCGACGTGAGGGAGGGGATTAAACTCGTCCCGTTCCTGAGGAAAGCGAAGGAGATTGAGCTCTTCCTTCCAGAGGGGCTCTACCTCGGGAGGCTCGAATTTTAGGAAAACCCTTATTAAGACCTATGCACAAAGACCTTCATAGGTGAGAACATTAGTGGTGGGAGAGATGAGCGACGTCTACGAGAAGCTTGAAACCCTGCTCCGCTCCCTGGGAGTCAAGAAAACCGAGCTCAGAATCTATCGTCTGCTCCTCGAGAAGAACAGACCGATGAGGGTTACCGAGATAGTCAGGGAGCTCGGCATAAGCGAGCGCTCCGTCAGGGAATACGTTCTCAGCCTGTATCGGAGGGGGATGCTCAGGAGGGAGCTAATCCAGCAGGGCTGGCTCGGCTACACTTATACGGCGGTCTCTCCGAGCGAGCTCCTGGAGAACCTCAAGAAGAACATACTCGAAAGAATAAACGAGCTGGAAAGAGAGCTCACGGGAGCAAAACATTGACAATCCCCGCACTATCGAGTATGGAAACAAGTTCCCAGAGTTGTTCTCTCCCTACCTTTCCGTATTCTTCCTCAAGAGCTTTGAAAGCCCGCTCTTTAGGCAATATCTCCGAGAGCATGAGCAGTTCGTGGAGCTGGGCGTAAGTCTTTCTGTCCTCTGTGAGCTTCTTGAACTCCTCGGCGTTGCCACCGTTCTGCCTAATCAGCTTCTCGTTTAGGATTCCTTTGAGTTTCCACTCGAGCCAAGGCTCACCCTCAAACTCATAGCCGAGTTCAAAGCCGAGGAACTTTGAATCCCTCGCGAGGCCCTTCATGACGAGCTTCTCGCTCTCCTCGGTCTCAGTTCTCATCGAGACCTCTCCGAGGACCTTCATGGCGTAGCCCCTCGCGAAGCGCCTCAGCTTCTCCCTGTCCTCCTTTGCCAGAGTAAGGGCCGTCGCCAGAACCGCGTTTCCGATTATCGCGATTGTCTCAAGGCTGACCTTCTCGACGGTGTCCCCGCTCGAGTGATAAACCCTGTCGGGCCACGTTATCGGCATCGTCCCGGGAACGCCGAAGAAGTTGAAGATGTCGTGGTCGCTCCCCATCTCGTAGGGGTAAGCTTTAAAGGCCATTGCCGGGAGCTCGCTTCCCGAGAAGCTCTTCCCCCTCCTGTTGGTCAGCCCGATGAAGTGTTCGAGCAGGCCAGAAACGACGGAGAAGCGTGAGAATGGCGTTCTGACGAGCATCAGCGTTGAGCCACCTCTATCGGGACTTCCCGCGACCATGTCAAGGTTTACGTTGGCGTAGAATTCCTCCGGTTTTACCCTTTCGAAGAAGGCCTGCGTCCCGTGATACTCGGGAATCCATAGGAAGGTGAAGCCGAAGCGGAAGGAGTCATTGTATGCCTCGCTGAGTTTCCTCGCGAGTTCTATGAGCATAGCACTCCCGCTCGCGTTGTCGTTGGCCCCGGGCCTGGGGTGGCAGATGTGGGCCGAGAAGACGATGTAAGGGGCTTCCCCCACCGTCGCGTAGAGCATCGGGAGGTCTTCCCTCTCAGGGGTTTCCACCTGAACGGAAACGCTCACCTCAAGGCCACCCTTTAGGGCCTTCGATACCATGTCCCTGGCGACGCTCTCAGGGACTGCCAAGGCAGGGATTTCCGCCCAACTGAGGTCATCCTTCGTCAGGAACAGGCCGATGTAGGGATAGAACTCGCCGGTTCTCTCGCGGTAGGCTATGAAGGCCTTGGCGCCGGCCTCGTTGGCCCTTTTGTATGCATCCCTCCAGTTCCTGCCGACCAGAACGATTTTTCCCTCGGCCTTCTCCCAGTCCTCATCGCGGAAAACCGGCAGGAGCTCGGCCTTGGCCTCCCCCTCAGGTGAGTGGGCCATTATGAGGAGAGGGCTTTCCTCCGTTGTCAGCCTCCTCTCGCCGTAGGACAGCTCCCCGCGAACTGGATTCCAAGCTATCGGCGAGGCCAGCGTCCCGTGCCAGGTTTTTCCGTCGTAGGTGGAACGTAAAAGCCGGTTCTCAATGCCGAGCCCCTCGAGTTTCTCCTTAATCATCTCGACGCTCTCAACGAGCTCCCGCGAGCCCTGAATCCTGTGGAACTCCGCTATCTCAGAAATCTCCTTCAGAACGCGCTCCGGACTGAGCCGGACGTCGGGTAACCTCATAAAGACCACCGTATTAACGTGGAGAAGAAACTATAAAAGGCTAATCCCCGAGCCGGAGCATCTTCGGTGGCTCGAGGTGCTTAAGGGTGTTCAAAAGCTCCGGAGGCATCGTGAGCTTCGTGCTCTGAAGGAACTCAACGTACTCGCGCTCGAGTTTGGAGGATTCCTCCGGCCGGGCGCTGGTCGCTACGGAAACGGCGCCCTTTGGCCGGGGTTTTGCCTCCTCCCGTTCGACCTTTGCCACAAGGCTTTCGTAAAGCTTCTCCTCCCTGTCCCGCTTTCCGAGCTCCTTCCCCTTCCTGTAGGCGTCTTTGACGAGCTCGTAGATGCCGAGTTCTTCAGCCTTCTGATAGAGTTCCTCCCTCTTCTGTCTCACCCACTCCACCCACTCGCTGTGGCCCCTGAAGCCAACGAAGTAACCGAACTGATATGCCTCCTTCAGGAGGTTCTTTTTCTCCTCGGTCATAGCGGGGCCTCCGGGTAGACCCTTATTCCGTCTGTTGTGAAGCGAAGCCTCTTCAGGTTGCTGTCGTGCGGAACGCCGCGCATCTTGAGTATCTGGAGTGCCCTGACCATCTGGTAGTTGCGCATAAAGTGGTGGAGCACTATCACCCCATCGGCGAGGTAGTACTCGTCGGTGTACTTTTCAGAGCTGAGCATCTCGGCGAGGAGAAGGGTCGTGACCTCAAGGGAGCGGAGGAGCCTGACGAACCTTCCAAGGGCCTTTTTCTTTCCCGCAGGGTCGCTAACGAATGACTCGAAGAGGCTGAAGGAGTCGATAACAACGCGCTTGGCCTTTTCGCGCTTGATAATCTCGATGAGGAGCTTGAAAAGCTCGTCCCAGGTGAGCTCGCGGTTCGTGCTCAGCAGAATCTCGCCGAGGTCGTAGAAGGTTATCCTCTTGGACTGAAAATGCTCAAGGATTCCGAAATTGTAGCGGAGCATATCACGCAGGATAACGTCCTGGGTCTCGAAGAGTGATATAAAGAGACCCTTCTCGTCGTTGTTGGCACCCTCGACGAGGAACTGTATCCCAAGGGTAGTCTTACCGCTACCGGGCGGGCCAGTAATCAGGTAAACCCTGCCCGGCAGGAAGCCGCCACCAATTAGGTTGTCGAGTCCCGGGACGCCCGTTGGCAGTCTGTCGAGTCCCTTGAGTAGCTCGCCCACGTACATTTTCCGCGCACCCCCGTAAAATTAGAGAAAAGTCAGTATTAAAGGTTAACCATCTTGGAACGTTTAACCCCACGTGACGTGCCTGTTGACGGCAAAGCGGACAATGAAAGAGGCGCCGATGCCTATCAGGTTGGCTATGAGGTAGTGCAGGCCGAACCACACGAGGGGCACGTATATTGCCCACTGGACGAGCGCTCCCGTCAAGGCCGCGACGTGGAAGCTGAGCAGTCTCTTCCAGAGGGGCTTTCTCTTGAGGTCTTTGAAGGTCCACAGGTCGTTCCACAGGAAGTTGTTGAGTATCGCGAGCTCCGTTGCAGGGATGTTGGCGACGTACTCGCTCATTCCAATGTGGACGAAGAGCCAGAGAAAGCCCTCGTTGACGAGAATTCCTGAGAAGCCCACGAGAGAGAACTTTATCAGCCTGTCGAGCTCGCCCTCCCAGCGCATGAGCCTGTAGAGGTGTCTGAGGTAGTTGAGCATCGTCTTCCCGCTCAGCTTGCTCTCGCCGGCCTTCCTCAGGCCGAAGACGAAGGGGACCTCGACGACCTTTTTGTAGTTGCCCTTGATTAGAATCTCCATGAGGATTTTAAATCCGACCGGGTTCAGCTCAACGCCCTCTACAACCTCCCTCCTGAGGGCGAAGAAACCGCTAACGGGGTCTTTAACGTCCCTGATTTTTGGAAGGGCGAGGCGGCCGAGCATTATGGCGCCCTTCGAGATGAGCTTCCTGTACCAGTACCAGTTCTTAACACCGCCCCCTGGGACGTATCTGCTGGCTATCGCGATGTCAGCACCTTCCTCTATCGCCTTCAGAAGCTCGGGGATGACTTCAGGGGGGTGCTGTAAATCCGCATCCATCACGACGAAAACGTCGCCGGTGGCTTCCTTAAACCCCCTGATTACAGCCGACGATAGGCCCTTCTCGTCGGTTCTCCTGATTACCTTGACGGGATACTTATTTGAAAGCTCTTCCGCGAGCTTCCATGTCTCATCTGGGGAGTCGTCGTCGACAATTATTATCTCGTAGTCGTAGCCCCTGAGAGAGCTGGAAATCCTCTCGAAGAGCTCGGGAAGGTTATCGCGCTCGTTGTACGTCGGGACGATGACGCTGACCTTCACTCCACACACCCCGCCGTAGTAGTCCGTAAACTTTATAAGCCCTGCGAAGTCCTTAAGAGCGGGCATGGGGCCGTGGGGTAGCTTGGTCTATCCTTCCGGCTTCGGGAGCCGGAGACCCGAGTTCAAATCTCGGCGGCCCCACCATCGAAACTTTGTAACAGCCTTTGGGAAAGGCTGGCGAAATGAGGCCCTTCTCACTAACGGGACAAAAAGTCACCCGTGCATTCTCGAATTGGAAAATTCAACACGAGTTTAGCATTAAAGGAACCCCTCAAACTAGTTTCAACTCATTTTTGGCGTCCTTCGGGCGCCTTCTCAGAGTGAAACACTCACGAGCAAGCTTTTGGAAAAAGCTTGACCAAAAGGGTCAAACCCTCACAGGGGGGCAAAGAGAGAGTGCATGCCTCTCCAAGTAACCCGTTGTTTTTGAGTTTGCTTTAATAGGGACTTTTGGGAAC
>NZ_JAMOQU010000002.1 GCF_027063845.1 Thermococcus sp.
AGAAATTCACCTTTCCACAGGAGCAATCAAGAGAAATCCACTCAAAGAACAGCAACACAAAAGAGAATCACAAACTTTGATGAAACTTTTGCTTGGCAAAAGTTTCGATGGCGGGCCGGGCGGGATTCGAACCCGCGGCCACGGGGTTAAAAGCCCCGCGCTCTAACCAGGCTGAGCTACCGGCCCATCCCGACGGGATAACTGGGAGAGCCCTTATAAGCTTTGCTCTTTACTCACTTCTGCACATAAACTGTTATAAGCGATTCTATTTAACCTATCTATCAGGTGTCGAATATGGAGGACCACCACCTTTTCGATTTGACAGACTACAAGGTTCTTATCCCAAAGAAGCCGGACATAAAGTACCTGTACCTTGAAATAACCAACCGCTGTAACCTGCGTTGCGAAATGTGTTTCAAGCAGTACTGGGACGACCCCGAGGGCGACATGGACTGGGAGCTGTTCCTCAAGATTCTCGACGACGCCGAGGAGCTACCCGAGCTCGAAATGATTTACTTCGGCGGAATAGGGGAGCCAACGGTTCACCCGCGCTTCATGGACATGGCGAGGGAAGTTAAGAAGCGCGGTTTTGCCCTTGGAATGAGCACCAACGGCTTTCTGCTCACCGACAGGCGCATCGAAGAGCTCGTAAAGCTCGGCCTCGACCTCATATACTTCTCCATAGATTCCGTGCCGACCCAGCCCGTTGACATAGGCCACATACGACCCGATTACACGAGCTCGCGCATAAAGAAAATTCAGGAGGTCAAAAAGAAGCTCGGAAGCGATGTCCCCCACATCGGCGTCGAGGTCGTCGCGACGAAGGAAAACTACAAGGAGTTGCCGGAGATAGCTCACTACGTCGGCTCCCTCGGCGTTGACACTTTACTCATCTCAAACCTGATTCCAATCACCAAGGAGCACGCGGAGCTGATAGTCTACGATGGTTCCGTTGACATGAAGCCCATCGTGGACAAGCTGGAGGCGATATACCACGGCTACCTCCACAAGATAGCCGAGTTCTCCCTGAGGACAGAGAGAAAGTGCGAGTTCGTTGACAAGAAGGTGGCGGTCGTCCGCTGGGACGGCGAAGTGGCGCCATGCTACCGCTTCCTCCACACCTATCCCGAGATAGTCTTCGGCAGGGAGAAGAAGGTCTACGCTCACTCCTTCGGCAACGTCCGCGAGAAGAGCCTGGCGGAGATATGGACGAGCAGGGAATACAGCTGGTTCCGCTACGTTGTCAAAAACGCCCTCTACCCGAGCTGTACCGACTGTCCGCTGAACGAGTCCTGTTCCTTTGTGCAGGACACCAACTATGACTGCTGGGGCAACACGCCGAGCTGTGCGGACTGCCTCTGGGCCAGGAGAATAGTGCTCTGCCCGATTCCGGAGAAGGGTATGAAGGGCTTCTGGTAGTTAAACAAAAGTGCTTTCTCCGTTCATTGCGCTCCACTTTTTTTGCTTTCGTCAAATTTATTAGCATCAACGTACAAAAACGATTCGCACAACAGCTGGAGGCATCGAAGTATGTACGCATACTGGGGTAAGATTCTGAGAGTGAACCTGACCGATGGAACCATAAAGGAGGAGCACTTTGACGAGAAGTTTGCCAAGAAGTGGCTCGGCACGAGGGGATTCGGCATCTACTACCTCCTCAAGGAGATGGACCCGACCGTCGACCCGTTCAGTCCAGAGAACAAGATGATTTTTGCCACGGGCCCGCTGACAGGAACGACCGCCCCAACGGGCGGTAGATACATGGTTATAACCAAGAGTCCGCTGACCGGCTACATAGCAATGGCCAACTCGGGCGGCTTCTTCGGAGCGGAGCTCAAGTTCGCGGGCTGGGACGCGATAATAGTTGAAGGTGCCTCCGACCACCCGGTTTACCTGTACATAAACGACGAGAGCGTTGAGCTTAGGGACGCTAGCCACCTCTGGGGCAAGACCTCAAGCGAGACCGAAGCGGCCCTCAAGGAGGAGATAGGCGACAAGCGCATAAGGGTTGCACTCATCGGACCCGCTGGAGAGAACCTCGTCCGCTTTGCCGCTGTGATGAACGACGAGCACCGCGCCGCGGGCAGGGGCGGTGTTGGAGCGGTCATGGGAAGCAAGAAGCTTAAAGCGATAGTGGTTAGGGGTCACAAGCGCGTTGAGGTTGCCGACAGGGCGAAGTTCACGAGCGTCGTCAAGGAGAAGACCGACAAGCTCAGGAACGACCCGACTGCAGGCGGTGGACTGCCCAAGTACGGAACGGCAGTTCTCGTCAACATAATCAACCAGAACGGCCTCTACCCGACGAGGAACTTCCAGTACAGCCAGTTCGAGTACGCGGAGGAGCAGAGCGGTGAGGCTATGGCCGCCAAGTACCTCGTCAGGAACAAGCCCTGTTACGCCTGTCCAATCGGCTGTGGAAGGGTTAACAGACTTCCAACGCTCGGCATCACAGAGGGACCGGAGTACGAGAGCATCTGGGCTTTGGGAGCTCACAACGGCATAAACGACCTCGCGAGCATCATTGAGGCCAACCACCTTGCCGATGAGTACGGTATGGACACCATAAGCCTCGGTGGAACTTTGGCAACTGCCATGGAGCTCTACGAGAAGGGACTGCTCAAGCAGGAGGACCTCGGCGAGGACGCTCCACCCTTCAGGTGGGGCAACACGGAGGTGCTCCATTACTACATCGAGAAGATTGCCAAGCGCGAGGGCTTCGGTGACAAGCTGGCCGAGGGTGGTTACCGCCTGGCCGAGATGTACAACGGCGTCGAGTACTTCATGGGTGTCAAGAAGCAGGAGCTTCCGGCTTACGACCCGCGTGGAGCTGAGGGCCACGGTCTCGGTTACGCCACCAACAACCGCGGTGGCTGTCACATCAAGCAGTACATGATTAGCCCCGAGATTCTCGGCTACCCGTACAAGATGGACCCGCACGACATAAGCGACGAGAAGGTCAAGATGGTCATACTCTTCCAGGACCTTACGGCGCTCATCGACGCCGCCGGTCTGTGTGTCTTCACGACCTTCGGTCTCGGTGCCGACGACTACCGCGACATGCTGAACGCGGCCCTCGGCTGGGACCTCTCGACCGAGGACTACCTCAAGATAGGCGAGCGCATCTGGAACGCCGAGAGGCTGTTCAACCTGAAAGCCGGTCTCGACCCGCTCAAGGAGGACACCCTGCCGAAGAGGCTCCTCGAAGAGCCAGTCAGGAACGGACCGAACAAGGGCCACGTTGTCAGGCTCCACCTGATGCTTCCGAGGTACTACAAGTTCCGCGGCTGGACCGAGGACGGCAGGATACCCGAGGAGAAGCTCAAGGAGCTCGGCCTGGACGAGTTGTGAATTTTTCAATTTGTTACACATTCTTTTTTATATTGATTACTCCGCACGCCGACACGTTGTTCCTTTTGAAACAATCTCGCCCCTGTTTTGGAGAATATTCGATGGTTATATCGAGCGTTACGTTATAAAATACTCGAAAATTATGACCAATAAATGTACATTGAGCCGATGTACTGGTCTGAAAGGTATGTTGTTGCGCAAAGTTTTTAACTAAAGAACCTACAACGTCTAAGATGCCCATATAATGGGCATACTGTACAAGGAGGTGCCACCATGAGGAAGTTGAGTATGGTAGTGCTTGCACTGCTGCTCGTTGGTTTGATGGCGGGTAGCGTCCTTGCCGCACCTGCCAAGCCTGCTCCTGCCAGGAACACCTATCAGGAGAAGAACTACGGCCTCCTCACGCCTGGCCTCTTCAAGAAGGTTCAGAACATGGACTGGAACAAGGAGGTCAGCGTAGTCATAATGTTCGACAACAGCTACGACCAGAGGAAGGCGGTTCGGGTTCTCAAGCTTATGGGCGCTAAAATAAAGTACGAGTACAACGTCATACCCGCAGTAGCGGTCAAACTCAAGGTTCACGACCTTCTTCTCATCGCGGGCATGATTGATACGGGCTTCTTCGGCAACAGCCAGATGTCTGGAATCAGGTTCATCCAGGAGGACTACAAGGTCCAGGTAGCCGTCGATACGGAGGGCCTTGACGAATCCGCCGCCCAGGTTATGGCCACCAACATGTGGAACCTCGGCTACGATGGCTCGGGAATAACCATCGCCATCATAGACACCGGTATCGACGCCTCCCACCCCGACCTTCAGGGCAAGGTCATCGGATGGAAGGACTTCGTCAACGGTAAAACTACCCCCTATGACGACCAGGGTCACGGAACCCACGTCGCCAGCATAGCGGCTGGAACAGGCAAAGCCAGCAACGGAAAGTACAAGGGAATGGCTCCCGGAGCGAAGCTCGTCGGCATTAAGGTTCTCGGTGCCGACGGCTCGGGAAGCATATCCGACATAATAGCCGGTGTTGACTGGGCCGTCGAGAACAAGGACAAGTACGGGATAAAGGTCATCAACCTTTCACTCGGTTCAAGCCAGAGCTCCGACGGTACCGACTCCCTCAGCCAGGCCGTTAACAACGCCTGGGATGCGGGAATAGTCGTCTGTGTCGCCGCTGGAAACAGCGGACCCGACAAGTCCACTATCGGTTCGCCGGCCGCGGCCAGCAAGGTCATAACCGTCGGTGCCGTTGACAAGAACGACGTTATAACCGACTTCTCCAGCAGGGGTCCGACTGCGGACGGAAGGCTCAAGCCCGAGGTTGTCGCTCCGGGCAACTGGATTATCGCCGCGCGCGCCAGCGGAACCAAGCTCACCGACGTCACCATCGGCGACTACTACGTTGCCGCTCCTGGAACTTCGATGGCCACCCCGCACGTCGCTGGAATATCCGCCCTCATCCTCCAGGCCCACCCGAGCTGGACTCCTGACCAGGTCAAGAAGGCCCTCATTGAGACCGCTGACATAGTCAAGCCCGACGAGATTGCCGACATCGCCTACGGTGCGGGTAGGGTTAACGTTTACAAGGCCGCCCACTACGACAGCTACGCCAAGCTCACCTTCACCGGCTACGTTGCAGACAAGGGAACCGAGACCCACCAGTTTACCATAAGCGGAGCCTCCTTCGTCACCGCGACCCTCTACTGGGACAACGCCAAGAGCGATCTCGACCTCTACCTCTACGACCCGAACGGCAACCAGGTTGACTACTCCTACACCGCCTACTACGGCTTCGAAAAGGTCGGCTATTACAACCCCACCGACGGAACCTGGACGATAAAGGTCGTCAGCTACAGCGGTGCCGCCAACTATCAGGTTGACGTCGTCAGTGACGGCAGCCTTGGCCAGCCGAGCAGCGGAGGCGACAACGGTGGAACCGAGCCCGCTCCCGAGCCAGAACCCCAGCCGACCGTCGATGAGAAGACCTTCACCGGAAGCGTCAGCTACCACGACTACAACGTCCACCAGATGACCGTCAACAGCGGTGCCACCAAGATAACCGGCGACCTCGTTGGCCACAGCTACGACGACCTCGACCTCTACCTCTACGACCCGAACAAGAACCTCGTTGACCGCTCCGAGAACTACGGCTCAAGCGAGCACGTCGAGTACAGCAACCCCGCTCCGGGAACCTGGTACTTCCTCGTCTATGCCTACAACACCTACTACTGGACCGCCAGCTACCAGCTCGACGTTAAGGTCTACTACGGTTGATTTTTAACTCCATTCTCCCTCTTTTTCTGGGGTGGTTCCATGAGGAAAGTTCTGGCAGTGGTTTTCATCCTCGCGCTCATGGCGTCATCCGTTCCCGCGAGTGCTAAAATCCAGCCCTACGTCTACACCCCAACGGTTCCTGAGACCGCCTTTGCCGTTCTGGCCCTCTATAAAACATCCGATTATGCGCGCGTTCTTGAGGGATGCGAGTGGCTCATGGCGCTGAGAACTCCCTTTGACTCCTGGGGATACAAGTACGGGGAAGAGCACGAGGCCAAGTACACGGCCATGGCCATGATGGCGCTGATGAGGGGGGAGAACATAGCTCGGGGCAGGTACAACTCAACGATAAACAGCGCCGCCTACTGGCTTATCTACAAGCAGAACCCCGACGGCTCATGGGAGGACTACCTGGGCACTGCTTTAGCAGTCCTGGCCCTCAAGGAGTTCCTGAATGGAAACTACATCAACGACAAACTCATCGGTTTCAAGAAGCAGGTGGAGGAAGCGATAAGCAGGGGAGAGGGGTATCTCCTCTCCGCAAAGCCAGAGAACGACGTTGAAAGGATTTTCGGCTACCTCGCCCTCGGGGACGCGGAAGACCTCGAAAAGATGAAGGTCGAGGGGAGGCTGAAAGCCTACCGGGCCTTTGCGCTGGCCTACTTGGGTAAAAGGGTGGGACTGGATGACGACTTCAACGACACGCTCTCAATTGCAATGGTCCTCTACGCAACTGGAAACGAGAAATACCGGAAGGAGCTCATCGAAAGGGAACACTTTGGCTTCTGGGGAACCCTGCACTACCGCATTCTCGACCTCCTGAGTGTTTCAAAGGTCAACGGTTTTTCGGAGATGAGAACAATCGCATGCCCCTACCTTCAGAAAATCACGCCCGGAAGCAACTGGGAAGCCGTTGTACTCGCGGACTACTACTTAACCTGCAACAGGACTCCCTCACTGCCCTCAAACCTCTCTGGCCTGCTCCCCTGGCAGGTGGCCGAGCTCGCGAGGGTCAAATCCCTTCTCGGCGAGGATTACAGTGAAGAGGTCAGCTACCTCCTCTCAACCGAGAGGGACGGGGTGTGGAGGGACTTCTACAACACCGAGTACGTCGTCTGGGTTTTCAAAGGTTTAAACGTGAGCTACAACTACAACGCATCGCTCATCTACCTCAGCAACAACCTCACTTGGATGCTCGAAACCACCGAGGCAAAGACTGGGAACCCTGTTTACTACAACGTGCCTACCTACTACTTCGCCTACGCGGTGATTGTCTTCAAAGAGTTCGGAATGGAAAGAGAGCTGAACGAGACCCTCAAAATCCTGAGGGAGAGACAGTATCCCAACGGGGCCTTTCCATACACCCAGGGCTCGATAGCTGGCATAACCTCCACGGCCAAGGTTCTCTGGGCCCTCCAGGAGGCAGACCTAACCGAAACTGAAATATACGAGAGGGGCACCGCGTTCCTAAGGTCGCTTCTCTACGCCGATATTCCAGAGCCCGAAACCAACGGAACGGCGGTCGTTCTTGCGAACGCAACGTTCCTGCTCATTAAGAACTCGGCCTACCTCGGCAACACCACGGGAAGGGTATGCACAAACGGCCTGGACGGCTACGTCGTTATTTATCCCTCAAAAAGCCCCCTCTCAGTAATGGCCAGGGAGGTAAACGGCTTCAAAGCAGTTGCCAGGGAAAACGGAAGAAGCATTAACTACGTTTACATTGCCCTCGCAGGTGCACTCCTCCTGGTCGCGATAGCGGTCTGGAAGAAGCGCTGAGTTTTCGCCTTTCGTTTCCAATTTGTTTATTTTGTACAAAGGCGACTTCTCAAAAAGAGAATGGGAAAATCAGGTGGTAGAAGCCTCTTCGTCGTTGTAGAGCTCGTCACCAACGGTAATCCTCTCCTCGAAGCCCTTCGAGCCCTCAAGCGTCTGAATCCTGAACATGTAGCTTTTGTACCAGTTGTAGGACGGCTTGACCTTGACGGGGAGGAGCTTCCAGGCGCGGGTCTCCTCCTCGTAGCCCCAGTTCACGTACTCGTTGAAGTTCCTGATGATGTCGGTTATGACGACGTTGAACTCGTTGAGGAGCAGGCGCTGAATCTCGCGCCACTTGTTGAGCGAGCTTTCCCTTCTCGTTATGCCAAAGTAACCCGCACAGCCTGGCCCCTTCAGCGTGGCAATTCCCCTTCCGACGAAGGCCCTTATTGCGTCAACGGTTTCAGGCGGGTCGGTGATGAAGGTGTCGAACTTGTGGAGCGCGTAGTCGGGGAGTGGCTCGCGAAGGTCAAAGGTGAATATTTCGATGTCGGAGTAGCCGAGCTCGTCAGCCGTCTTCTCGATGAACTTCATGAGCCTCTCGTCAATGTCGAGAACCGCTATCCTCTTGGGGAGGCCAGAGAGCATCAGAGCAACGCTCGTGAGGTCGTCGTCGCCGAGGACAAAAACTTCTTTGTTCTCAAGGTCGCCCCTGCTGTGCATCAGAGCGACCCTTGCAACGGTGGTTTCAGGGGTGACGTAGGCCTGGTCGAAGTCGTGCTTCGGCTGGGGTCTGTCCTTGACTATCTCCTTGAACTGCTCGAGCAGGTCACTGAAGGCGGAAAGCTCAACGGTCCTGCCCTGGCAGTGGGAGCAGGTGTAGTCCCTCCTCGGTCCGATTCCGTACTTCTCGACGAGCTGTTTACCGCTCTCGGTGAGGATGACGTTCGGGCCCTCGAACGCTATGTGGCCGAGCTCGTGGAGCGCCTCAAGAACCGCCACGACGAGCGGGAGCGGTTCCTCGCTGAGGTCAACGATGCGCCACACGTCACTGCTGGCCTGAATCGCCGAAAGAACGTTCTCTATCGTCCTCTCGTAAACGGGGATGCTCGTCTTGGTCTTAACCCTCTCAACTATCTCCCTCATTTTGAATCCCTCCAGAAGGATTTTTGGTTCGTGAACGGGGTTAGTAAGGGCCTCTTTTAAGGTTTTCTCGTGAACGTGAAAGTTTTAACCAATACCCTCGCCTTCATGTTTGGTGAGAAGATGTCATACTTCCTCATCTCGGTTGCGACGATGGAGAACCTTGAAAAATGCATTCAGATGAACGTTGCAGGGTTTACAAGTAGCGTAAACGGGTACTGGGCCTTTGTCGATATTGATGTCGGGGACTACATCTCGTTCCTGCACGGAGCGAAGGTTTACAACCTCCATCGCGTGAAAAAGAAAGTCGCAATTGAGAACCCCGACGAAGTCGGCCCCTGGGAGCCGATAAAACTGCCCTCTGGGAGGGTGTATTCTTTCCCCTTCAGACTCCTGCTAACGCCTCTCCGTGAGCTCTCCGAGTCAATGATAAGACCGGAGTTTTCTTACGTAGCTGAAAACCTTCTGTTGAGGGGAGGGTACAGAAAGACCCATTTCCAGGCCGATGAGGTGACACTCTACAACGTTTCGGGAATGGGAATCCCAGTGAGCGAAGAATTTCAACATGAAACCTCAAAATGGAAAGCGTTCATGCCAAAAATCACCTTTTCACGGGAACTCATAGACCCACCGAGGGTTTTCCCGATGAGGGAAGTTCTCCTCCAGTCACTCCTTCGAAAGGCAATTGAGCGGAATTTTCTGGAGGGACTTCTGGAGACGTTTGGAATAGACGGGAATCCTGAGGATTTTGAGGTTCTCGGCGAAAAGGCGCTTCCTACCGGACATGTGGACCTTTTAATAAAGCCCAAACACCCCCTCGGCAGGGCTCCGAGGATTCTTGTGGAAGTGAAGCTCGGAAGCGCCGGAAAAGAAGACTTGAAACAGCTGAAGGCGTACATAAAGGAAAGCGGCCCCGAGACTGTGGGGGGAGTACTGATTGCCAAATCCTTCAAGAAGAACATCGAGGAAGAGCCCAATATCAAATTCTGGAGTTACGGGTTTGGGAATATCACGAGAGAAGCAACTTACACCTACGAAGAACTACTCAGGAAAATACGGCTGGAGGAGGTTTAAATGCTCACCCCCGCCAAAGACCCGGTCAAGCGCTACCGCCTCCGCTACAACCTTAAGGCCCTCGAACGTGTGAGAGAGGCGATAGGCGAGAGCACATATTCCAAGCTGAGGGAGCTCCTCCTCTTCCGCCTCGAAGGAAGAGACTTCGAGAGGACTCCCACTGATGCCAAGGTCGCCGTGGCCTTCTCCGCTGGCTCCGACAGCACGGCAACGCTGAAAATCCTCCGCTGGGCAGGCTTTGACGTCGTCCCAATAACGGCAAAGCTCCCCCAGATGGGCGAAAAAACCCTCCAAAAGGTCCGCTCCGAGAGCTCGATCTTCGTAGAAGTACCACGTTACGAGGAGACAATGAGGGAACTCATCGAAAAGGGGGCACCAATCTGCGGCCGCTGTCATTCAATGGTCATGGAAGCCGTCGAGAGAAAAGCGAGGGAGCTTGGCGTGAGAATTCTTGCGACGGGGGATATGCTTAGCTCGGGCCTGGTTTCGATTTATGAGAAGGACGGCTTAGTAATCCTTAACTTCCCCGCCTTTCTCGCTCTCGATAAGGGAGAGATTATTGAGATAATCGGCGGAGAGTATGAGCTGAGCTTCGGCTGTCCCCTCCTGTGGGAGCTCTTTAAGCGGGCACCTTCGACCAAGCGTTTGGCCCTTCAGAGAATTCTCAGGGAGACGCGGGCGAGGGCGTTGAATCCAGAAATGGCCGTCGAGCTGATGAGGGACGTCCTCCTCCGTTAGTTCCCAACTTTGGCCCAAAAGGTTTAAATGTGTAGTTCTTAAGTTGGAGCGGTGGTGATTATGGTCACGAAGGAAGATGTTGAAAAGGTCGTGAAATCGGTCGTTGACGAGAAGTTCATCCGCTCAATCGAAGTTGACGAAAAGGGCAACATCACGGTTACCCTTGCAAAGGACACCCCCGATATAGACAACGTTCTCATAAAGCTCCACTCCGAGCTCGGAAAGCTTGACGGGGTCGGCTTGATAATCATCAACCGAGAGAGGGAGGTAAAGGAAGCTGGAAACGTCAAGATAACCGAGGAGATGATACTTGAGAAGCTCAAGGAGGTCATAGACCCCGAGATTGGAATAGACGTCGTCAACCTCGGCCTCATCTACGAGGTGAAGGTTAACCCTAACAACACCGTTTACGTCAAGATGACGATGACGACCCCCGGCTGTCCGCTCACCATGTGGATTCTCAGGGCCGTTGAGGACAAAATCCTTGAGATTCCGGGCGTTAAGGATGCCGAGATTGAACTCACCTTCGACCCGCCCTGGACGCCGGACAGAATCAGCCCGGAGTACAAGAAGAGGCTGGGCCTTTACTGACCCATCCTGCCTTTTCCTGTTCATCATCGCTTTCTTTCGCTTCCCTTTTCACAGATTATCGTTTCAAACCGTCGGTTTTAGGAACGAAAAGTTTATATTCGTCAAAACACACTTATCGGCGGTGATGTGCCATGGCGTGGAAGGTTACCGTCGACCAGGACACCTGCATTGGTGACGCCATCTGTGCAAGCCTCTGCCCGGACGTCTTCGAGATGAACGACGAGGGCAAGGCTCAGCCGGTTGTCGAGGTTATCGAGGACGAGAACCTCTACAACTGCGCCAAGGAGGCCATGGAGGCCTGTCCGGTTAGCGCTATCAGCATTGAGGAGGCCTGAAGGCCTCTCTTTCCTATTCCTTATAGGGCTTTTCTGCGAGCTATCTGAAAATAAGATATTGGAGAAGAGCTTATTCGAGGCCCAGCTTAAACTTCTCGGCCTGTTCAAGGACGTACTCCCTTATCTCCCTCGCCTTTGGCAGCTCAGTCACTATCTCGCCGTTCTCGATGAGGGGCTGTAGGAGTGGCTCGACCCTGGCACCGCAGACGGGACAGCGTTCGAGCTTTTTGTCGGCGGGAACGCGGTGGTAGTGGCCGTTCTCACAGCGATAGACCTGTTTCCTCCCGCTCAATTTTCCACGCTTCGTTATCGGCTTCCCCTCAACCTCAACGATGTCGAGCGAGAAGTCTATCGGCTTTGCGCTCGCTATGGCCGAGCCGACGCCGAAGGCGTCTGCAACGTCAACGATTTCCTTTATGCTCTCTTCGTTCAACCCACCGCTCACGAAAATCTTCACCCAGTCGTAGCCCCTAAGGTCAAGCTCCCAGCGAACCTCTTCAATTATCTTCCTGAAGTTGCCCCTCCTCGAACCAGGGGTATCAAGCCTAACCGCAGTTAATCTCTCGCCCAGAGCCTCGGCCGCCATCAGCGCCTCGAACTTCTCGTCGCAGAGCGTATCAACGAGGGCTGTCCTCGGGACTTCTGGCTCAACGACCTCATCGAAGTACTTCCAGGCCTTAACCTGGTCGCCGACTGTGAGTATTAACGCGTGGGGCATGGTTCCAACGGGTTTCTCCCCTATCATCTCCGCTCCGAGGACGCCGCTAACGCCGTCGCAACCGCCTATAAAGGCCGCTCTGTCAATCATCGGCGCTATCGCGGGATGCATGTGCCTTATTCCAAATGAGTAAACGGGCTTGAAGTTCGCGGCAATCTTGATTCTCAAGGCGGCCGTTGCAATTCCGCTCGCCTGGCTGAGCATTCCGAGTAGAGCAGTCTCGTAGATTCCAAACTCCTCGTAGTAGCCTTCAATCTGGAGAACCGGCTCGTAGGGGTGGAATATCGTGCCCTCCCTCATCGCGTAGACGTTCACGGGCAGGTCCTCAAGGAGCTTCGCGACCTCCTCGATTCCAGCTAAAACTCCCCACTTCCAGTCCTTTGGAAGAGAAGTCGTTGTAACATCCGCGAAAACCTTCCTGTGGATTCCCTTCTCGGTCAGTATCTTCTTCGTTCGAATGAAGTAGACGTCCGTCGTCTTTCCAGCCTTTATATCCTCCTCGTGGGCGATGTAGAAGCTCCTCATATCAACCACCTGATTTGAGCTATGTAAAAATGGAAGTTAAGATTTTCCCTGACCTGGGATTGAGAAAGGCACCTCAGCTTTTTCGCCCCTCTCAATTCTGTGGAGCTCCCTCCTGTAGGCCTCCAGCGGTCTGTCCTCAACCCTCAGAAATCCAGCGAGGGTCTTCGGCCTCTTCTCGAGCTCGTCGAAGAAGCGCGGATAGTTCTTGTCCCTGACGATGTGGTGGTCGAGGATTACATCGACATTAGTCTCGCGGATTATCTCGTTGAGGTTTTTAATTCCCGTTTCCCAGCTCCCCTCGGCGCGCTTTCCAAGGTAAGTCGGCGGTCCGCCTGTTATGAGGAAGTCTGGATTCTTCTCGATTATCCACTCGACGGCCTCCCTGTTGAGGAGCTGGATGTCACTGGCGTGGATTAGCCTGGTTCCGTCGTCGATGAGGACCATAACCACGAAGCCCAGCCTTGAGCCCTCGCTTCCGTGAGGCACAGCGGGTGAGAACTCCAGCGTAACGCCACCGAGGTCGAAGCTCCTTCCATCGGCGAACTCAATTTTCTTCGCTATCGGCTCCGCGTTCTTCAGGAAGGCCCAGGCCCTCTTCCTCTGGCTGAAGTTGATGTTCTCCCTGGGGTGCTTGGTGAAAATCAGCTTCCCCTCGTAGATTTCCCTCGCGTAGGTCTCGCTTGAGCTCTCGTAGAGGCCCTCGAAAAAAGGCGTGTGGTGGTCGTAGTGATAGTGGGAAATCGTCACGACCTCTGCCTTCCTCGCGTAGCCCTGTATCTTCTTCCTCATCTTCTGGAGGGTTTCGAGCTCGATTTTCGCTGGCGGGAGGCCGTAGCGCTTGGGTCCGAGGGCGACACCGGGGTCGATGAGGATTTTTACGCCTCCAGCTTCCACGAACGTCGCCAGGCTCCTAACGCCGAGGCTTTCAGAGGCGAGCGGAATGAGTCGCATGATAATCCCCGAGTTAG
>NZ_JAMOQU010000003.1 GCF_027063845.1 Thermococcus sp.
CGCGGCCGGGGTTATGATTGTAGCCTCGTTCACCTCGCTCATTCTGCCGGGAATAGAGAGCGCCGGGTTTCCGCCCGTAGCCCTGGGAATAGCCCTCGGCGTCCTGCTGATTTACGCCGTTGACAGGCTTCTGCCCCACGAACACCTCGTCAGGGGCTACGAGGGTCCGAAGGGGATGAAGGAGAAGCTGAGAAAGGTCTGGCTCCTCGTTTTCGCGCTCATAATCCACAACCTGCCCGAGGGGTTGGCGGTTGGGACGTCCCTCGTCTACAACCTGGAGGTCGGCCTCGTTACGGCAATAGCGATAGGCATTCAGGACTTCCCCGAGGGAACCGTCGTCTCGCTCCCGCTCGCTGTCATACAGAAGAAGAGCCTCGGCCCTGTTCTCATCGGCGTCCTGAGCGGTTTGGCCGAGATGGTCATGGTAATCCTCGGCGCGGTCTTCTTCACTTCCTTCGCCTGGACGCTACCTTACGGCCTCGGCCTCGCCGGAGGGGCAATGCTCTACGTCACCGTCAAGGAGATGATTCCTGAGATATACAAGGGGGAGAAGAGCGAGACCCTCGTCACGCTGGGCTTCTTCGCGGGCTTCTACGTCATGCTCCTCCTCGATTCAGCCCTCGGATGATTTCCTCGACGAGGGCCTTTACCTTCTTCTCGTACTCCTCCTTCGAGCCGTCGTTTATCAGCATGTGGTCGGCCATCGCTATAACGCCACCGATTCCAAAGCGGAGCTCCTTCCAGTCCCTCTCCTCGAAATCCTCCCAGGTTTGAGGGTCGTCGTGCCTTCCTCTCGCCTTTAACCTCTCGAAGCGGAGCCTTGGTGGCGTATGGACGGCGATGATGACTATCTCCTCCCCCGGGAAGGCTCCCCTGAAGGTTCCCACCTCGTCGAGGGAACGGACGCCGTCTATGACCACGAGCGGGCTCTTCTCCAAAAGGAGCCTCACCTTCCCGACCGCGAGCTTGGCAACGGCGTTCTGACCGAGCTCCTGCCTCAACCTTATACTCACCTTGGCGACGTTCTCCTTGGTGAGCTCGAGGCCCCGCTTTACGGTCTCCTCGCGGACGATATCGCCGAGAGAAACGCTGGGAAAGCCCCTCTTCTCGAATTCCTCCACAATCCTGCTCTTACCTGAACCGGGCATTCCAGTGACTATTACTATCATTGAGCCCACCCCGAGTAGCTCGGGAAGGATTTAAAAAGGTTGAGTCCTGTTAGGGTGGCAAAACTTTTTAAGATTCAGTCTGAAAACCATTATGGTGGGAAAGATGAACGTAAACTGGTTTATTATCGGTCTAATAGTAACGTTCTTTGTCAATATACCGTTCGGCTTCTGGAGAGCCCATGCCAAGAGGACGGGAAACAGGCTGGAGTGGGCTTTGGCTGTTCACCTTCCTGTCCCGCTGGTCGTGGTGCTGAGGCACTTGGCGGGGCTCAGCTGGAACTCCAGCGGGGCACCGCTGATACTCGTCTTTGTTCTTGCCTACTTCCTCGGGCAGAGAACGGGCGGAAAGCTCTATCAGAGGGCCCACGAGAGCGGTTTGAACCCGGGCAGAAACGTTTTCGTCCTCTGGAGTGGAAGGGGAGAGGGAGAGGCTATCTGAGGAAGTCCTCAAGGGTTCCCTTTCGCTTTGGCTTTTCTTCCGTTACCCTCTTCTCGATTCCAAGGTGGCGGTAGATTCCGTCGAGGATTTTCGCACCTATTCCCTCGACCGCCAAAAGCTCCGCAGGTTTTGCGTTCGCTATGTCCACAACGCTTCTAAAGCCTGCGTTGTAAAGGGCTCTCGCCCTCTTCCTTCCGATGTTCGGCAACCTGACGAGTTCGAGGAGCTCTTCTCTAACCCCGTGCCTCAGGCGAAGGTGCAGGTCGCGGAGGTAGTTCAGGATTTCCTCCTTCGGCTCGAAGAGCTTGTAGAGCTCGATGAGCGAGTACATGAGCCAGTCGGCAAGCTCAAGGAGCCTGTAGAGGTCGCCGGGGTCTATCGAGTAGGTCTCGTAAATCCTCGCCTCGGGAACCTCGTTAATCCAGTCGAGGAGAACCTTGGCAGTCTTCACCTGACCGAGGAAGCCCTGGAAGCGCGAGTCTTCGTAGTAGGGTATGCTCGCGTAGAGCTTGTCCTCAAGCTCGTAGGCCAGGTCGAGGTAGTCCTCCATCTCGCGCCTTCTGGCCGTTAAAGTCGCCATGTCGGGGGTTGAGGCTATGAGCTGAAAGATTCCGAAGGGGTTTGGGTTCCGTTCGATTGCAGGAAAGGCGTCCTTGAACTTCTTGGCCGTGAGAGGGTCTATGTAGAGCTGAGAAGTTCTCTTGCCGAAAGGCAACGGCATAAACCTGTCCTCAAGGTCCAGGTCAATGAACTCGTTCTCTATGAGGAAGTAAACCACCTCTTTCGCCTTGTACTCGAGCGAGCTCAGGTCCTTCCTCTGGTGGGCATAGAAAGTCCTCTCAAGGAAGCGCACGAGCTCGGGGAAGCTCCTGATTCCGAAGTTGGTAATTAAAGCTAAGACCTGACTCCTGAAGGCCTGCTCGTTGGCGAGCATCGAGAAGAGCTTCTCGGGCTTCCCACGGATGTAGCGCTCCATCAGCTTGCCGGGCTCGTCTGTTCTGGCAACTATTATGGCCTCGCCGTATTTGTCGTACCTCGGCCTTCCAGCGCGACCCATCATCTGCTGGATTTCCAGAACGGGAATGTCGGTCCAGCCGAAGCCCGCGTAGCGCTTGGTGTCGCGGATTATTACTCTGAATGAAGGTAAATTCACCCCAGCCGAGAGGGTCGGCGTCGCTGTGATTACCTTAATTAGACCCTCGCGAAAGGCGTCCTCTATCAGGGTTCTCTCAACCCTGCTCAGCCCTGCATGATGGAAGGCAACGCCGCCCCTGAGGGCCTTCTTTAACTTCTCGCTCGTGGGGTTGTCCTCAAGCTGACTGGCGAGACTTTCTAAGGCCCGCTTTTCAGGCTTGGTAAGATGACTTGAGACCAGCTTCGAGAGCGCCAAAGCCTCTTTCTCAGCCGAGCGCCTCGTGTTGACGAATACGAGCGCACCCTTGCCCCTCTTTACGGCATCGGTAACGAGGGAGTACCAGTTCTCGGGATAGCTCTCAACCTTCCCGTCCTCCCAGATTAGCGTTCCGAGGTGGAAAACTCCCCGCCTCAGCTGAACTGGTCTCCAATCGCTGACGACGAGGGAAGCGTCGAGCCACTCAGCCAGCTCCTCCGCGTTGCCGACGGTGGCGCTCAAGGCCAATATCTGGGCCCTGCCGAGCATGTGCGTCAGAATCATCTCGAGCGTCGCTCCCCTGTCGTAGGAGCCTATTAGGTGAACCTCGTCGGCAACCACGAGCTTAACGTCGTCAATCCACCTCGCGCCGTGCCTGAGAAGGGAGTCGAACTTCTCGGCGGTGGCGACTATTATGTCGTACCGCCCAAGCCAGTCGTCGGTTGAGTCGTAGTCTCCTGTGGTTGCCGCGACCTTCAGGCCCAGCTTCTCCCACTCCTTGAACTCGCGGTACTTCTCCTCGGCGAGGGCCTTGAGGGGGACGAGGTAGACGGCTTTGCCCCCCTCGCGGAGGAGCTTGTTCACCATGACTATCTCGCTCACCAGCGTCTTTCCGCTCGCCGTTGGGATTGCCAGAACGAGGTTTCTGCCCTCTAAGGCACCGCTCTTCAATGCTTCCGCCTGCGGTGGGTAGAGCTCCTCTATGCCCCTCTCCTTGAGGACTGCCTTAAGCCTCTCGTCAACGGGAAGTTCATCAACCCTCATTTCGACCGCAACCCCTATTGACGGAGCGGTTAAATAGGTTTGGGCTACGAAAAGCTTAAATGAGAGGGGCTCCAACTAAAGAGCGAAGAAAATTTCGGCGGTGATGCCAATGGTTAGGTCGTATGTTTTGTTGACTGTAGAAATTGGAAAAGTTGAGAGCGTTATCGAGGCCCTCAAGCAGATACCGGGCGTTACCAAGGCCGACGCCGTCACCGGTCCCTACGACGCCATCGTCCACATCGAGGCAAAGGACCTCGGCGAGCTGACGAGGAGAATCCTCCACGACATCCACAACATCGACGGCGTTATAGACACCACTACCGCCATCGTCGTCGAGATGGAGGAGGAGTGATTACCTTCTCTTCCTCTTAGCCTTGCCCTTCTTGGACTTTGCCCTCGAACGGAGTTCTCTAATCTTCTCCGCAATCATTTTGAGGCTCTTCCCCTTTCCGTATGGACTTTCAATTCTCAGAAAGCCGTAAGTTCTGAGCTCCTCGTCGAGACCCGAAAGACGGGGGTTGAACTTGCTGTGGTCCTTTTCAATGACCTTCATCCCGAGAATTAGAGCGGCGTCCTCTATCTCGGAAAGCTTTGGAGCGTCAACCGCGACGTTCTTGGGGACGGTTCTCCCGTACTTCCTGCTGAGTCTCGCGTCGAGCTCGCTCGGCCACACCGCGAACTTCATCTTCCCACCCGGCAAGATTTAAAAGACCGGCCGTTAAAAACCCTTTTGGTGAAGGTCATGGCCATCAAAAACCTTGAGAAAGACGTGCTCAGCTTCATGACCCCCGGAGACGTTGTTTTAATCGAGTACCAGTCGCGAGAACCCATAGAGAACCTTGCGTGGGGCGAGCTGTTACCCGCCATAAACGCAGGCGGAGTGGTTGTGGTTGACTTCTTTGGAATGGGCGAGATTCTTCTCAGGAAGTTCATGAGGAGGGGAGATGTTGATTACTCCAGCGTTCTGGAGCTCCTCAAAGACCTAAAGGTCGTGAGGGTCGGGCCGGGAACGGTGACCTACGGCGAAATCCTTGAGGACGTTGTGCCGAGCTACGACCCCCACACGTTCCTGAGGAGCTACCACTCCATCATGAGCAAGATATCACGGCTTCCCCAGAAGCCGAAGTACATGGTGACCTTCGGACTCGGCCACTACATCCACTTCAACCCCGAGAACGCCATCAAGTCGATACTCACGGCGGTGAGCACGATTCCAGCGGAGGACCTTGTCATAATCAACTTCGTGAACGCCGACGTCATAAAGCGCGCCCACCTCGCGATACTCGAGGAACTCAGCACGGCAATAGTGGAGGTCTCCGGAGGGGAGTTCAAAGTCTACAAGGACGGTGGGATTGGTGATTGAGGAGGGAAGCAGGGTTCTTCTCGTCGATAAGAGGGGAAAGCGCTACCTCGTGAAGGTTGAGGACAGGGAGTTCCACACCGACCTCGGAATCCTCAGGCTGGGTGAGCTCATAGGGAAGCCCTACGGGAGCAGGATAGAGAGCCACAGGGGAGAGACATTCGTGGCGCTCAGGCCGGACATCAACGACATAATAGCGAAGATGAAACGGGGGCCCCAGATAGTCCACCCCAAAGACGCGGGCATAATCATAGCCTACGCCGGCATTTCACCCGGCGACACCGTCATAGAGGCCGGAGCCGGGAGCGGGGCTTTAACGATATTCCTCGCCAACGCCGTCGGGCCGGAGGGCAGGGTTATAAGCTACGAGGTCAGGAGGGACTTCTACGAGATAGCGAAGAGGAACATCGAGCTCGCCGGCTTCTCGGACAGGGTTGTTCTGAAGAACAGGAGCATCTACGACGGAATAGAAGAGGAGACCGCCGACCACATCGTCTTAGATTTACCGCAACCGGAGAACGTCCTTCCGCACGCGGTTGACGTTTTAAGGCCGGGTGGATACTTTGTGGCCTACACACCCTGCATGAACCAGGTTCACCGCTTCTTCAGGGCGCTGGAGGAGTATAGAGAGCACTTCATGAGGCCGAGGGTCGTTGAAGTCCTCGTCAGAGAACAGGAGGTAAAGAGGGACTGCATGAGACCAAAAACAACGATGCTGGCCCACACAGGTTACATAACATTCCTCAGGAAGCTGTGAGCTCTTCTCCTTTCTCTTCCTCGAACGTGAAGTAGGCCGTTAGCCAGCCAAGTGCTATTACCGCGAGGGATTTAAGTAGGGGATTGCTCCCGAGGAGTTCCCTGACGAAGGGCACTGCTCCATAGAGGAGGGGCAGAAACATTCCCAGGGCCGCCACGACTACCGCGACGTGGTACACAACCCGCGTCCACTCCATTTTCGGCACCGTTCTCACCTCGGTGTCCCGCCTAAAAAGTGTTTCCTTCAGGTTTCAAAGTTGTCCATCGAAATCCATTCGGAGTTCTTAACTAAAGGTTGAGGACACGTTTATAAACACTAAAGATTTTGAACCTTTAGATGTCCAACTTTGGGCTCATGCACGGAGGTGTTCATCGTGTACCGGATACTCGAGAAGAAGGAGCTGGCTCCGAAGCACATCATGTACAGGATAGAGGCTCCACACGTGGCCAGAAAGGTTCAGCCGGGTCAGTTCGTCATCGTAAGGGCCTTTCCAAACGGTGAAAGGATACCTCTCACTCCTGTGATGTGGGACCGCGAGGAGGGATGGATAGTCCTGATAACCTTCGTCCGCGGAAAGACCACGATGAGGATGGCCAACGAGCTCAAGCCGGGAGATTCAATCCTCAACGTTGCCGGTCCCCTCGGGAACCCCGCGCCAATAGAGAAGTTCGGCAGGGTTCTAGCCGTTGGTCTCAGCGCCGGAATAGTGGAAGTTTTCCCAATAGCTAAAGCGCTTCAGAAAGCTGGAAACGACGTTACAACCCTTCACGTGGCCCCCGCACCGATGGCAATCCTCAAGGATGAGTTCACGGAGAGCGTTTCGAGGCATATATTTGAAGGCTTTGAAATCCAGGAAGGCTGGGGAACGAAGGAGATAGTTGCGGAAATAGCGAAGAGGGGAGCCGAAAAGGTAAAGGAGCTCCTCTCCGAGGAGGACTTTGACTTCGTGCTCACCGTTGGCCCCGCAGGCGCCCAGAAAGCGGTCTTCAACGTCGTGAAGGAGTTCGGAATCCCGATGCACGCAGACTTGCACCCGATTATGGTGGACGGAACCGGCATGTGCGGTGCCTGCCGTGTTATGGTCGGCGGAGAGGTCAAGTTCGCCTGCATTGACGGGCCTGGCTTCGACGCCTACAAGGTCGACTGGGACGAGCTGATTCACAGGGTCGGCTTCTACACCGATTTGGAGAGGAGGGCCCTTGAGGAGTACCTCAAGTCCCTGAGGGGTGAGTGAAATGGCCGTTAGGAGAAAGCTCATCAAGGAACGCGTTCCCACGCCCGAGAGGCCCGCCGAGGAGAGGATTCACGACTTTAAGGAAGTTAACCTCGGTTACACCTTCGAGCTTGCCGTTAAGGAGGCCGAGCGCTGTTTGCAGTGTCCTGCCAACTACGCCCCCTGTATAAAGGGCTGTCCAGTCCACATCAACATCCCCGGCTTCATCGGAAAGCTCGTCGAGTACCGCGACGACCCGGACAAAGCTGTAAAGGAGGCCCTCAAGGTCATCTGGGCCTGCAACTCCCTGCCCGCAACCACCGGTCGCGTCTGCCCGCAGGAGGACCAGTGTGAGATGAACTGTGTCATGGGCAAAGTCGGCGACAAGATAAACATCGGCAAGCTCGAAAGGTTCGTTGCAGACTACGCGCGCGAGAAGGGCATAGACGAGGAGCTCCTCTTCGAGATGGTGCCGAAAATAGAGAAGAAGGGCCAGAAGGTGGCTATCATCGGAGCTGGACCCGCTGGACTTACCGCCGCTGGAGAGCTGGCAAAGCTCGGCTACGACGTTACCATCTACGAGGCCCTTCACGAGCCCGGAGGAGTCCTGATGTACGGAATTCCAGAGTTCAGGTTACCGAAGAGCATTGTAGAGAGCGAGATTGACAAGCTCAGGAAGCTCGGCGTCAAAATCCTCACCGACCACATCGTCGGAAAGACCGTGACCATAGAGGAGCTCCTTGAAGAGTACGACGCCGTCTTCATAGGTTCAGGCGCCGGAACCCCGAGGCTCATCAACGCTCCCGGAATAAACCTCAACGGAATCTACACGGCGAACGAGTTCCTAACCAGAGTTAACCTCATGAAGGCATACCTGTTCCCGGAGTACGACACTCCAGTCAAGGTCGGCAAGAAGGTAATAGTCATCGGAGCCGGAAACACGGCAATGGACGCCGCGAGGAGCGCGAGGCGTTTCGGTGCCGAGGTCATCATCGCGTACAGGCGCGGTGAAGAGGACGTTTCCGCGAGGATTGAGGAGGTCGAACACGCCAAGGAGGAGGGCATAAAGTTCGAGTACTTCATCAACCCTGTGGAGTTCATCGGCGACGAGAACGGCAACGTGAAAGCGGTCAAGTTCGAGAAGATGAAGCCCCTCGACGAGAGGGACAAGCGCGGAAAGAGGAAGATAGTCGGGACTGGAGAGTACGTGACAATCGAGGCCGACACCGTCATCATCGCAATCGGCAAGCACCCCAACAGGCTCATCATCAACACGCCCGGTCTGAAGGTCGAGCGCGGAAGGATTGTCGTTGACGAGAACATGATGACGAGCATTCCTGGGGTATTCGCTGGTGGAGACGCGATAAGGGGCGAGGCAACGGTTATCCTCGCTATGGGCGACGGAAGGAGGGCCGCAAAGGCCATCCACGAGTACCTCACGAAGAAGAGGGAAGGAAAGGAGAACGCGTGAGGGTTTCTTCTCTCCCTGTTTTTCTTGTTACTTGAACACTGCCTCAAGCACCGGGTCGGGGATTTTGTAATGGACGTTCCGACCGTCCCTGACCTTCTGGAGGAAAGAGGAATCAACAAGCGCCTTCAAGAGCCTTGCCAGCACGCTGTCGGCTATGCTTTTGCCTTCCTTCCGTTCGAGGTGCTCCTTTATCCCTTCCCACGTGTTCCTTCCGCTCGCGACGGCACGCATTATTTCAAGGTAGCGTTTCCTCGCCAAAGGCCTCTTTGAGAGGAAGTTCTCGAACTCCTCCAGCGCGAGTCTCCTGGCCTCTTCAAAGACCTCCTCAATGACTTCTTCAGAGGGGCCCTTCTCAAGAACCCTCCTGCCAAAGAGAACGAGCCAACCTACGATGCCGTCGAGCCTCTCCACCGCGGTCTCGATTAGCTCTTCTGGAGGGGAAAGTCCAACCTGCTCGAACCCCTTAATCAGAAAGTCCCTGCTCTGCTCCCGCGTGAACCTTGGGAGTGTAACCTCGTGGAAGTACCTGCCGTAGAGAGGCACCCGGGGGTCGTCAACGCCGAGGTAGTCGTGGAGCAGGCCAACTTCAGAGCCCGTCATGACTATTCTCAGGTTCGAGTAGTCGTAGAGGTGAGCGATTAGGCCCGCGAACTCGCTCCCGACGGGGCCCCTCAAATACTGCACCTCATCGAAGGCCAGAACGACGTCGTGCTTTTCGAGCTCCCTGAACAGGGCCATCAAGTCAGTCTTCTCCTCGCGCCAGGAGAGGTTGACGCCGAAGCTCAGAACTCGAAGGCCTGTTATGGCCCTTAGGTTTTCCTTGAGTTCCTCCCAGAGGTCGCGGTTCTCGCGGAAGAAAAGGTTTAGGGAGCTCTCTATCCGCTTGTAGACGTCCATTCTGGAGTTCGGGTTCACCCCCCTGAAGTCCACTAGGACGTAGGGAAGGTCGAGTTCGTTCAGCCCCACGAGGAGGAGGGAAGTCTTCCCCAACCTTCTGATTCCCGTGATGACCGTGAGGGGGTTGTTCGAACGGAGGGAGTTTTCAAAATCGCTCAGCTCCTTCTCACGGTCATACAAATCCTCGCGCTTTCTCTTGGGTCGGATATCGAAGTACGTAACTACCACCCCAGTAGTTAACTACCGGGGCAGAAGTTATAAGGGTTTTGACGGTCCAAAGCTCGGCAGGAGTGTATAGGAATTCAGCCCTTCAGCTTCGTCTCGCCCTCCTTTTCTATGGCCTTCAGCGTGGACTCCAGCCTGCTGAAGAGCGCCTGGAGGGCCTCCCTGGGGGCCTTGGCGTAGTAAACGTAGCCCAGCCAGCCCCTGTTCACGAGGGTTCTCTCGACGAGGCCCAGCTCGAGGAGGTGCTTCAGCTTTTCCCTGACGATTCTCTCGGACAAGCCGAGGGTTTTCGCAATCTGCCTCGGCGTCAGCGACTCCCGCTGAAGGAGGGAGTAGATTTTTATCTCAGACTCACCGAGTTCAAAGGCCTTCAGGCTTTTCGAGAGGGCACGGAGCACATCCTCCATCGGCAATCCCCTGAAGATTTTTCTTCATACCCATTCACTAGTTCGTGGAAAGGTTTATAACACTTTCTTCAAAGGATGAGCGGTGATAACGATGACATCGATTTCAGCCGTTGTCAGAAACCTCCGGCCACTGGAGGGAAGGGCATACATAGCACTGATTGGGTTCGCCCTTCTGATGAACTGGAACAATACCGAAATAGAAAAGTTAACTACGGCCTTTTTGGCTGGAGTCCTCTTCGTGTGGTACGCTTTCTCAATAAACAACTGCTTCGACGTTGATACGGATTCCAAAAATCCAGTGAAGGTTAAGAAGAACCCCATAGCCTCCGGAGAACTGTCGTTTAGAGAAGGGCTGGCGATATCTGCTCTGCTCGCGGTGACGGGGCTCGGGCTTGCACTGACCACAAATGGAACTGCGTTTGCGGTTTACGTTGCAATGCTACTCCTAGCTACTCTCTATTCGGCCCCACCAAGGCTTAAAGCGAGGCCCATAGTTGACGTGCTGTCCCACGGGCTGTTCTTCGGGGGCCTGCCCTTCATCTACGGAGCGCTCATCGATGGAAGCCTTTCAGAGGCGGAAATCCTGATAGCCACAGGGATAACCCTCTACTCCTTCGCCCTCGAGCTGAGGAATCACCTCTCGGACTACGAGAGCGACCTAAGGGCTGGACTCAGGACAACCCCGATAGTCATTGGGAAAGGGAGGAGCGAGCTCCTCGTGGAGGTTTTCTCAGTCCTCGCCATCGCGGTAACTCTGTACACCCTCAAGCCCCACCTGATAATCGCCTCCTCCCTGATGTTCGCGGGGCGCGGGCTGGGGGTTGAGAAGAGAACCGTCTACCGCATCTTCGACGTGGCGATGGTCGGGGCAGTTTTAGCGGCTGGAGGGACGGCGTTATGAAGAAAAGAACCTTTCTTTCAATCCTCGCCCTCTTGTTCTCGGTAGGCTACATTGCCCATACAATAGAGGTGGAGGAACTGGGGGAGGCAATCTCGACGGCCGACCCGAGGTTTCTCCTCCTGGCTTTTGGGATGGCGTTTTCGGCTATACTTGTCTCAACTCTGAGGTGGTACATCGTCCTCAGAAAGCTCCAGAAGACGAGCTTCAGGAAAACCTTTACCGCAATTCTGAGCGGTTTCTACATGATGGCCTTCCTCCCCCCGAGTGTGGGGCACGTTGCCAAGGTGAAGCTCGTCGGAGGGGACTACTTCAAAGCATTGTCCGCCCTCGCCTTCGGGATTTCCCTGGAGGTTCTAATCATCGCCGGTATCTCCCTCCTCGTATTCGGCGCCACTAAGTGGGGTATCTTTCTGCTTGGGGTTCTCTTCCTAATCCTGTTCTACGATAGAGGGGCTTATACGCTCCTCAATAGAGGGATTGCCCTAATCCAAAGGCTCAGCCCCAAGCTCGCCGAACGGCTTGGAAACTACCTTGAGAGGACGTATTCGGGGTGGAGGTCCTCAAGGAGAGACTCGACGACCTTCACGCTGTCGCTTCTCCTCTCTGTGCTCGCGGTGCTCCTGCAGGTTGCTGGAATAATCGCCGTTGGAAGGGCCTTCGGACTTCCTGTTGGCCTGCTGGATGCATTCAAGGCTTTCATACTCAGCACCCTTTTCGCGAGCCTGAGCGGTATCCCCTCGGGAATCGGGGCAAACGAGCTCGGTATAACTCTCGCCCTCGGCTCGTCAACGAAGAGCACCCTCGTTGCCTTCACATACAAGTTCATCTACCAGTACCTCTGGTCGCTTGTCGGAGCGGTCGAGTTCTACAGGGCGGTGGGGGGTCGGTCATGAGGATAGCGCTCGTGAGCGACTGGTACTACCCGAAGGTCGGTGGCGTTGCGAGCCACATGCACCACCTTGCGATACACCTGAGGGAGAGGGGCCACGAGGTCGCAATCGTGACGAACGACCTCGAAACCGGGAAGGAGGAAGAGCTTGAGAAGCTGGGCATCGAGCTGAGAAAGATTCCAGGGACGGTGAGCCCAATCCTGGGCATAAACCTCACCTACGGCCTCAAATCCAACAGGGAGCTCGGCGAGTACCTGAAAGATTTCGACGTGATTCACTCCCACCACGCCTTCACGCCACTGTCCCTCAAGGCCGCGAAAGCCGGCAGAAACCTCGGGAAGGCAACTCTAATGACGACGCACAGCATATCACTCTCCCACGAGTCCTCGCTCTGGAAGGCCCTCGGGCTGACGTTCCCCCTCTTCAGCCACTACCTGGGCTTTCCCCACAGGATAATAGCCGTCAGCAAGGCGGCAAAAGCGTTCATAGAGCACTTCACGGACTCCCCCGTCGAGATAATCCCGAACGGTGTTGACGACGAGCTCTTCAGGCCCATTAGCGAGGGGGAGAAGGAAAAAGTCAAGGAGGAGCTCGGCATCGAGGGGCGCGTTGTCCTCTACGTCAGCAGGATGTCACCGAGGAAGGGGCCTCACGTTCTCCTAAACGCCTTTCAGAGGATTGCGAGGGAGTTCGATGACGTCGTTCTCGTGATGGTCGGCTCGGGCGAGATGCTCCCCCTGCTCAAGGCCCAGGCGAAGTTCCTTGGAATAAGTGAGAGGGTTCGTTTCATGGGCTACGTCCCCAACGAGCTCCTGCCTAAGCTGTACGCGTCGGCTGATGTCTTCGTGCTCCCTTCCATAACGGCTGAAGCCTTTGGAATAGTGGTCCTTGAGGCGATGGCCTCGGGAGTTCCGGTGGTGGCGACGACTGTTGGTGGGATTCCCGAGGTGGTTGAAAGGAGCGGAAGCGGTCTTTTAGTGCCCCCAGGGGATGAACTCGCACTCGGGCAGGCCGTAAGCAGAATTTTGGCGGACGAAGATTTTGCAAGGGAGCTCAGGGAAGCGGGGAGAAGGGCTGTCGAGGCAGAATACTCCTGGAAGGTCGTGGCTGGCAAGATTGAGAGGGCCTACGAGGAAGTCCTGCTCTCCCTCGGCTGAGCTACCTTTTTTAAGGGACGTTTCCAGGGAGAGACGGCGATGACGAACCTCACGGTAGCTGAAACGTGATGAGGGGTATACTGACTGAGCCGTTAGGCTTTTATCTTCCCTTTCTTGAAGAGAAGCGAGCGATGACGACCTCTAGGGTATCTGAGTCCGTGACTTACACGGCAAAAATGATGAGAACCAAGGGCCGAGCTCACTCCTCTTCAAGCTCCTCAATTTCCTCAAGGATTTCCTCGAACTTCTTGAAGTCCTCGGTTTGGGCGAGAAGCGTTATGAAGTCATCTATCTCCTGCTTTTCTAAAAACGCCCCGGCGAG
>NZ_JAMOQU010000004.1 GCF_027063845.1 Thermococcus sp.
GGAAGGCCTCGACGATTTTCATGCTCGCCCGCAACATGGCGTGGTGCGTGAGCGAGAAGCCCTTGCGTCTGACGAAAGCCGACTCCCCCACGAGTCCCGTGAGGCCGTCCCTGATTCCGTACTTCTTCGCTTCCGGGTGCCCGAAGCTCCCTCCCCCGTGGACGAGTATGAACTTCTCGGAAGGATAGAACTCGGCCATCTCCCTCGCGATTGAGCGGACAACTTTCTCCCTGAAGTTCTCGGGCTCCCCGGATTTGTCGCTGAAGACGCTTCCACCGAGTTTGACAATTATCACGGAATCACCTCCTCTATCCTGAGGCCTTCCCTGCTTATCTCGGTTATCATCGGCGTTCCGCCAGCTATCGTGATGGCAGTGGCTACCTCGCTCTGCTTCTCAGGTGCAAGGGCGTACATACAGCCGCCGCCACCGGCACCGGTTATCTTGGCCCCCAGAGCCCCGGCAGTTCTGGCCGCATAGACCAGCTCGCTGAGCTTTTTGGTCGAAACGCCGAGGGCGTCGAGGAGACCGTGGTTGATGTTCATGAGCCGTCCAAGCCTCTCGAAGCGAACTTTCTCGTCAAGGTCAGAGAGGAGGATGTCCCTCGCCCTCTCCACAATCTTGCCCATCGAGAGGAGTATTGGCTCAATTATCTCGGGCATCTCCTCCCTCGTTCTCCTCACCATTGCGACCAGTTCTTTCGTCGAACCGCTCGAGCCCGTGTAGCCCACCACTATTGGGAGCTCCATGAAGGGCAGGTGCTCGAACTTGCCCTTCTCGTAGTGGATGAAGCCACCTATCGCCGAGACCGTCGGGTCGATGCCGCTCGATGCCCCCTGAACGAGGAGTTCAACCCTGTGGCCGAGCTTTCCGATTTCCTCGTTGGTCAGCTCGAGGCCGAGGAGCCTTGAAACCGCGCCGATTGTGGCAACCGCTACCGCGGCCGATGAGCCGAGGCCCGCCCCAACGGGAATCTGGGACGTTATCGAGACGGTAATGCCTCTTCCGTTCTTGTCGGCCTCCTCCCTCACGAGCTCGATGGCCTGACGAACGTAGCTGAGGACCTCCGCGGCTTTGCCATAGTCGCTCTCGAAGTAAATCTCGTCCTCAGAGAACGAAACGGTTAAACCAGGGACGCGTATGTCCTTGGCCTCTATCTTTATTGCACCCCTCTCGTTGAACTCGGCCCACACGTAGGTTCTCAGGTTTATCGCGGCCGCTATCGCTGGTTTTCCATAGACAACGCTGTGCTCGCCGAAGAGGATAATTTTAGCCGGAGCAGATGCCAGAACCCTCATTTTTGACCCTCCAGAAGTTTCTCTATCATCTCAACCCTCATTCTATCGCCTCCAGGCCGAGGTAGTCGTAGTAGTAGCGCTTGAAGTCCTCCCACTCCTTTAGCGTCTCGTAGGCGAGGTCGTAGAGGAACGTCTCGTCCCTGCAGAAGAGAACCCTTCCCCTGAGGCACTCCTTTCTGAGATAAACCGGGAGGAGCTGGAAAATCTGGACGTCGTATTCCTCCAGAAGAACTCCAAGAACGCGCATCCTGAACTCAAAGGCCTCCCTGGGAGTGCCTTCGTAGTAAACGCACAAATCGACATCGCTGTCCTTTCTCGCCTCGCCCCTCGCGCAGGAGCCGAAGAGGATGATGAACTTCACCCGGTCGCCGCCAAGCTGGAGGATTTCTCTCACAGCATCGTCGATGTTCATGGTAGAAAATAGGAGGGGAACTATTAAAACTTCACCTCCTCATCACGATGCTCGCGTAGCCAACGACAGCCTCGGTGCTCCTACTGACCTCGTAGCTCGTCGTGTAGTGCAAAAGCTCAGCCTCAACAGCTCCAGCGAGGCGCGAATAGACTATCGCCGTTCCAACAGCCCCGGGCCCGCACATCGTGTGCCTCATCTCGCGGAGCTCCCTGAAAAGGCCGTCAACGTCGAAGTCGAGGATTCTCCTTATCAGCCTGAAGTCCCACTCCTTTATCCTGTGCGGAAGCTCGTCGGCCCTGGCTCTGAAGGGCACGTAGCCGTAGGCCGGCCCGTAGTGCATGAAGTCCGTGCTCGCTATGACCACAACGTCCCTGCCGAGTTCCTCGCTCGCCCCGTATATAGCCTTTCCGAGGGCCCTTGAGACATCTTCGTCCTGGATTCCAAGGGTTATCGGGACGATTTTGACGTCCTTTCCAGCGAGCTCGGCGAGATACTGAATGAAGGGCACCTGAACTTCTAT
>NZ_JAMOQU010000005.1 GCF_027063845.1 Thermococcus sp.
ACCCTCGCGGAGGTGATTTCATGAGCTTTGTTCCTGCGGTGAAGCACCTCCGCCTTTCCGAGGAAGTTCAAGCCAAGTGGAAGGAAGCCATCGAGGACTTCAACGCGCTGAAGGTGCAAGTGCTCATTGACGATGACGACCTGCCTGAGAATGCCACAAACGTCCTCGAGCTCGAGCGCCTTGAAGCCATCCTCGAGGACGCGCCGGCCCCCTCGAGAGTTTATGTGGACGGGAAAGTCTACAAGGTGAAGCTGAGGAAGCGGATTTCTCGTGAGGAGTACAAGGCCCTCATAAGTGAGCTGGAGAAGCTTGGAAAAGCCTGGTGGGACAAGCGCGAGAGGGTCATCAAGGTCCTCCGCTATGAAGAAGCGCCCGAGGAGCCTGAACAGCTCGAGGTTGAGGAAATCGTGATTACGCCTAATGAGGAGGTGAGAGCTTGAACCTTGATTCCCTCATTATTTCAGTCTCAGATGACGTTAACGAGCTTCCAGAACCCATTAAACGTCACATTGAGGAAATAACTTCAAGCGAGTACACTCATCGAGACGGCGAGGTTCACGTTACCGAGCTCCTCTACTGCCTCCGCAAGTCCTACTACAGGCGCATGGCCGAGAAGAATGGAGAAAATGTCGAAAAAGAGCTTAAGAACCGGTGGTGGCTGTACAGAGGAGTAGTCTTTGACGAGCTGTGGACAGGATTGTTCCCGAAAAACCAGGTTCGCATAACTCACCGTATTCCCAATGGGCCGGTAATAGCGGGCAAGATTGACTTTATCTATGAGGATACGGTTTATGACCTGAAGACAATCAGCAATGAATACGCCGTCCGCGACGGTCCGAAGGAGGAGCACGTGAAGCAGGTCCTCTTCTATGCTTGGGTGAACAACACTCCCAAGGCCAGCCTAATCTATGTTTGGCTTGGGGGTGTCAAGATTTTCCTCATCGACACTTCCAGGGCCTATGAGGTCGTCAAGGAGCTTGAGGAGCGTGCCATGAAGCTTTGGACGGCACTCAGAGAGATGAAACCGCCAGAGCGCGAGGAAAGCTGGCAGTGCAAGTACTGCGAGTTCAAAGACATTTGTCTCAGGGGAGGGATTGAGTGATGAGGAAACAAGTCCTCGCCCGCCACGCTCGCAATTTTTCAAAGCCAAAGCCTGTAAAGGGCCTTGCAAGAGTCTTCCGCTTCATTGACGAGGAAGTCCAACCTCATGACCCTTATCTTGCTGAAGAACTCAGACGCCAGTTGAGGGACTTTGAGAACAGGCTTAACCTCTCGGCAGTCATGAAGCTGGCCTACCCGCGCGGGCTCATTATGTATGACATTGACTCAGTCGCTTTCAAAATCCTGGAGCAGGACGGCAGGTTCAGGGGAATTAGGCCCCTCGGGGCTTTCGAGTTGAAGTGGAAGAGTGAGCGGACGATGGAAGAGGAAGGGATTCCGGTGAATGGCATGCAGTACAGGGCGCTGGAGCTGTTCTCAGAGTCTTACGGGCTTCCGCTGTTCTACATGGTGAACATTGCGTGGAAGAAGGTTGCGTTGTGGAAAGTTGGGAGTGTGGGCGTTCGTTATGCTCGTTTGAAGGAGGGGCTCGCGAGGGACCTCTATGCTGTAGTTCCGTGGGCTCAGGTGGAGCTTGTGAATCCTTCAGCCTTGCCGAGGAAGATTCCGCAGATGTTAGAAGGGAGGTGACGGGGCGTGAATGTCTCTGCTGAGTATTATGATTGGTGGTTTCGTTATGGTATGGAGGGTGAGAAGGATGTGAAGCGTCAGGACCTGACTGCGTGGGTAAAAGTGAGAAAGAGGAAGACAAAGCGCGCCACGAGGGCCAGGGTCCCGTGCATTTTGTGGGAAGGATGGGTTGTTTGGTGGAATGGAAAGCAGGAAAGGGTCGAGCAGGAGCACACGGACAAAATGGACGAGATAATAGCGTGGGTCACGAGGACCTGCAATGAGATAATTGCAAACGGGGGAACTCTCCTCGATTGGGGTTGGCATATGTTCTGAGGAGGTGACGGGGCGTGGCTCGGAGGTATAAGTTTCACATCGTACTGGTTGAGGGGGAGTGGTGGGATTTGGATGATGCAATGATGGAGTACGGGGACAGTGTTTACGACAGAATGGACGACTCATTTGAGGTAGAAGTCGAAGCAGAGAACTGGAAGGATGCGCGTGAGAAAATACTGATTGC
>NZ_JAMOQU010000006.1 GCF_027063845.1 Thermococcus sp.
TCATGAAGTCGCGGAATATGGCGTCAATCTCCTCCTGGATTTCCCTCATTATGTCGTAGGGGTCCCAGTAGCGGTCCCTCCTCCAGACCATCGGCACCACCCCCACGACCTTTATTTTGGTTACCAGTAGTTACTAAAAAGGAACCCTTTATAAACTTTTCGATTTACTCTACAAAAGGTGACTAAAAAAGTTCCCCGGAGGGCTTGAATTGAAGTTAGAAGACGGGAGGTAGAAGGGGAAGGGGCGGTCTGGGTATCACCCCCGTTCAGCTGTGATGCCCCAAACGCCTGAAGCTCTCAGACCGCGGGGGTCCTGCCACGTGCCCGCAACTTCCCTAACAGGTAGGGCCCTATGACGAAGGTTCTTCGGTATATTTTGATGAATTTCGAATATATTAAGGTTTCGGTTCCGGTATCGTTCGATGTTCAATGTTAGCTGGAAAAAGCAGGTGTGTATTGAACAGCGTTCAAATCTCAACCCTGGAGTTCGGCTGTATTGGGAAAGCCTCGTAGCCGAGCCCCCTTAGGATTTCAGCGAACTCCCTGGAAAAGCCGTAAACTGTGAAAACTCTCTCAGGCTTAACTTTTTCCACTATCCTTACCAGCTCCCAGAAGTCGGCGTGGTTGCTGAGCTTCAGCCTTCCAAATCCAGAAACCGTCAGTTCCCAGGGACTTAACGAGTTCTCAACCTTAGGAGAGCGATAGGAGCGGAGGATTACCTCTCCATCGCTCTCGATGTTGCCAAAGCGAACCCCGAACTTCGAGTAAACTCTCGCCACTTTTATCATCTCGCGCGAGGGCCTGACCGTTACCCCGTGGACGTCGAGTATCTTCATGACCTCCTGCGCCTTCCCGGTCTGGTTCACGTAGAGAACGGGCCTCTTCCCTCTGTCAATGGCTTCCTCGACGAAGGCGATTAGTTTCTTCTCCGCTTCCCTTGGAGAGGGGAACGTGAAAGCTGGAACGCCGAAGGTCGCCTCGATTACCAGAAAGTCCGCCTTCGGGAAGCGGCTCTTTTCGGCTGTCCTCAGCTTGAACCACTTGGTGTCGCCGGTGTAAAAGAGCGTTCCGGCCTCGAGCCAGAGCTTTATTCCGGCCGAACCGAGCATGTGGCCTGCTGGATAGAGCTTCGCCTTAACGTCGCCGATGTAGAAGGTCTTCCCGAACCTGACCTCGCGATAGAACCCGCCCTTGCGGAGGTGGCTGAGGAACTTAGTTGCTCTGGTCGCGAAGATGACCTCCCCGCTAACGAAGTGGTCGCTGTGGGCGTGGCTCTGGAAGGCCAGCTTTGCCGAGCTGTCGAGGCCGATACCTTTGACGAGCATCAGAAAAACTTGGGGAAGGAGCTTAAAGCTTTAGACCCTGTTGAGCATACCCATCAAGGGGTAGTAGACGTCGTCAAGGTTCTCCCCCTTCTCCACGGGGAACTTGAAGGTCACGATTCTACCCGAGACTTCGAAGGACGGTCCCTCAGGCTTTCCAGGAACGAGCTTTATCTCGACGACTTCCAGCATGTCGAGCCCCCTGAGCTCGGCCTTGCCAAGGAGAGTTCCCTCGAAGGCCCCGCGCGAGAAGGCTTCCTCCAGTTTGGGCCTCAACCCAGTGACCCACTTGGAGCGCGCCCTCCTGGCCACGGCCTGCACGCCACCACCTCCGCAAAGTTTTCGATTTTTTATTTAAGATTTCGTTGTTTATTAGGTTTTTTGCTCTGGTTCGGAACAATGTTCAAAACAATGCCCCTCCCTATTCGACGTTTTGTCAGGTTTTCGAACCTCTCAAACTGGACTTTTTATCCAATGCCAAATGCTTCCTTTCGCTATGTAAAAGGTTTTTATAGTTCCCCGCCCTACCCTAAGCGGTGGTTGATATGACCTTCGATAAGGAGAAGCTCGCCAAGATTCGCGAGGAGGAGAAGCGCTGGGAGGAGACCACTGTCAAAAAGTTCATCGAGAAGAGGCCCGAGAGAAAGGAGAAGTTCATGACCGATGACGGTTTCGAGATTAAGAGGCTCTACACTCCCGCTGACCTCGGCGAGGACTGGGACTACCTTGAGAAGCTCGGCTTCCCAGGAGAATATCCGTTCACCCGCGGCGTCTACGCGACCATGTACCGCGGTCGCTTCTGGACGATGAG
>NZ_JAMOQU010000007.1 GCF_027063845.1 Thermococcus sp.
TGAGCAAGCATCCTGAAGAGCGGGAGCTCATAGTTATGGCCGAGGCCGTAACCGCTGAGGCAAAAAGGCGGCTCTGGGACTACGCGAGGGCGGTAAAGCTGATGGCCGACATGACGGGCGAGGAGAGGGAGGTTCGCGTTGAAATCCTCGAGGGCTACGTGAGCGAGAAGGTTAAGGGGATTGAGCTTTAGGTCCAACGGGAACCTCGTACACGTATCCCCTCCATTTTTTGAAGTCGTTAATTGCCAGAATAAGGTTGTCTCTCCAGCACGCCCCCCGAACGTGCGACATATAGTCTGTGGGAGGTCTACCCTCCACATTGAATATCCCGTTGATTTCATCGGCTATAAGCAGGTAGACGTGGGTTTTCCATGAGGAATCCGAGTTCTCAATGACGGTTAATGCCAAACTCTGACCGCACCTGAAAAACGTCCCAGGCCCCGAAACAAAACCCGGAAAGTGCAAACTCTGGAGGAGGGTCCCGTTGAGACTGTAAACAAGGACTCTGTAGGAGTCAGAAACATAAATCTTCCCCTCCCAGATGGCAACGTCCCACGGACAGCCGGAGGAAGGCCTGTGCCAGACGATTGAGCCGTTTCTAATAAGGTAGATTCCCTTCTCACAGTCCGCGTAGGCAACGTAGGTCCCGTTAGAAGTTTTGAAAACGGCCAGACCTCTGGGTGCGCTCCAGCTGGAGGTATTGGGAATGACAACAGTCCAGCCGTTTCCTTCGAAGGGAACCTCCATTATACGGGTCGTTCCATGCTCGTCCTCCACCGCTACGTATAGAGCCGAGCTGGTAGTCCGTACAATGACCCCAAGGGGCGATGAGTTCATCTTAAGATAACGCACGGGACTTCCTTTTGTCGAAAAAACCCAGACTCTGAGGCTTTCACCCCATGTGTAAGCAACCACGTGCTTGGAATCTGGGGTGAAGAGAACGCGGGAGTAGGAATCCTCGGACTGATTGAGAGTAACCTTCCACAGAAGTTTTCTTGATAGATTGTATAACCTCAGGTTCCTGTCGGTCAGGACTGCAATGTACCTCCCGTTCGGTGCAAAAGAAACCCCTTCGACCGACTCATATACCACGAGAAAGTCCCGGGTTCCAAACTTCAGCGTCCACACTCTCTGACCGTCCGCCGAGTAAACGGCCAGAAAACCAGTGGGAGAAGCGTATTTGGGCACTTCAACAACGGCGACGCTTCCGTTCGGAAAAACAGAGACGTCCCTCACTGTGTCGTTGAGGCTCAGAAACGGCTTGGGTGTGCTGGGAAACAGCTGGGAGTAGGTATCAATCGCGATGAAAACGGCGAAGGCAACTATCACCACAACGAACAGGGAGGTTAGCCTCCTCATTTCCAATCCCTTCTTAATGAAGTAGTATAACACTTTTCATTTAAAAGAGTTTCCAAACCCTTAAAACCCCGTGCGAGTATTTCACCCCATGAAGCTCATAATGGCCGAGGTCTTCAACAGCTGGCAGGGCGAAGGAGGAAGCGTTCCTGGAAGCGCCTTCGGGAGGAGACAGATTTTTGTCCGCTTCGCCGGTTGCGACCTCCACTGTGCTTGGTGCGACTCAAGGGAATTTATCGACGCCTCCCGCGTTTCGCGGTGGCGCTACGAGGTCGAGCCCTTCACCGGAAGGTTTGAGTACAGGCCAAACCCAGCTGGGCTTGATGAGGTCGTTGAAGCCATTACTCGCCTCGACACGGGCGATATACACTCGATAAGTTACACTGGAGGAGAACCAACCCTTCAGGTGAAGCCGTTAAAAGCCCTCATGGAGCGCATGAAAGGCCTCGGCTTCGACAACTTTCTCGAAACGCACGGCGGACTTCCAGAACTCATAAGAGAAGTCGCCCCGCTCACCGACTACGCGAGCGTTGACATAAAGGACGAGACCGCTAAAGCGACCGAGGACTGGCGCTCTTTAGTTCTCCGCGAGGTTGAGAGTATTAGGATTCTGAAGGAAGCAGGGGCAAAAGTTTACGCCAAACTCGTTGTCACATCGGAGACAAAGACTGAGAACGTCCGCTGGTACGCCGAGCTTCTGAAGGGCCTTGCTCCCCTTGTAATCCAGCCGAGGGAGCCGATTGAAATTAGCCAGGCGAGGCTGATGGAGCTCTACCGCGAGGCTTCGCTCATCATGGGGCGGAAGAACGTTGGACTGAGCTTCCAGGTTCACAAGTACCTCAACGTTCTCTAAGGACGGCAAGCAGGGCAAGGAGAACCATTAGCCCGGGCCCGCAGATTGATTTCTCCTCTTTTCCCCTCTCTGAGGTTGACCCTGTTGTGTTCTCTGGTGGAACTGTGGACGTTGTTGAGTTTGTGGGTGTTATTTTTTCCTTCGGCACCTCTTTGTAATCGACGAGTTCAGGATAAATCGTGAATTTTTCGCCCGCGCGGAAGAGGCCGTAGACTGTGCCGTTGTCCAGGAAGGCGTATACCGGCCAGAGTGAGCAGGTGGGAATTATCCTTTTTCCAACTTTCGCGTATCCAGAGGGGAGCCCGTAAAAACTGACCGAATATCGCGCGGGATAAATGAACATTCCGCCCTTAACCTGAACGTATTCCAAGAGGGGAGTCGAGAGGAAGTACTTGGAGTAATGGGAGAAGTTGGAAAGCCTGGTTCCCGCGGTTGAGTCCCTCACCATTTTCTCCCAGGTTTCCGGCGATACGGAACCTGTTTTGACCCACTCCCCCTTCTCGGGTATGAGGCGTATCAGCGTGACGTCTTTCAAGCCCTTCATCCAGACACCCAGGTAGGGAGCTCCGTTCACAAAGGCCACGTCGAGGTGGAAGATTTCCTCATTGGCACCGCCGAAGTAGAAGGCGGGGTTGCCGTAGTCGTTCTCCTCAGGTGGGTTGAAGGTTCCCAGTATGGAACTCAGGTTTACCTGGAAAAGCCTGCCATCGTAGCTGAAGAGGAGAACGTAGCCTATGTCCGTCGGAATGTTGGGACCACCTGGGATAAGGGTTCCGCTGGCCGACAGGTCCAGGAGGAAGAGGGCAAAGGTGCCGTTCGTGAACCCGCTGATGTCGATGCTGACATTATGAGGAGCGACGTAGACGTACGAGTAGTTCCTGCCATCCCTCAGTTCAACGGGTGGTTTCACCGGCCTGGGGAGTTCGAGGTTCGAGGGGGAGCAGGCGTAGTAGTAGCATCCCCAATCCCCCCTCCTTCTCTCCGTTTTGAGCTTTAACACGTGCTCCATGCTCCCGTTGCGGTAGGCGAGAATCAGTGGCGGGGCGCTTGGGATTGAGCCGTTAAAGACCAGGGGTATTATCGGGGAGACGTAATTCCCTGTCGCGCGAAATTCCTCGGGTATGAATTTATTGCAGTCCACGAGCTCGGCCTGGGGAAAGTAGACGTAGATAGTCCCGTTGTAAACGAAGCCCCTCATTCTCGAAACGACGTCTGGTGTGCCGTTAAATTTCGCCAGGAGCGGTTTGAGGTCCGGAGAATAAGTGTTGTTTTGAGTGAACGTTCCGGTGATGTTGAGGGCCGAGAGGTACGTTTTGAGAACGCCGAACGGAAATGAGATGTTTAGTCCCTCCAGCTCCACGACTGACCCGTTCAGGAGCTTTAGGGGATAGGTCTTCAGCGGAACTCCATCAACACCGTCGAGCCTGCCGACAGCGCTCCCGTTCTTGATGGTGTAGTGGACTGTGAAATCAAGGGCTTTGGCGTCCAGACACTGAAGCCTGTCCGTTAGGCACGAAATCGGGCACATTCCCTCGTAGAACTGGTAGAAGTAGTAAACGTCCAACTCGAAGATGAGGGTCCCGTTGACGATGTAGGGCGTCGTGACAAAGAGAACCGGGTCTGGCAGTTCGACCTCTGGCGGACAGGTGCCCTTTCCCGAAACTTCGTGGGGTTAATACGTTAGAGACACCATCAGGAGGAGCATCAGGATAATACCTTTCATTTTTGCCATCTTACTCGCCATAGTTGTTTCTCACCAAACGTTTAAAAGCGTTTGGTCAACCTTCTCTGGCGATGATGACATTGGCCTTTGGGGTAACCGATGCCCGGAAAACCCACCTGAGCCATAAAGCTTAAATCTTTGCATCTTCTCCTTATCTTGGTGGTAATAATCGAGGTTCTCCGGTGTGAGCACTGTGGAGCACCGCTCGATGTAACCCCCGAGGATATAATAGTGGTCTGTCACTATTGCGGTTATCCCAACGCCTATGACAAAGTTTTCACGGAGAAGAACGTCTTCTTCGTTGAGAGTCTTCCCAAAAAAGAAATTCTCCGTCTTTTCTGGGAACGGGTTAAGAAAGACTCCGACTACAGCGGGATACGGGGGAGGATAAAGGTTGTCAAGGTTGAAGGAGTTTACGTTCCCTTCTGGTTTGGAATCGTTAAGGGGCAGGGCCAAATGAGATATGTCGTCTATGAGAATAAGGGTAACCAGACCAGAGCCGTTGTTAAATCCAGAAAATTCAACATGGAGTCCCTCGTCTGCGTTCCCGCCCGGAGAAGCGTCTATGATATTGCAGTTGAGAACTTGGCGCTAAAATTTGAACGATATGGGTATTTATCCTTCAAAAGGTTGGAGGATACGTTGAGGTATATGATGGACATTAAGCCGATAACGGAGTTAACTCCAGATAAGTGGGGCAACCTTAAACTGACGTTTCTGAACGCCGACTTTGGGAAGGAATACGCCAGAATCGCCCTTCAGGACAGGGCTTCTGATGTTGCCAAAGAGCGCCGTGTTCCCGATGATGCCGAACTCCGGTTCTTTAGGTTTGAAGGGGAGACCCTTGATATGGCCCTCGTATTTTATCCCCTGTGGAAGGTCTATTATGACGTCGAGGGTGGGACATACTTCGTCGCCTACGATGGCCATCGGGGAAAGGAAGTCTTGGCCGTTGAGCCCGTTAGGATATGGAGAAAGGTCTGGTACGCTTTGGTTTCTCTACTTGGAATCTCTCTCGCGGGGCTTTTCTCCTCCCTCTACGGGAACATTGGCTACTGGAAGGCCCTCTCGGATGCAGGGAAGAATGGGCTGGGCATGCTTGTGCTTCCGGCGCTGGGAGCATACATCGGCTTTGAGCTGGCAAGGGGCTATGGACGAAAAGTGGCTCGTGACGTGAGGGTTGAGAAATGAAGGTCAGGTGTCCCCATTGCGGTGCAGAGTTTGAGGCGGAGGAAGCGGGCATCGTGGTGTGTCCCTACTGTGGATTCCAGATAAAACTCGGCGAATCCAGAACGTTTACTTACCCCCTGCGGGTCAAAAATCCCTGGAACGTGTTGGCATCTTTTATACGCATCCAGCGCCTGTCCCCAACCGACGTTGAATGGAAGGCTCGTATCATTGAGAGAGAACTCCTCTATGTTCCATTCTATGTCTTCTTCGTGAAGGCAAAAGGCGTTGCCCGAAGGGGCATAATTTCCAAAGAAGGGGCAGGTTACGTTGAGTTCTTTAACTATGCTACAGTGCCCGCAGTCGAGGGTTTTGACGAGCTCGTTAACTACCCCTTACCCGTGAGGGGTAGGAGGTATTTCGATGGACATGTCAAAGGTAAGCTCCTTGAAAAGACGATTGAAGCCTCCGAGGCCGTGAAACGACTCAGGAGTGAAATCAGAAGCATCCTCAAGAACGAAGCGCGACGGTACTTCCACTGGAGCAACGTTGAGGTGGAAATGCCAACGTTTGATGTCCACCTTGATGGGCTTGTCTATTATCCAATCTGGCGAATCAGGTATAAATACGGCTTTTTCACGTATCTGGCCTACGTTGATGGGGCCGATGGTAGAGTTCCCTACGCTGAGTTTCCTGTGTCCCCTGTTAAACGGATGACGAATCTTTCCCTCGGATTTTTGCTCCTGGCCTCGGGGTTTTTAATCGGCAAGTTCTTGTATTCGTATGGTGCAACGGCCCCTATTGGTTCTGTTGCAACTGCGATATGGGCTTCATATCCCTCTTTGAAGAGGGCCTTTATGGTCAAGGGCAGGGCGAGTGAGCACAGGCTTTTGTCTGAGGTCGCGGGGGATTACATCCCCGAGGACGAAGTCTTTAAGACAATACGGCGCTTCCTAAAATAACGCCGTCCGTCAAATTTTTAAATCCCCTCTTTTAGTTACCTTCGGAAAGATTAAGGGGGTGAGACCTTGCCGGCGGTCATAGAGGAGGTGGCCAAGGTTTCATTCGAGAGGGTTGGAATGCACTCCCACATAAGGGGCCTCGGCCTCGACGAGAACGGAAGGGCCAGGTTCATCGCGGACGGCATGGTCGGTCAGGTTAAGGCGAGGGAAGCGGCCGGAATAGCGGTCGAGCTCATAAAGCGCGGGAAGCTCGCCGGCAAGGGAATCCTCCTCGTCGGCCCGACAGGAAGCGGTAAAACGGCGATAGCGATGGGCATAGCGAGGGAGCTCGGTGAGGACGTTCCCTTCGTCCAGATAGCGGGAAGCGAGATTTACTCGGCCGAGGTCAACAAGACGGAGTTCCTCAAGCAGGCGATGAGGCGGGCGATAGGCGTTAGAATCAGCGAGGAGAGGAAGGTCTACGAGGGCGAGGTCAAGAAGATTGAGATAAGGCGCACGAGGCACCCGTTCAACCCCTACGTCGAGATTCCTGAGAGCGTCATCATAACCCTCCGCACGAAGGACGACGAGAAGACGATAAGGGCCGGCAGAGAGATAGCCTACCAGCTCATGGAACTCGGCGTTGAAGAAGGCGACGTCATACAAATTGACGCCGAAACCGGCAGGGTCTCGAAGGTTGGAACGACAAAGGAAGAGGAGGGGCTCTTCTTCAAGCGCAAGGTCAGCCTTCCGAGCGGTCCGGTGCTCAAGATAAAGGAGTTCACCTACACCGTTACGCTCCACGACCTTGACGTTGCCAACGCCCGCGGAAATATCTTCGGCCTGCTCTTCAGCACGGGAGCGGAGATAAGCGACGACGTCAGGAGGCGCGTTGACGAGACCGTTAAGAGCTGGATTGAGGAGGGAAGGGCGACGCTCGTTCCGGGAGTGCTCTTCATAGACGAGGTTCACATGCTCGACATCGAGGCCTTCTCGTTCCTCGCGAGGGCTATGGAGAGCGAGCTCGCTCCGATTCTCATCTTAGCGACCAACAGGGGAAGGACGAAGATAAGGGGCACCGACATCGAGGCACCGCACGGAATCCCCGTTGACATGCTCGACAGACTGCTGATAATCAACACCGAGCCCTATAGGAAGGAGGAAATCAGGGAGATAGTCAAGATTCGCGCGAGGGAGGAGAAGATTGAGGTGAGCGAGGAGGCGGTAGAGTACCTTGCGGAGCTCGGCGAGAAGACCAGCCTGCGCTACGCGGTTCAGCTTTTGGCTCCTGCGAGCGTCTTAGCCAAAGGCGGAAGGGTCGAGAGGGAGCACGTTGAAAAGGCCAAGGAATACTTCGCCGACCTCCGGAGGAGCATCGAGTTCGTCGAGAAGCTCGAGGGAATGCTGAGCTGAGTTAATTCAAGCTTTAAATTCGAACCTAAAACTTTTTAATTTCTATCCCTTTGATTTTTGGTTTGAGGGGTCATGATGAGTGGGCAGAAAAATAAGAAGGGGAAGAAAAGATTCCCCGTATTTTTACTGCTAATCTTCCTGTTCCTTATCGTTGGGGTGTATCTTATCTACTGGAGTGGGCTCCATTTTGGGAAGGAAATACAAAATGTGCCTCAGGAAAGTTCCTCCTCGATATCTATGGATTCGGAGACTGGCGACGTAAAAAGCCCCTGCGGAAAGACTGTAACGGTCTATGTTAATGGATCGTTCTCCGGGGAAATCCAGATTCCAAGCTGTATAGCAGAAGACTTGAAGAAACTTCTTGAAGATTCTAGAATCGTAAAATATGAGCTAAATGTGAAATTTACCAGAGACGGACACATCTCTGGCGGGTTTGGAAAATGGGAAATGAAAGTTTATCCCCCATTTGTTCCCGATGAATTCAACATTTCAATTGAACGTCAGAACGTTAAAGGAGAGGTTTGCCTACCATACGCCCCGTTCAAGTTTGTCAAAGTCGAGTACAATGGAGCTGAGTACAGTGCAATGTTTAACCTTACTCCCGATAAGATTGTCTCGAGGAACGTAACAATCGATGACAATGAGCTACCGAACCTCAACAACATGACTATACTCCATGTTGATGAGTTTACTCTTAAAGTGTATTCAATTGGGCCAGATAAATATAGGTTTGTAGTACTGTGTAACGGCACGGAGATTGATGATGTGATTGTTGGAATAAATCGATAGGCAATTTTTTTCTTAACTCGAAGACTTCTCATGCTTCGGGGTCTCTCTGGTGGTTAGTCAGATAGCGATGATTATTTCACTTTGTTAGACTATTCATCTCTTGGAGAGACTCTGGGTTTATTTTCTCTCTATCTCATAATCTCTATTAACTTCCTGCTCAGCTTGAGGTGAAACTCGAACTCATCGTAAACCTCGTTCCCCTCGAAGACGAGCTTTAGTTCGTCGAGGTTTGTTTTACCCCCAAACTCGCCGAAGACGAGGATTCCGTTGAGCTCTATAACGCCGAAAACCGCCGCGAGGTTGAAGAGGAGCGTCCTGAGCTGATACGCCGAGACCTCGTGCCTTTCAAGTTTCTTCCGCGGGTACTTGAAGAGGAAGTACTCGAGCCCCTCCATCTCCGCCACGTCGGTTATCGCTATGTCGGCCGTCAGGAAGACGAGCAAGGTGGGCGTCATTCTGTCGTACCTTTTGAGGGACTTGACGATAATCTCGTCGTTGTTGTGGGCTGGCTCGCTCACGCTCTCGGCGATGATTATCCTCGGTTTCAGCCTCTCGAACTCCTTGAGGGCTATGTATGCTGCCTTCCTGCTCCTTTTCGTCCGCCTGTTGTTGAACTCCCTCAGGAGGTGGGCGTTGAGAACCTCGCGTGAAATCTCCTCGAGCTGTTTGTGCCTGTACTTGTAGTTCATCGCGTCCTCGATTTCCTTCTTGACGCCCTCGGCGACGACTATCTGATAGCCATTGAGCGGTCTGTAGGATGAGATGAAGCGGTGGTAGAAGAGGTTCGTATCGGGAGCGAAGGCGACTCCCTTCCTTAGCCTCTCGTAGAGCTCAAGCGTCTCCTCGAACTCGTCAAGGTTGTCGTACCGGAGGATTCCCGCGGAGATGAAGCACTCGTAGAAGTCGCTCCACGTCGGCAGTTCCGAGGAGAGCCTTGGCGGAACGCGGGCGTTGAAGGTCTTCCTGTCCGTCAGGACTTCGAGGTTATAACCTCGCTCGCTCGGCTCCGCTCTGAGGAGGGGGAGACCGTAGAGTGGGTAACTCACCCGTAGCTCGCCCCTCTCGGCGAGAACGTTTATGAGAACCTGCAGTTCTGGCTTCTCTATGACCTCAGCGGGCTTCATCTCCATCCCCCAGGAAGTTCTTGAGCGGTTGCATATGGGTTGGAATCATCATGTAGGGCCTGTCCGGAAAGTCCATGTCGAGCAGGGCCATGTAGACTATGAACGACACGGGGAACTCTCGGGCTTGGACTATTGCAGCTGCGACGAGCGCTTTTCTCCCCGAGGTTATGTCGAGGCCTATTCTGTAACCCTCACTTTCGAGCTTTGAGAAGAGTTCCCTGAACTTTCTCTCGGCCTCGGAAAACCCGTGGTCCGGTATTATAACGGTCTCAATCCTTGGCTCGAGATTGTAAGCCTTGGAGATTGCCTCAAGGGCCCTGACAACCCTTTGGAGATTCTTCTTATAGCGCTCCTCGGTGAAGATGTAAACCCTCTCGATTTTCCCTTTCGGTTTTCCCTCCTTCAGGAGCTTGTAGTAAGTGTTTACAACCGCCCAGGGCGAGCGACCGAGCAGGGTGATGTAGGCAATCCTCACCATACCGCGTTCCCCCACAGGTAAGCTGTGGCACCATAAAATAGTGCTAAGGCAAACGGAACGGCGGAGACTCGCCCTTTTACGGACTTGTGGGCGATTAGAAACGGTACGAGTGCCATTACGGAGTATTCAAGCCCGTATGTCTTCCAGATGCCCGTCTCGCTTATTGCGAACAAAAAGAGGAGCGAAGTGAACACCCCCAGCGGGACCGTTAAGACCGTGAGCACCAGCAGGTTTAACGCGGGGAAAGGCTTCTTTTCGGGGATTACGACAATCCAGAACAGAAAGTTCAGGAAGAGAAAGTGAAGCAGAAGTCGCCACAACTCAATGTCAGTGTTCGGCTCCCATCTTGAGGGAACGTAGTAAAACCACGTAGCTCCGAAGGCGTACATGAGGGTTAGGGTAAGGGCAACTGCCAAGCTGGACTTGACTGAGAGTGTACTCGTTCCCATCCTAAACCCCATTACTCGACTAACACGAGCCCATACAAAACGCTTTCGGAAAAGTCTATTTGAACCAGCGAGCTGATTTCAATCCCTATGGCGTCGAGGCTTGGACGGACTTTCGTTGGTATTCTACAGGGCTCACCGCGCTCAAAGGGGCAGTCCGGGCAGAGGTTGCAGTTTCCAGGGAAGAGTGCCATCGCGTAGAGCTTTCCCTCTTTAAAGAGCTCGGCCTCGCGCTTGAGCAGGTACCTGATTGCCTCCCGTTTCTCCTCCTCGAAGCGCTTCATATCCACCTCGAACTTTATGAGGATGGCCCTGCTGAAGTGGCTCACCCACTCCCTTGCCTCCCTCCAGTCTGGAACGTGGGGAGGACAGCTCGGCCTCTTCCCGTACATCGGGCAGGTTCGACACTTCCAGACCGGCCTTGGCGAGACGACGATTTTCTCGGCTGGTATCTCCCTCTCCCAGAGCACGCGCATGGTAGGTTAAACGCCGGAGGAGTATTTAACGTTGGCGCAACCCTTTTACGGATGAAGACGTAGGTTTGAACATGAGGACATGGATACCTCTGCTAATCATCGCGCTTCTAATCGGGTCGGGCTGTATAAGTGGGGGAGGTGAGAAAACGACTGCTCCGAAGACACTTGAGATTGGTTCCGTCTTCCACAACGGGAGCTACATCCCCGCTAAGTTCACCTGCGACGGCGAGGACATAAACCCACCGATATTTATCGGGAACATAAGCGAGAAGGCGAAGAGCATCGTTATCATAGTTGACGACCCCGATGCTCCCGCGGGAACCTTCACCCACTGGATTGCCTGGAACATTCCACCCCTCGGCGAGATTCCCGAGGCGGTTCCGAAGGTTGGGGAAGTCGAGAAGCCGATTCCGGTGGTTCAGGGGAGGAACGACTTCGGAAGGATAGGCTACGGTGGCCCCTGTCCGCCGAGAGGGAGCGTCCACCACTACCACTTCAGGGTCTACGCCCTCGACACGACGCTGAACCTTCCACAGGGGGTGACGAGAAAAGAACTGGAAAAGGCCATGGAGGGTCACGTTATTCAGTGGGGAGAGCTCGTGGGGCTCTACAAGCGGAGTTAGGTGCTTTTCTTTTCCGTCAACTTCACCACGAGGTTTATCGCGCTCTGCAATGCCGACAGGAAGTTCAGCGTGAAGAATATCCAGTCGCCTATGATGTAGGAGTAAACCGTTAGTAACGACGCCGCTGTCACATAAATCACTATGAAGCCCATGTTCAGGGGGCACTTCCTCGTTCTTATCGTTTCGATGGTCTGCGGAACCCAAGCGCTCACGAGGAGCAACATTCCGAGCAGTCCGATTATCTCTCCGCCGTTCATGGTCTCACCCGCCATAGAAAAGGGCTTCCCTAAAAAAGGGTTGTGGCGGGGTTTCTGTCAAAAACGGCAGATAAAACGGCTGGTTTTGACTTCTTCACGCTAAAGCTCGCTCGCGAGCATTGAGGTTGCCCAGGTCTTGACGTCTTCGTCCAGGATGTCCTCTATGAGTTTCATGGCTCTATCGAGTTCACCCTTCCTCGCGAGCCTGAGCGCGACCTCTGCCTGCACCTTTGACCTGTTGGCGAGGTCGGTTATGTGCTCCGCTATGTAGAGGGCGTCGTCGAACTTCCCCATTTCAAGGAACTCAAAGGCCAGCCCCATCAGGTTCTTCGTCGGGTTCTTCGTTGAGAGTGCCGTCTCTATCGCCCTGTCAAGGGCATCCCTGTAATCCTCTCCCTCTTTCGCCATCTCCACGACTATTCCGTTGACTGCCTTGGAACGGACGCTCCCGTCCGGTATCCCCCCGGCGAGCTTCATGGCCTCGTCAAATTTCCCTGCCTTCACGAGCTTCATGACTGCGTCGTAAAGGGCCCGCGAGCGGTACCATGTCTGCATACACACCCCCGAATACATACGTCCCAAGTTGATTTAAGGGTTCCGTTCAAATTGAAATGAAGCCGTGTTAACGTTTATAACTCTCCCTGAGAAATGGGCGGTGGTGATTACATGAAAAAGAGTAAAATCGGAATTGCGCTCCTGTTGCTCATCGTGGTGGGTTTCTCCGCCGGCTGTATAGGGAGCAACGGCACGGGTTCAACGACCTCGAGCGCTTCCTCCCAGGTGACCACAACCTCAACACCCTCGAAGCCGGCCTACGTTGACGTCAACGGCACGAGGATTTACCTGAACGCGATTCACTTCTACATGTACGGTATGAAAACCTGCCCCCACTGCCGGCACATGCACGAGTGGATTCCCCAGGAGTACGGAGAGAAGGCCTTAACCTACTACGAGCTCGTGAACAACCAGACGAACATGATGCTCTTCAACGAGCTCGCCCAGCTTACGGGCATCAGTGGTGTTCCAGTGATAGCCATAACGTACAACGAAACCCTCTACGCGGTCATTGAGGGGGAATTCGACATAACTAAAACCCCTGAGATTATAGCTGTGGCGATTCAAAACAATGGCATGCTTCTATTTACTGGAAAAACTTACCTGCTCTCCTACAAGGACCCCAAGGCCAAGCTCGTCATAGACGCGCTTTACACCATATTCGTGAAGCATCAGTCAGTTGACGTCCAGAAGATACTCAACGAGCTGAAGGCCAACTCGACTTCGAGCGGAAACTCGACGGGCTGACCTTTAGTTTTCAACCTTTCGTTTTGGAAAGGATGAAAAGTCTTTCTTGATTACTTTTGCCCATGAAGAGCGAAATCAAGGCCCTCGCGATAATCCTGCTGGCTTCCTTTGGGTTAAGCGCCGTCGTTCTCTACCTCCTGGGCATTCCAGAGTTTATCCCCAAGTTCTACGCCCTGGCAATGAGCGACTCGATAAACCCCTGCACCTTCGTGATTTACACTATGCTCCTCATTGCGATATCTGTAAGGGAAGTGTCGCGGAAGAGACTCTACATCATAGGCTCGGCCTTTATCCTGGCCGTTTACGTCTCGTACTACCTCCTCGGCGTTGGCCTGCTCTTCCTCGGGCAGTACATTCCCCTGTGGCTCGCGGGAATCTTTGCGATGGGCTTCGGAATCTACACAATGGTCACAGGGATAATGGAGCGCTCGAGGATAGGCGACAAGGGGAAGATAAGGAGGAAGATATTCAGCGCCGACGCGACCTTCGCCGGTTCGTTTGCCCTCGGCGTTGTGGTCTCAACGACGCTCCTCCCCTGTTCCGCCGGCAGTTACCTCGTCTACGCGACGATAATAGCGCACGGGAGCAGGGCCCTCGCGTTCTTCCTCCTGGCCCTCTACAACGTCATCTTCGTGCTTCCCCTCGTCGTAATCCTCCTCGCCATGGGGAGCGTGAGCGAGAGCAAGCGCTTCTCCCAGGCGATGGTCAGGCACAGCATGGAGCTCTCCGTCATCGCCGGACTTTTGCTCATCGCGATAGGCATCTGGGTGCTCTTAGGAACCTAAAATACCCTTGCATATCCCCATTTCTTGACGCTCGTGAGGATTGAAGTTTCCGTGCTCTTTATCCCCTCTATCCTGCCGAGCTTTTCAACGAGGAAGTTCTCAAGTTCCTGCAAATCCCTCACGGTTACCTGCATTAGTATGTCGTGGGCCCCGGTCGCTATGCCCAGGACGTCTACCTCTGGCAACTCCTTTAACTTTTCCACGGCTTCTTTTATCTTGCTCGGTTCCACATCAACGGCTATGAACGCTACGACGGAGTAGCCCGCCTTGAATGGGTTTATGAGGGCGACGAACTTCCTTATGACTCCCCTCTCAACGAGCTTTTTAACCCTGAGCCTGACCGTTGATTCGGGCACCTTAAGCCTTCTTGCTATCTCTGAGTAACTGGCCCTTCCGTCCTCCTGCAGGATGTGGAGTATCGCCCTGTCGAGTTCGTCAAGTCGTTCAATCTCAGCCATTTTGGCCCATCAATTTTGAATTTTTGGGAGGTTATTTTTAAAGTTTTCTGCTAATTTCGCAAAAATTAACCGAAATTCCTATTAATTTCAAACGCATATGGTTAACGGTGGTTCCATGTTGCCCCCAAAAGATGAGGTTATCCTGGGCTACTCCCGCTACATCTCGCGCGCATCCCACGTTACCTACGCCCCAATAGTGCCTTACAAGGCCCAAAACGCCCTCGTCTGGGACGTGGAGGGAAGGGAGTACATAGACTTCCTGAGCGATGCGGCCGTTCAAAACGTTGGGCACAACAACCCGAGGGTCGTTGAAGCCGTCAAAAGAACCGCCGAGAGGTTGCTTCACTTCACCTTTATCTACGGCTTCCCCGTCGAGCCGTACCTTCTGGCCAAAAAGCTGAGCGAACTTGCCCCCGTTGAGAACGCGAAGGTTGCCTTTGGCCTCAGTGGGAGCGATGCGAATGATGGCGCCATAAAGTTCGCGAGGGCCTACACTGGGAGGAGGGCGGTAATCGGCTACCTCAGGAGCTACTACGGTTCCACCTACGGGGCAATGAGCGTTACTGGCCTTGACTTTGAGGTTCGCTCCAAGGTCGGCCAGCTCAGCGACGTCCACTTCATCCCCTACCCCAACTGCTACCGCTGTCCCTTCGGGAAAGAACCTGGGAAGTGCCGTATGGAATGCCTTGAGTACCTCAGGGAGAAGTTCGAGGGCGAGGTTCACGCTGAGGGGGTAGCCCTCCTCTTAGCTGAGCCGATACAGGGCGACGCAGGGATGGTGGTTCCCCCCGAGGGCTACTTCAGGAAGCTCAAAAGGCTCCTCGACGAACACGGCATTCTCCTCGGCGTTGATGAAGTCCAGAGCGGTCTTGGGAGAACAGGTAAGTGGTTCGCCATCGAGCACTTCGGCGTTAAGCCCGACTTAATAACCCTCGCAAAGCCCCTTGGCGGTGGATTGCCTATAAGCGCAATTGTCGGGAGGGCCGAGATAATGGATTCACTGCCCCCTCTTGGCCATGCATTCACCCTCTCGGGAAACCCCGTCGCGAGTGCAGCCGCTTTGGCAGTCATCGAGGAAATCGAGGAGAAAAATCTTCTCCAGAGGGCCGAAAGGCTTGGGAATAAAGCAAAGGAAAGGCTTGAAAGAATGAAGAAGAGGCACGAGCTCATCGGTGACGTCCGCGGACTCGGGTTGATGCTCGGCGTTGACCTCGTAAAGGACAGGGAAACCAAGGAGAGGGCCTACGACGAGGCTAAGAAGGTCGTCTGGAGGGCCTACGAGCTGGGTCTAATAGTGGCCTTCCTTCAGGGCAACGTGCTGAGGATTCAGCCCCCGCTGACGATAGAGGAGGAGCTCCTTGAGGAGGGCCTTGACAGGCTTGAAGAAGCAATTGAGGACGTTGAGGAAGGCAGAGTTCCCGATGAAGTCCTGGAAAAGGTGCAGGGGTGGTGATTGACAAAAGCCTGCTTATTCTCAACTTTTCCGAAAACTTTTTATACAAATACCTACACAGCCTGAGCGGGCTTCAATGGAAAGCCTGGAAAACGCAAGGAAACCCGTTCTTAAAGTGGGAATAGAGGATAGGGTTGAACCTTCCAAGGCTTTGGTTTTTGGCCTTCAGCACGTTCTGGCGATGTTTGGGGCGACAGTGACGGTGCCCCTCGTAGTGGGCGGGGCGATAGGGCTCAGCGGTTCCCAGATAGCAACGATGATACAGGCCGTCCTGCTGGCGATGGGGATAGCGACGCTTCTCCAGACGACGATAGGCTCGCGCTATCCGATAGTCCAGGGTTCGAGCTTTGCCTTCATCCCAGGGCTGATAGCGATTGGCTCAAGCATTGGAATGGCCGCGGTTCAGGGGGCGCTAATCGTCGGCGGGCTGATTGAGGCCCTAATCGGCTGGCTTGGAATAATCGGAAAGGTCAGGAAGCTCTTCACGCCCCTCGTTACTGGGGTTACAATAACCCTCATTGGCTTCAGCCTCGCAGATGTTGCCGTTAATAACTTCTTCAACGCCTATGCTGACCCCTCGGGTGGAACCGTCGAAAAGGCCGTGCTCGTGGGGCTGATAACGTTCCTCACCACAATCTTCGTTGCACTGAGGGGAAGGAGAACAAGGGCAATGCCGGTCGTTGTGGGTGCCCTCGTCGGCTACGCGGTGAGCTTTCCCCTCGGCCTCGTCGACCTAAACCTCGTGGAAAGTCTTCCCGCCATCAGTGTCCCCAGGCCGTTTCCGTGGGGCGAGCCCGTCTTCGATTTAACAGCGATAGTGCTCCTCCTCTTCGCCTTTATGGTGAGCATCATCGAAAGCGTTGGCGACTACCACGCGATAGCGACCGTTACTGGTTCCGAGATAACCGAGGAGAGGATAGCGAGGGGCATAGGTGCTGAAGGCCTCGCCTGCTCGGTAGCCGGTTTCCTCGGGGCCTGCGGAACCACGAGCTATTCAGAGAACATAGGTGTCGTTGCCCTCACCAAGGTCGGAAGCAGGCACGTGGTTCAGGTGGGGGCGGTTATCCTGATTCTCCTCTCGCTCCTCCCGAAGTTCGCGGGCATCTTGGCCTCAATGCCCGCCCCGGTCCTCGGCGGCCTGACGCTGGCTCTCTACGGCATGATAAGCGTCACTGGCCTGAGGCTGATAAAGGAGAAGGTCGAGTTCAATGACAGGAACACGCTGATTCTCGCGGCCGCGCTGATAGCAGGGCTCGGAGCGCCACACCTACCGCCCCAGTTGCTGGAATCCCTTCCAAGACTTGTCTCGAGCATACTCGAGTCGGGAATGGCGGTAGGAGCCCTGACGGCGATAATCCTGGAAAGAATCCTTTAAATGGGAAGAAAAGGGGGCTCAGGCCCCTTCCTTCTTTTCGGCCTGTTTTACGTTTTCCTTCTTCTCAGCTGGCTTAGTTTCCTTCTTTTCAGCGGTCTTCGCAGTTGGCTTGGTGGGCGTGGGCTTCTTGGGGGGCCTTATGCCGTAGCCGAGTATCTTGAACTCTATCGTTGAACCGTCGCGGAGGTGGTAAACGTATGTCCCATCGGCTTTCTTTTCTATCTTCTCAACTGGGAAGCGGTAGTCGCCGAACTTCTCGTTGAGCTCCCTTACTTTATCGGGGTGAATCGGCACCCAGTTGAAGAGTTCAAGGTCTTCCTCGCTACCGCCCGTTGAGAGATAATAGGCTTCCGTGAACCCGAGGGCTCCCGTCGGGCAGACGTCCACACAGAACTGGCAGAAGGTACAGCGACCGTAGTCAACCTTCGGGTGGGGCCTCTTCTCCATCTTGCCGTCCACTTCGAGCCACGTCATCTCTATTGCCCTCGCTGGACATATCTGACCGCAGAAGTTACAGCCCACACACTTCTTCCAGTCGAGGGTGTGGAATCCCCTGTACTTCGGGGCGGGCTCTATCTTCTCGAAGGGTATCTTAATCGTGACTGGTTTTTTGAAGAGGTACTTGATGCCCATCCAGGGCTTGACGAAGGACTTCTTAATCTTGACCTTCTCCTCACCAACGACTCTCGCGGGCATCGTCATCACCTGTCTATGTCGGGCGGGCAGTTGTCGAGGGTCTTCAATATGACGGGCACATCGGCAAGGCGGGCCCCCTTAAGGAGCTCCTCAAGTACCGTAACTCCGTGGCTCTGGCTCGGACCGCGGAAGTGGACGCGATAGGGCTTGTGGGTGCCGTTGCTCACCATGTAAACACCGAAGTCGCCCTTGGTGCTCTCGACGTGGGCGTAGGCGTCTCCAGCGGGAACCTTGAACCTCGGGAGGTTCTTGAGCTTGGGGTCCTGCACCATGTAGGGTCCGCTCGGGGGCCCCATGTCGAGGAGCTGTTCGAGTATGTAGAGGTCCTGCTCAATCTCGTACCTTCTCACGAGGACGCGCGCGAGGCTGTCGCCCTCTTTCAGGACTGGAACCTCAAAGTCGAGCTCGGGGTAGAGGTAGTAGGGGTCGTCTTTCCTGACGTCGTAGGGAACTCCCACTGCCCTAAGGTTCGGTCCTGTCACAGCGTGCTTGAGGGCAAAGCGCTTGTCCATGACGCCGACTCCCTCGGTCCTCTCGAACATTATGTAGTTGTCAAAGAGTATCTCGTCGAAGTCCTTGAGCTTGGACTTGATGTACTCGACGGTGTCCCTCAACTGCCTCAGCCACCTATCGCCAGGTATGTCCCTCCTGACGCCTCCAGGGACGGTGTAGATGTGGTAGACCCTTCCTCCCGTCAGCTCTTCAAAGAGGCGCATGAGCCTCTCACGGTAGGCAGCGGCCCACTGGCCAGCCGTGTAAAGACCTATCTCGTTTCCAAAGCCCATTATCCAGAACATCCACGCTGAAAGCCTGGCCATCTCGAGCACTGTCGTCCTAATCCATATCGCCCTCTCAGGGACTTCCCAGCCCATTATCTCATCAACGGCCATTGAGTAAATGTTCTCGGGAACGTCGCTCTCGGGAACGCAGATACGAAGGATTAGGGCTATGTTGGTGAAGTAAGGCCTCTGTTCGGCGAGCTTCTCAAAACCCCTGTGCAGGAATCCTGGGTTGACTATGGCCCTCTCTATCCTGTTGCCGTCCATCTTCAGGATTATGCTGAAGTTCTCGGTGGCCATGTGCTGTGGGCCGAAGAACAGCTCGTAGGTGTCCTTTGATATCGGAGTGAGGTACATGTCGTGCTTTCTTGCCTCCTCCCTAAGCTCCTTTGGAACCTCCAAATTTGCCATGAGCATCACCACCTCATATCACGTAGTTGGTCTTACTCTCATCGTACCTGTCGAAGTCCTCACCGTAGATTGTCTTGACGTAGCTCAGCGTGTTGAAGTCCTTCCTGAGCGGGTGCTTCTCGTACTCCCTCGGCTCGAGGATGAACGGCCCAAGCCTCGGGTTGCCCTCGAAGACTATCCCGAAGAACTCGTGGGCTTCTCTCTCGTAGGTCTCTGCAACGGGCCAGATGTCCATGACCGTCGGAAGCTTCGCGTTTTCCCTTGGAACCCTTGTTTTCACGAAGGCGTGAACGCTCTCACTGACGCTCCAGAGCTGGTAAACGAGCTCAAACTCATTCTCCTTGAGCCAGTCAACAACGCTTATCTGCATGAGCATCTCAAACGTCTCGCTCGCCAGCTCAAGGAACTCGTGTATCCTCTCGGCAGGGACTCTGAACTCTATCCTCTTCTCGCGCCTGACGCTTCCCTCAGCGTAGGGGGCCTTCTCGAGGAGCTCTCTAACGAGGTTGCCCTCCTTGGTGTTCGGGAGCTCGGGCTTCTTCTCCTCAGCCTTCTCCACGGTTTCGACCTTGTTATCGTTCACAGCCATGCCAACCACCTCTTTGCGTCTTTCTCACGCCATCCCTCACCGAAGAGCTCGTCCTGGTTTTTCCTGTACCACTCGTAGTTCTCCCTATACCTTTTCCATCCATCGGCTTCTCCGTTCTCAATTTTCCTTATGATGTCCATGATTCCCTGCATGACGGCTTCGGCCCTCGGCATACAGCCCGCTATGGCCACGTCGATGGGAATGTACTTGTCGAGCTGCTTAACCACGTTGTAGGAGTCCCAGTAAACACCGCCGTTTATAGGGCAGGAGCCGTGGGCAAGGACGTACTTTGGGTCCTGCATCATCTCGTAGGTTATGATTATCCTCTTGAGGGTCTTCGGGGTGACGTAGCCCGTGATGAGGAACAGGTCACCCATCCTCGGGGCAGGGTTGGGCATTATTCCAAAGCGCTCGAAGTCGTAGCGGGCTGTCGCTAAGGGGGGCATCTCTATACCGCCGCAACCGGTACAGAACGCCACTATCCAGAGGCTCTTCTTTCTCGCCCACCTGAAGAGGGGCTCGAAGAGCTTGAACTCCTTGAGCTCGTAGCTTATGAACTCGTCATTTTTTCTCTCGCTCATCCACACCACCTCACATAGTCAGGAGCACGGCTATTATTCCGATTATCGTCGGCCACTTCCAGAAGAACTTCGCGGCCTGGTCGATGGTGAAGCGCGGGTAGATGCTGGCGACGAATATCGCTATGAAGAGCACCGCTATCTGCTTGACGAGGAGCTCAAGCAGGTTACTCGCTCCGCCGAGGAAGAGGACGGCGAAGAACGCCGTCTCGGCGAAGAGCTGAACCGCATGCTGGGTGAAGAGCAGTGCCGCGTGTTTGCCCCCGTACTCGACCATCGGACCCATTGAGATTTCCGCGGGTGCGGAGACTATATCGAACGGCTCGAGGCCGAGCAATGCCTGGAAGACTATGTCAAAGACGATGAACGCTAAAAGCAACGCTGGAACCGTTATGCTCCACCCGTGAACCTGCTGGAGGGCCACGATGTTGCTCAGCTTGAAAGTTCCCCAGTGCTGGATTAGCGCTATCAGCGCAAGACCGTACGGCAACTGCATGGCCACCATAGTGAGCAGACCACGCTGGACACCGAGGGCTGAGTAGGGGTTGCCCGAGCTCATGGCACCGAGCATTATTCCGAGCATCGGCACCTCGAGGAGGTAGGCGACAACTATCAGGTCGGCGTTGCTACTGAAGAGCTGGAAGTTGGCGATGGGTATGAACAGGAGCGCCGTTATGCTCGCCCCGAGGGCAAAGACTGGCCCAAAGTCGTAGATGAGGCCGTGGCTTACGCTCTCCTTCTTCCCGAGGAGCTTGAGGGTATCTATGATTGGCTGGTATATCGGGGGCCCTATGCGCCTCTGGATTCTCGCCATTGCCTTTCTCTCGATGCCCATGAATATGAAGCCCATGAAGGTGGCGTAGATTACCATTCCGATTGCCTCAAGCGCTAACTTCCAGTCGAACATTCACAACACCCCCCACAGTGCCAGGATTAGGAGCACTACCGCCAGATACCAGGCGTAGCTCTGGACGTTTCCGTTGTAGAAGCCTTCCCTCAGGAAGTCAGCGAAGTCCTCGGCGATTCCAGCGAGGCGCTCGTAAAAGCGGTCCCAGCTGTACTTGAGCCAGAAGTCAAGGGCTTCAGCAAGGGGCCGGTAGAAGTTCCTCCTCATGCTGAGGTTGTAGTCCTCGGTAACGGGGTTACCCGACTGGTAGGTGTTCGTGACGGGTATTCTTCTCGTCTTTGCCCCGTAGATGAATATGAGTCCTGCTATCGCGAGGCCGAAGACGAGGAGCACGGCAACGAGGAGGGCGTTGTAGGTTCCAGTTGGTGTTACGAGCTTGTAGTAATTTCCTCCGACGGGGTTTCCGAGGAACTTTCCGAGGTACTCTGTGACGAGGCCTGGTGCAACTCCAAAGACGATGTTCGGAATCGCGAGTATCGCCATGCCTATGAGGAGCGGAAGCGGTGCCTCCTTAACGTCCTCAAGGTCGCTCGGCCTCTGGCCGAACCACACCGCGTAGAGGAACCTCACGACGTAGGCGAAGGCCAGGGCGCTTCCGAGGAATATCGCGCCTGCAACGAGGGGCATGTGTGCGCTTATGGCAGCTTCGTAGATGAGCCACTTGCTCGCGAAGCCCGCCATCGGCGGAATTCCTGCGAGGCTGAGGACCGCTATGAGTGACATGGCAAAGGTTATCGGCATCTTCTCGGCTAAGCCACCGAAGTCCTCAAACCTGGTCTTACCCGTCCTTAGCACGAGCGCCGCGACGACGAGCCAGAACAGGCCCTTGAAGACCGCGTGGCTGAGGACGTGGAAGAGCGCTCCCGTGAAGCCGAGCGGCGTTCCTATGCCAAGGCCCAGGAGTATGTAGCCGACCTGGCTGACGGAGGAGTAGGCGAAGAGCTTCCTTATGTCCTCCTGGAGCACCGCGAGGAAGCCTGCGACGACGACGGTTATGGCTCCAAGCCAGGCTATGATGTACGAGAACACCATATGGTTGTGCCAGATTCCGAGGGCGGCGACGAGCTTGGCTCCCATCAAGATGTAGAGGAGCAAGAATCCGTAGGCTCCCGCCTTGCTCAAAGCCCCGCTGAAGAATGCTGTATAGCTCTGGTCAACCTCGCTGTAGGCACCGGGCGCCCAGACGTGGAGCGGAACGGCACCTGCCTTGACGCCGAAGGCCGTCAGGAAGAGCAGGAACACGAGGGCGGTGAGGCTCTTGCTTATGCTCCCGAGCATTGCGTCCATGTAGAGGGCCTGTCTGATTGTTCCGAAATCGAGCGCGCCGATTTTCGCGTAGAGGATTCCAATCGCTATGAGCATCGCGTAGGCACCGATGACGCTGAGCACGAAGTACTTGAGGGACTCGTGCCTGCTCCTCTTGAGCACCATCATGAAGCTCGCGAAGGTCATGAGCTCCCAGAACAGGAAGAAGCCCACGAAGTCCCCGCTGAGGAAGACGCCAAGGACGCCAGTGTAGCTCATGAGTGCGAAGAGCCACTCGTAGGAGCTCCTTGAAGTGCTGACCATTCCGAAGGCCATCGCAACGCCGATGAGCGAAGCGATAGTCGCAAAATACCAGCTTATCGTGTTGAGCTGGAAGATTAACTTGAACCCACCAACGGTTATGGTTTGAGTTACCACCTCAGGGTTGCTACCCGCTATCGTTGAGTAGTACTTGGCGAGTACCCCAAGGGGAACGAGGGTACCGAGTACTCCAACGGCCTCGCGTATTCCCCTGACGTCAAGGGCCCAGGCTATGAAGCCAGCCACCAGAGGTGCGAAGAGCATTATCATGAGCTCGTTCATGCTCCCACCCCCATCAGCGGGACGTTCTTAATGTACTGGGCGACGTTGAAGATGTCGCTTCCAGCCTTCTGGGAGACGCTCCAGAGGTAGTTCGGGTAGATTCCAATGGCAACCACGAGTATCACCAGGGCGACCACTATGGCCACGAGCGGGATGCTCTCTGAAATCCTCTCGCCCTCTCCCTCAAACCAGATGGCGTGAATCAGCCTGAAGTAATAGACCGCCTCGACCACACTGGCCGCGAGGACGAGGAAGGCCGCCCAGGTGTAGCCCGCTTCAACAGTGGCGAGGATTATCCTGAGCTTGCTCCAGAAGATGTTGAACAGCGGTATTCCTACCGCCGCCATCGCCCCGACCGTTATTCCGAAGGCGGTAACGGGCATCTTCCTGCCGAGCCCATGGAAGTTCTCAATGTCTGCCCCTCCGAGTTGTACAGCAACGTAGCCAACTCCGAGGAACAGGAGAGCCTTGATTATGGCGTGGTTTATCATCTGGAACACTCCAGCGTCAACGCCCGCCTGGGTTCCCAAGGCAAAGGCAAGGGCTATGAGTCCAACCTGGCTGATTGACGAGTAAGCTATCATCCTCTTGACGTTCCTCTGTCTCAGAGCGGAGAACTCTGCCACAACAACGGTGAGGGTGGCCATGACCACGAGGAGCTTGAGGACGTTGTGCCAGGTTCCGACCGAGCTCATGAGGTAGAGTATCCTCGCCATCGCGTAGAGGCCTGCCTTGACGACGAAGGCCGAGAACATGGCCGTTATCGGGTGCGGTGCCGCTTGATAGGCATCGGGCGCCCAGGCGTTGAGCGGGAAGAGCTCCGCTTCGACGGCCAGGCCGAAGACTATGAGAGCCAGTCCGACCTGGGCAACGGTCGGGTCGATGTTGCCCGCGAGCTGGGCTATCTGGGCCATGTTGAGCGTTCCGGTGGCGCCGTAGATTAGCGCGACGCCGATTAGGAAGAAGCTTGAGCCGATTCCTCCGAGAATCATGTACTTGAGCGATGCTTCAGCAGCTTCACCCGTCTTGTTGTAGGCCGTTAGAGCATAGGCGGTTATGGAAGTTATCTCCATGAAGACGAAGAGGTTAAAGATGTCTCCCGTCGCTATCATTCCCGTGGCTCCGAGCATCAGCAGGAGGAACAGCATGGCGTACTTGTCTATGGGTTCAACGTCGATTGCCTTGAAGTTGAACACTGCCATGAGGAAGCTCGCTATAGCCACTATGAGCACGAAGAGCGCCGCGAAGTGGCCAATGTAAAGGTTGATTCCAATCGGTGGCCTCCAGCCGCCTGCCATGACGATTATCGGCTTTCCAGTTGAGTAAACCTGCTGGAAGACCCACGCCGCTATTCCCGTCTGTATCGCGGTGATTATCAGCACGTAGGTCTTTATTGCCTTCTTTCCAAGCCCCTTAATCAGGGGGACGAAGAAGGCACCGAGGAGAGGTAACGCTATGAGGAGTGAGGCGTACTGCCCGTTCATCCTCTCAACCTCCTTATCTCCTCAACGTTCAGCGTTCCATAATGTTTGTAAAGGACTATCGCGGCACTAAGGGTCATGGCCGTTGTGGCAACGCCTATGACTATCGCCGTCAGAACGAGCGCCTGCGGAATCGGGTCAACGGCCTGGTTGGGCTCTATTCCCTCGCTCAGAATCGGCGCGCTCTTCCCCGAGATGTAGCCTATGCTTATGAGGAGCAGGTTGACACCAGTTTCCATAATGCTGAGCCCGATGAGCATCTTGAGGATGTTCTTCTTGACGAGGACTGCGTAGAGGCCTATGAGTATGAGCGAGATTGCACCGAAGTAGAAGGCGCTGATGTTCGGAACGCTCATTCTTTCACCCCCTCTTTTAGCATGTTGTCGATGATTCCACTGAGCTCGGTGCCAACCTTGAGACCTATCAGGATGTATATTATCGGGATGAATCCGCCACTGAAGAGCCTGCCGATGTTGTCGTGTCCCCAGCCCCAGGTCTGCCATATCCAGTCGAAGAGGAAGTAACCGCCTATCGCGAGGCCAATGAGACCGACGATGACGTAGCCCATCCCAACGAGTCCCTCGGTCTTCTCAAAGGCCTTGTGGGGAATCTCGTACATAGTGAATGCCATGTAGAGCAGCAGGAAGGCCGTAGCTATGGTCGCTCCTCCCGGGAAACCTCCACCTGGGGTGAGGTGTCCGTGGATGAAGATGTAGGCGCCGAAGAGCATCACGAAGGGCACGAGAAGCCTGGTTCCTGTTGTGAGAACTATTGAGCCCTCTGTCTTCGCGGTTCTCCTCTTCTTCCTCTCCCAGAGAAGCGCTCCAACACCTGTGGAGGCTATGAAGAGGACTGTGACCTCACCGAGGGTATCAAAACCACGGTAGTTGACGACAATGGCAGTTACCGCGTTGACGGCTCCCGTCTGTTCCTTGACGTGGTCGAGGTAGTAATGGCCGACGAGCATCTTGTCCTGGCCAAAGGGTACTCCAGCGAGCCCCTGGGCGAGCCAGTACCCGATGATAAGCAGGGTAATTATCGCGAGACTCCTCTTCAGTACGCTCACCATCTTATCCACCACCCTGGTCTCTCTTCTTCCTCTGTCTCAAAGCGCTGGGTTCTCTTTATGGCAAAGATTAGTATGGCACCGCTGAGCGCGGCCCCTATGGCCGCTTCGGTCATTGCAACGTCTGGCGCCTGAAGAATCAGGAACAGTATTGAGGCGAACAGACTGACAGCGGCCATTCCAACGGCGGCCGCTAGAAGGTCACGCCACTCGACGGCGAATACTGCCGAGAGAATCATGACACCGATGATGATATAGTCGATACAGGTTACGCAGTTCATTCGCTCACCCCCTCAGATGTCTCGGAGGTCTCACCCTCAGCCTCTTCAGCCTGCGCCTTGCTCGCAAGGTGTTCCCCATACTTGTCAACGACACTACCGTGCCAGAGAGGAATCCCGCGCTTGTATGCGGCCCTTATCAATGCGTGGGCGCTTATTGGGTTGGTGAGCAACAGGAATCCCGCGACCGCTACCGTCTGCACTATCCACGCTGGAGAATAGCCCTTCCCAATGGCCCAGATTCCAACGCCCACTATGACGCCCAGCGAACCGAGGGTGGCGCTTTTGGTGGACGTCTGCATCCTGTTGTAAACGTCGGGCATCCTTATCAGGCCGAGGGCCGAGAGGAAGTAGAAGAACGTTCCTATGAAGACGAGGACTTCACCGATTATCGCGAGCGCGTTCATAGGCCTCCCTCCAGGTAGCGGGCGAAGGCTATGACTCCACCGAAGGCAAGGAGCGCGTAAACAAAGGCGACGCTGATGTAAATCATCCTGCCGTAGTAGAGCGCGAAGAGCACCATCAGCCCGGTGGTTATGGTCGTCATGATATCGACGGCAACGAGCCTGTCAACGGTCGTCGGTCCCCTGAAGACCCTGTAGGTGCTGAGGAGCGTTGCTATCGCAATCAGGGCGAGATAAATGTTAACCTCTATCATCCGAATATCACCCTCAAGTACTTTTCGAAGGGCCTCGTTATGGCCTCGGAGGCCTTTTCGACGTGCTCAGAATCGTCCTTGGCGTTAAGAACCTCATCTGGAACCCAAATCCAGTGGATGAAGTAGTTATCTCCATCAACGTCGAGGGTTATCGTTCCGGGCGTGAGGGTTATTGAGTTCGCGAGCGAGAGCTTTCCGGTGTCGCTGTTGAGAACCGTCCTGCACTTGACGATTCCAGGCCTTATGGGCCTTGCCGGGTGAAGGACCCTGTAAGCCACGTCGAGGTTGGCCATTATCATGGCCCACAGGAAGTACGGTATGTAGGCTATCGCGTAGGCGACCCTCTTCGGATGAAGGTTTGCAAGTCCTGCTCTGGTGAAGACGTCGTGCGTCAGTGCCGCCACTATTAAAGCTATAACGGCCCCAGTTATCAACTCCTGACTGTCGAGGCTGGCCGTGACGACCAGCCACAGAATAAACAGCACGATAAAAGTGTAGACGAACTTGCTGGCGCGACTTGCTTCTTCCATACTCAACCCTCCAGGCGACACTCATTGGGAGTGACTATCGTTGGTTTTCAACCATAACTTATAAACCTTACCTGAGAAGAAGAAAGGTTCAGAACTTTTGGTTAAAATAGGGGTTTCTAATTTGTCCCATAGTCCGGAAAAGCGTCCACTAGAGTTCATTCTTCGAGAAGAGGTAACAAAATCTTTTTGCAAAATTGATGTAAAAAGCCAAAAAATTCGGTCAGTAGATGGATATCCTCTTGACGCCTTCGAGCTTCGAGAGCTCGTTAATGAGGTCGCCGGGTATGGGCTTCTCGGTTATGATGGTCAGCGTTGCCTCAGGGTAGAGCTCAGGGTCTTCCGCGACGACCTGAACGATGTTGATGTCGCGCTCCGCTATCTTCTGTGCAATCTTGGCGAGTATTCCTATTGCCCTCGGTTCGGGCTCAATCTCGATGACGCCGTAGCCAACGTGCCTGCCGACGTACTTCATATGGACCGTCGGCTCGAGGTTGGTGTATATCTCCTTGAGCTCCGGCACCTTGAGTATCATGGCAACGGTTTCCTTAACGACACGCCTGTCCACGTCGAGGGCCTTGGCTATCTTGGTATAGGGCACCTCGATGTCTCCAGCCTTTATCTTCATGTCCTCTGAGACCTTGAGGCCGTACTTGAGAAGCGTCTTGGCAATTTGTTTTCTGACGGGATACTCATCAAAGTAATGCTCAATCTTCCCCCACATGAGCTACCACCCAGTTCAGTTCACCAGTAGACTCTTTAATCCAATAGTATTAAAATGTTTCCATGCCCGCATGTCTTCAAGGGGGAATTTAAAAGTCTTCCGGACGGATGTTTTGTCCATCAACGGGTTTTTAAACGCACCGTTAAACTCACGACCATGATAGAGCTACGCCTCCCCCACGTGACATTTGAGGATTTGGGAGACACGATACGGCTAATCTGGCGTGAGACCCTTTACGCCGACCTTCCAAAGCGAGAGCTTGAACGGGTCATTCGAAAGAAGTACCGCGTCTCACCTCAAATCACGGCCCGAAACGGTGCGCTAATCATAAACACCGACTACGAGAAAGTTGAAGGCTTCATAGCGCTCTACATCCAGAACAACCTTGGAGCGCTCCTCAGGAACCGCTACACGAAGAGGAAGGTCCTCTACATTCACGAGGCCATGGACGTTCCGCTCCTCGGCTATAACGCCTTCGGTTTAATAGACAGGGGGACAAACCTCATCCAGATAAGGGGCGTCAGCGGGTGCAACCTCAGCTGTATCTTCTGCTCCGTTGATGAGGGGCCGTACTCAAGGACGAGAAAGCTCGACTACGTCGTTGATATTGACTACCTGATGAAATGGTTTGACGAGGTCGCGAGGATAAAGGGGAAGGGTTTGGAGGCACACCTCGACGGTCAGGGTGAACCGCTCATCTACCCCTTCCGCGTCGAGCTCGTTCAGGCGTTGCGGGAGCACCCGAACGTTTCGGTAATCTCCATGCAGAGCAACGGGACGCTTCTCAATGACAAGCTCGTTGAAGAGTTAGCAGAGGCGGGCCTCGATAGGGTGAACCTCTCCATTCACTCCCTCGACCCGGACAAGGCGAAGATGCTCATGGGGATGAAGAGCTACGACCTTGAGCACGTTCTGGAGATGGCGGAGGCGCTCGTGAACGCCGGGATAGATGTCCTCATCGCCCCGGTCATAATCTTCGGAATCAACGATGACGAGGCGGAGGCCTTCATAGAGTTCGCGAGGAAAATCGGTGCCGGAAAACGCTGGCCGGCCCTTGGCTTCCAGAACTACATCCCCTACAAGTTCGGCAGAAATCCAGCTATAGCCAAGACGGTTCCATTCAAGGAGTTCTACGCCTGGCTGAGGAGACTTGAGGAGAAGACCGGAATGAGGCCCCTCGTCCTGAAGCCGAGCCACTTCGGTATGGAGAAGCGCGAGTTCATTCCCCTCGCCTTCCGGCCTGGGGAGGTCGTAAAGGCAGAAGTCGTTCTTCCCGGCAGGATTGAGGGTGAAATGCTCGCGAAGGCCAGGAACAGGCTCATCGAGGTCGTTGGGACGAAGGCGGAAGTCGGGGACAGAATCAAGGTGAGAATCGTGCGGACGAGGCACGGTATCTACATCGGGACCGAGGTTTGAGAAACTTTTTAAAGTAATTTTTCGAATCATTTCTAGGTGAGCTCCATGAGACGCATCCTTTTAGTGTTGGGCATCGTGGTACTGATGGTTCTTTCCATCGTTGGGATTGCAGTTGCCAGCGACTCATACGTGTTATCCAACCTTTCAGGGGCGTTCCAGAGGGACGGACTTACTATCGTGGAACACGACTACAACTGGACCTCAGCCCCGGAGAACCCTAACATCGTATACGTAGCCGTATGGACTCCTAACCCGTACAGGGAATACATTGAGAATGCCCTCGTCAGGGTTGTTGAAAAGCACGGTCTCAAACCCGTCATTGTGGACGATGTCCAAAACTACGACCTCAAGGGAAGGCTCGTGCTCTTTTATGGTCCAGTCGTGGGGTGGGACAACAGGCTCCTTTACAGGGAGGTTTCAATCTCTGGAATCCTCTACTACTCCTACGCGGGCGATGCAAAGTCCGCCGTGGATGCAATAAACAGTGGCCTGGTCTTTTCAGAGACGGAGATTTCACGGTCTTCGGAGAAGTTCTGCGGGGCGGACATGAACCGACTTATGGAGCTCAGGATAGCCAACCAGACATGTGCCGTTGCCTACTGGCTGGGCCTAAAGGCAAAGGTTGGAAAGCTCAAGAGGGCAGACCCGTACGGAATGATTGCCGGCGAAATAGCCTCTCAGCTTGACCAGTTCCTGACGAGCGATTCAAATGAAGCTTGAGCTCCTCACCCTCAGCTCTCCCCTTTCGTAAAGTTTCAGGAGGATTTCCGCTATCCTCTCGCCGGCCCTTCCGTCGCCGAAGGGGTTCGGAGCGTTCGCCATCCCTTCGTAGAACTCCCGGTCTTCCATCAGCCGTTTAAGATAGTCGAGGGCGCGTTCCTTTTCGAGGCCGACCAGCACGTTTCCGCCGGCCTCGACTGTCTCCGGCCTCTCGGTGTTGTAGCGAAGCGTGAGGCACGGCACGCCGAGGATTATGGCCTCCTCCTGTATCCCTCCCGAGTCCGTCATTATCGCGAAAGCGTTCTTTTCGAGCCTGAGGAAGTCGAGGTAGCCGAGCGGCTTGGTGACGGTCAGGTTCTCAATAGCCTCAACCCGTTCCAGGAGCCCGAATTCCTCGAGTCTCTTCCTCGTGCGCGGGTGCATTGGGTATATAGCTCTCATCGGCAGGCTTTCGAGGATTTGGACGAGCCTCTCAAGGTTCTCCCTGCTGTCGGTGTTCTCCGCGCGGTGGGCCGTTACGAGGATGTACTCCTTCGGTTTAAGGTTAAACCTCTCAAGGACGTCGCTCTTCTTCTCAGCCACCTCGGCGTTCTGTAAAACCGCATCAACAATCGTGTTGCCGACGACGTAGACGTTCTCGGTTATCCCCTCGCGTTCGAGGTTTTTCCTCGCCTCCTCGGTCGGCGGAAAGAGAACCTCGCTCGCGTGGTCTGCAAGAATCCTGTTTATCTCCTCAGGCATCGTCCTGTCAAAGCTCCTCAAGCCGGCCTCGACGTGGGCAACGGGAATCTTCAGCTTGACGCTCGCCAAAGCTCCCGCAAGGACCGTGTTAGTGTCGCCCTGAACGAGCGTAACATCTGGCCTCTCGTCCATCAAAACTCTCTCTATTTTTATCATCGCCTTTCCGGTCTGCTCCGCCTGAGTTCCAGAGCCGACTTTGAGGTGGTAGTCTATCGGCGGAAGCTCAAGCTCTTCAAGGAAGACACTGCTCATCTCGTAGTCGTAGTGCTGGCCCGTGTGGATTAGAAGGGGCTCAACGCCCCTCTCAAGGAAGGCCCTTATAACGGGCGCGAGCTTTATTATCTCCGGCCTCGTTCCGAACACAAAAGCTGGCTTCAAAACTCACCCCTCCCGATGCCCTTGAAGAGGAAGCCCCTCGGCGGGGTTTTTACAACGTGCCTGCCGTCGATGAGGATTCTCGTCCGCATGAGCTTCCCAAGGCTTTCCCAGTCGAGGGACTTGAAGGCAGTATGGTCGGTCGCTATTACAACCGCGTCCGCGTTTTCGACGGCCTCCTCAACGCTCCCGCTCGTGCCCGGGACGAAGGGGTCGTATGTTTTAACGGCCTTCACGTCATCCTCTATCTCCCCGATGAAAGCCAGCGCCGGCGAGTTCCTCGTGTCATCGCTGTCGCCCTTGTAGGAGAGTCCGAGGACTGCAACAACGGCATCCCCGGGCGGAACGTTCAGCTCCTTAAGCGCCGAGAAGAGCAAATCCTTCGTGAGGAGGGGCATGGAGTCGTTTATCTCCCTCGCGAGCTTTATGAGCCCGAAGTCCTCTTTGGCCGGCCAGAGGAGGAGGTGCGGGTCCTTCGGGAGGCAGTGACCGCCGACCCCTATCCCAGGGGTGTGGATTCTAACCCTCGGGTGCGTGTTGGCGAGCTCTATGGCCTCGAAGACGTCTATCCCGTACTGGTGAGCGAGAAAGGCGAACTCGTTCGCCAAAGCTATGTTCACGTCCCTGAAGGTGTTCTCCATCAGCTTGACTACCTCACTGACGGTCGAGTTTGTCTTGAACGTCTGCCCCTTGACGAAGGAGCGGTAGAGCTTTTCCGCCATCTCTGCGCTCTCGGGCGTTATTCCGCCGAAGATGCGGGAGTTGTAGACGAGCTCCTTAAAAATCCTGCCAGGCATTACCCTCTCCGGCGCGTGGACCATGTAGAAGTCCTTTCCTGCCCTGAAACCCGTCAGCTCCTCGATGAGCTTCGCCATCCTAATGGTTGTCAGGGGCGGAACGGTGCTTTCTATGACCACCAGCGAGCCCCTTTTCATGGCCTTTGCAACGGTCTTAACGGCGCTCTCAAGGTAGCTGAGGTTCGGCGTTTTGTCCTCCCTCAGGGGGGTTTGAACGCAGATTATGTAGGCGTCTTTCTCCTTTATCTCCTTGGGATTAGACGTTGCCCTGAGGTTGCCACTTTCAACGGCCTTTCTGAGTAGCTCGTCTATCTCGGGCTCGACGATATGGGCTTTCCCCGAGTTTATCTTCTCTACCACTTCTTCCCTTATTTCATAACCTGTGACCTTAAAACCGGCGTTCGCGAACATTATCGCCGTTGGGAGACCTATGTAGCCGAGGCCTATGACTGCTATCTCCTTTATCTCCTCCATCACTTCCACCGGAGCGGGTTGGAACGGCCAGATAAAAGCCTTTTTGAGGTAACGATTTTGAAAGCGTTGGAACCGTTTTGGTGCGCTTATCAAGAACTTCCTTCGCCTGGACACTCTTGTTCACTTAGCCCGGTAGTAGTGGCCCGACGAAAACCTACATCATGGAAAGAAAGCGTTAGAAAGCGTTTTTCATTGAAAGGGGCCGTCTGAAACGTCCGAAAAAACGCTTCTGCAACCGTTTTTTGGAAAGCCTTATATTGGACAAAGCCGTTCACTCATCGGTGGGTGGTAGAATGAAGGTGTGGATTGATATCACGAACGCGCCTCACGTTCACTTTTTCAAGGGTCTCATCAGGGAACTGGAGAAGACTGGCCACGAGGTTCTAATCACGACGAGGGAGTTCGACGGTCTTACCGGAATCCTCGACATGTTCGGTTTCGACTACTACGTGGTTGGAAAGCACGGGGGTTCCACCCTCGAGGGCAAGCTCATCGCGAGCGCCGAGAGGGTTTACAAGCTCAGCCGGCTGGTAATCGAGGAAAAGCCGGATTTGGCGGTTTACAAGCACTCAGTCGAGGCACCGCGCGTTGCCTTCGGCCTCGGGATTCCGAGCATCGGCTTCGTTGATAACGAGACCGCCATAGCCCAAAACAAGCTCATACTCCCATTCACGAAGCTCCTCCTCTTCCCGAAGGCGATAGACGCCTACGAGCTCCTCAAGTGCGGCGCCGACCCCAACGGCATGAAGCCCGTAAACGGCTTCTCGGAACTGGCGCATCTCTACGGCTTCAGGCCCGACAGAAAGGTCCCCAGGGAGCTTGGGTTGAAGAGGAACGGCTACATAGTGATGCGCACCGAGCCGGTTAAGGCCAACTACTTCAACGGGCCCGAGAGGAGCGTCCTCGAGGACGTTATCCCCCTCCTACCCGAGATGCCCATCGTGCTCTTCCCGAGGACGGAGGAGCAGAGGAGGCGCTTTGAGCGCTTTGACAATGTGATAATGCCTGAGAAGCCCGTTGACAGCCTCAGCCTGCTCTACTACGCGAGGCTCATGATAGGTGCCGGTGGGACTATGAACAGGGAGGCGATAGCCCTCGGAACGCCGACAATCTCGACCTACCCCGGAAGGCTCCTCGCGGTCACGAGGTGGCTCGTCGAGCTCGGTGTCAAGTTCCACTCAACTGACCCAACGGAGGTTGCCGAGGTCGCGGAAAGGATGATAGAGGCCAACGGAAGTTACAGGAACTACATAAGGAGCGTTGTCGCGGGCCTTGAGAACCCGATGGACGCGATACTGAGGGAAATAGAAACCTACGAGGAGAGCGGGACCTTCGAGGTCTCAGAGGCCGGCAACCTTCGGGGTTACGTAAGCCTCGATGAGGGCCGCAACTAAGAGCATCCCAACCGTTACCGCGTAGAGCTTCAACGCCTTTTTCATTCCCTCTTTGAAGCCCCCTGCCGGTTCTTCGGCCTCGCGTATGCTCCTGTACCAGAGGATTCCCGCGGTTCCAGCCAAGACGAAGGCTGGGATTTCGACGAGGCCGTGTGGGACGAGCCCGAGGACGATTTTGCTCGCAGGGACGCCTATCTTCACGAAAAACCCTGCAACGATTCCAACAACCAGACCGTTGAAGAGCATCATGACCCAGGGGCCGAGCCCGAAGAAGAGCCCCGAAACGAGGACGAGGAGGGCAACGCCGGCGTTGTGGGTAAAAATTTTGACGAAGTTATCGAAGGGATTTGGCGAGAGCCCGCCGAGCTCGTTTGCGAGTTTGAGCACGTACTCCCCGGCTTTCTCGGTCTGAAGGTATGCGTAGGCAACGCCGAGGACTATTCCAATTCCAAACGTCCCGAGGAGCAGGGAGAAAGTCCTCTTAACGTTCACACCCTTCACCCTTCGAGGGCCTTCTTGAGGGCAATCTTGAAGTCCTCAACGTTCACGTAGGGCATCTCGACATCGAGGCGCATCGCGAAGAACTCGTCAATCAGGCTTTCAAGCTCGTCGATTTTATGTCCTTCCAGCTTCTTCTCGAGGTCGTGGACTGCTTCCTCAGGGTGCATGAAGAAATCTCCTGTAATCTTAACGTGCTCGGCTATGCCGTCCTTCTCGTCGAACTCAATCCTTATGAGGCCCTTTTTCGCTTTGTGCTCACCGACGTGGTGCTTCATACCCATCCCCGTTGTAAGCTCGCGGGAGAACTTTTTAAAGGTTGGGTTAAAGTGGAAGCGGTGGTGAAGATGGTCTATAATGAGATAGTGGAGAGGGCGAGGCTCGCGCTCAGGAAGGCGCTCGATGAAATGCTCACCGAGGCTGGGAAGGAGTGGGACGGAGAGATAACCTTTGACGACACACCGAGCCTTGAGCTCGGTGATTTTGGAACTGCGGTAGCTTTCCAGCTCGCGAGGGTTTTCAGGAAGGCCCCGAAGCTCATAGCAGAAGAGCTCGTCGAGCGGATTGAAAAGCCAGAAGGGATAACTGATGTTAAGGCCGTGAACGGCTACATAAACTTCTACGTGGACTACGCCTACTTCTGGAGGGCCCTTGTGAAGGAAATCCTCGGCAAAGGCGAAGCCTACGGCGAGAGCGAGCTTGGAAAGGGCAGGAAGGTCATCGTCGAGCACACCTCAGTTAATCCCACGAAGCCACTCCACATGGGGCACGCCAGGAACGCGGTTCTCGGCGACACTATGGCGAGGATAATGAGGAAGCTCGGCTACACCGTCGAGGTGCAGAACTACATAGACGACCTTGGAGTGCAGTTCGCGCAGGTTCTCTGGGGCTACCTCAACATGAAAGAGGAGTTCGAGAGGATTGAGGCCGAGCTGAGGGAGAAAGGCCTGAAAGAGGACTTCATAGACCACGTAATGGGCCTGCTCTACGTTGAGGTGAACAAAAAGCTTGAGGAAAACCCCGAGGTTGACAGGGAGATACGCGAGCTCATGAAGAAGCTCGAAGAGGGGGACAACGAGATAGCCGAAATCGGCAGGAAGCTGGCGGAGCGCGTTGTTAAAGCCCAGATGCTCACAACCTACCGCATGGGTATCGCCTACGACCTGCTCAGCTGGGAGAGCGACATAGTGAGGAGCGGAATCTTCGAGGAGGCCTACAGGCTCATCGAGGCCAACGAGAACTTCTTCTGGGGGAAGGAGGGCAAGTACAAGGGAGCGTTTGTAATGGATTTGAGGAAGCTCTTCCCTGACATGAAGAACCCGTTTTTGGTTCTCAAAAGAAGCGACGGAACGGCAACTTACACGGGCAAGGACATAGCCTATCACCTCTGGAAGTTCGGCAAGGTCAAGGCTGACATGCTCTACAAGGTCTGGGACAGGATTGAGAACCACGAGACCTGGACTACCGCGCCAGACGGGGAAGAGATGCCCGGCAGGTTCGGCAGGGGGGACATCGTGATAAACGTCATCGGAGCGGAGCAGAGGCACCCCCAGATGGCGATAAAGTACGCCCTCCAGCTCCTCGGCTTTGAGGACTCGGCTGAGAACTTCCACCACCTGGCTTACGAGCACGTTGTGAGGCCTGAAGGCAAGTTCTCGGGTAGGAAGGGAACCTGGGTTGGCTTTACCGTTGACGAAGTTCTCAACGAGGCCGTCCAGAGGGCGAGAGAGCTCGTTGAGCAGAAGAACCCGAACCTGAGCGAGGAGGAGAGGGAGGAGATAGCTGAAGCGGTCGGAGTTGGCGCGGTTCGCTTCAACCTCGTCAAGTACAGCCCCGACAAGGTCATAACCTTCCGGTGGGACGATGTGCTCAACTTTGAGGGGGAGAGCGCACCCTACATCCAGTACGCACACGCGCGCTGTGCCTCAATCCTGCGGAAGGCGAGGGAAAGCGGAGTCGAGACCGACTGGGAAAAGCTTCTTGAGAAGGCCGACTTCTCGAAGCTCACCCTCCGCGAGAAGGAGCTCATAAAGCTCCTCACCAAGTTCCCGGAGGTAATAAAGAGCGCAGGCAGGGACATCAAGCCCCACCTGGTTCCTGCCTACCTCAATGAGCTGGCTTCGCTCTTCAACAAGTTCTACATGGACCACCCGGTTCTCAAGGCCGAGGACGGAATCAGGGAAGAGAGGTTACTCCTCGTCCTCGCGGTCAAGCAGGTTCTCAGGAACGGGCTGGAGTTGCTCGGCATAGAGGCGCCGGAGAAGATGTGATTAACTTTTCAATATTTTCTCCACGAGAGGGTCTATTATCCGGTACTCCCCGTTTTCTTTTCTCACCCATCCCATCTTCTCAAGGTTCTTCAGGAGTGCGGACAGTCTCGCGTTCGTTATGGGCCCGCCTTTAGCCTCCACGTAGTCCTTGATGTCCCTCCAGCGCGTGAGCCCTATCGCTATCGCCCTGAGGATTAGGGCGTACCTTGGAGAGCGCTTTTCAAGCTCAAGAAGCTCCTCCCGTATCATCACCCGGGCCCTCTCGACGGTTCTCTCCATAGCTCTCTCAAAACTTCCGCTCTTCCAGTAGTTAAACCCAAACTCCACGAGCCAGCCAGGAATGCCGTCGAGCCCATCGACAGCTCTCTTTATTTCCTCGTCCGAAACTTTCAAGCCTACCTCCTCAAACCCCGCCCGCAGGAAAGCCTCCGAGAGCCCTCTCTGGAACGGCCTAACTTCAACTTCCTCGTAGACCCTGCCGAAGAGTGGACTTGAGTAGTCGTCGATACCGATGAAATCGTGGAGGAGGCCGACCTCTGAACCCGTGAATACGAAGCCGAGGTTCGGGAGGGAGTCATAGGCGTAGGCTATTCCAGCTAAGAGGTCTTTTCCGCCTCTCGGCCCGTAGAAGCGGAGGTACTGGGCCTCGTCGAAAGCCAAGACGACCCTCTCAAACCTCTCCCCAAGGCCGTTCAGGAGTTCAAAGACGTCTATTATGGTCATTTCCTTTGGTGCGATTTTTACTCCCGCCAGATTAACGCTCTCCAGCTTTATCCCGCTTAGAAAGCCAAACCTGCCCTTTCCGAGGAGTATCTTTCTGATCTCATCCACAAGAACGGCGGGACTTATTGCCCCACCTCCCGCGGCGTAGAGCCTCCTTGCATCGAGGTAAAGGCCGAGACCGTTGAACTCGTTCAGGGCTACCCTTAAGAGAGAGCTCTTTCCTACTCTCCTGATTCCTATGAGAACGGTTATTGGATACTCCTCGATTCCCCCAAGTAAGGAGTTCAGCTCCTTCTCTCTGTCGAAGATTTCCTCCCTCTTGCTCTTCGGCCTCGGGTCAAACAGCATAGGTATCGCCCCCGATACTAAGTATCGGCACCGGTACTTAAAGGTTCCGAAACGATGCGTGCAAATTATAATAATTTCAGCGCATCATTTGGGAGTATAAGGGAAAACTTCAGAAGGAGCCGGATTGACACGGACGAGCTTAAGCGGATTCTGTGCGGTTCTACACTGTGGGCTTAAGAAAAGAGAATACAAATAGCTCAGTGAATCTTGTACCTCAGGAACGCTCCAAGCCCGCCAAAGGCCTTGTAGAACTGCTGGCCTTCTTCAGTGTCGAGGGAGATGATTTCAACGTTCGAGCCCGCCTCTTCCGCCATCTTGATGAGCTCCTCCGCGACGTCCCACTTCTCGAAGGTTATGTTCTGACTTCCACACTTGGGACAGTGGGTCAGCTTCTTCTTGTAGACGTGGAACTCCTGCTCGCTCATCGTCTTCTCCTCGCTCCAGCCACAGTTGTTGCACTTTGCCCTGACGCGGACCTTGTCGTAGCCCTCGCTGATGAGGAGCGTGTCCACGGCGCCGAGCTCAAGCGCTTGCCTGACTTCTTTCTCACCGTAGGTTATCATCCCCGTGTCCTTGACGAGGTGCTTGAAGAAGTCCTGGATGAGCTTCCTCTCCTTTACTGCCTCGTGGTCCCTGAGTATGTCGCTGGCCTTCTCAACGAGCTCCCTTAGCCCGTACTCGCCGTGGTAGCTTATGTCGACGACGCCGATGACTTTCTTCCTCAGCTCGTGGTGGAGGTAATCGCCTTCAACGAACTCCTCCTTGGTCGGCCCGGGGCCGCCGATGATGATTCCCCTCAGCTCACCCTTCTCAAGGAGCGGGAGAAAGGCCTTGTTGGCGTGCTCGCCGATGCGCTTCATGAACTCGTGAGTTTCCTGCTCGCGAATCCTCTCGTAACGCCTCGCCGACTGACCACCGGCCCTCGTCTTTCCCGGGACGTTCGAGGTGAGCTCGTCTATGACCTCAATCCTCTTGCCCCTGAGGAGTCCAATGGTCGCCTCGTTCTTCTCGACTGTTATGAGGCCGTACGCATCTTTAACGCGGAGCATCTCCTCGAGCGGTTCGGTGACGAAGGTCTGGTCACATCGATAAAGGCGGACCTTGAGCGGTTCAGGCGGGACTATGGCCCAGAGCCTTATGTCGCTCACTCCTTCCTGCTCGCTGACGTTGCCGACGAACAAAGCGAGGCCATTCTCCGGGGTCTTGCGGTAGAGCTTGAGGTGCTGCATCGCCCTTTCAAGCGCTCCCAAAACGTTCTTTCGGGTGGACTTGCTCTTGATGTTCTGGGCTGTTCCGTACTCCTCTCGCAACTGCTGCATGACCTTGTTGATGTCGTAGCCCGCTGGAATGTAAAGGCTGACGAGTTCGGTCGCTCGACCTCGATAGCTCTTGAGTTCTTCAACCTTCTTTTTGAGCTCGTACATTTCCGCTGACTTGTGAGACATGAGCATCACCCCTTTCTCTTCCCGTTCCCGGTTAAAAAGGGGCCACTTATAAAAGTTGGCCTAGAAGAGGGAGAGTATTATGATGAGTATAAACGCGCCGACGACTCCTCCCACGGCAAGGATTAGCAGTGTCACCCAGTTTATTGGGACGTGCGTGACCCCAAAGAAGTTCAAGACGCCGATTATGATGAGGCCGGTAATCGCGTTCACCGCAAGCCACTTGAGAATCGCTATGGTAAAGGCTAGGATTGCCCACCCAACGATTGCGAGAAGGAAAGGAGAACCAGAAGGAGGATAAAATCCGGCATGGTAATACCTCAGAGTTTTTCTAAGGTCTCCATGGCTATCTGTCCAAGGGGAACCCACTTTTTGCCCTCGAAGGGGAGAACTACCTTGTCTTCCACGCCGGTGAGTTCCTCCACAAGGGGTTTGAGCTCGCTGAGCCCGAGTTCTCCTATGACGACAAGCAGAAAGCCCTTCTCGTCCCTTTTGCCCTCGCGGAGACCCCGTCTTATCTCCTTAACTATCCAGGAGCGGTACTTTCGAGCCAGTTCGGGATAGGTTTTGATGATATCGTAAGCGAGCACCATGGCGTTTTCCTTAATATAAGGATTCCTGTTGTGGATTAGGGACATCAGTTTCTTAAAGCTGCTCTCATCGAGGTACTTTGAGAGAACACTTCTATCGGTTTCCAATACCTGGGTCAGGGCTAAGAGAGCATCGCCCACTATTCCGGGGTTTTCGTCGTCGAGCAGTTCAACTATCGCGCTCATGACCTTTTTGTCCTTAATGGCGTCCTGAACGAGGAGCTCGAACTGTCCCGATTCAAGCATCCCCTTAACTTTCTTCTTTTTGGAGCCGAAGGATAGGAAGGGCATCAGCATCACCACCATATTATAATGTTTTATGAGCATAAAATCTTTATGGCGAGTATTTTTAGTTTCAAAAAACATAAAAAGTTAGTTAAGTTTGGTATTGGGTGACTTAATAGTAACCCAACGGTGATTTTAGATGGTTACTGTAAAAGAATATCGACAGTATCTTAGACTTTCAATAATTGTTTATATTGTACTCTTTAGCGTTTATTCTATATTAAGACACTATTTGTACTTTACTGGAGCATATGATTTGGGAATATTCCTACAATCTCTATGGACAACTGCTCACGGTGAGGGCTTTTTCTTCAACACTCCCGAGTGGGAGGATCTCGGTACATACTCTCACTTTGGGGTTCATAATAGTCCAATACTAATTCTACTGGTGCCCATATACAAAATGTTTCCTCACGCTGAGACACTCCTAATTCTCCAAACAATTGCCTTAGGATTCGGGGCCTTAACACTGTTCAGATTTGCAAAGATGTTGATTGGTGAAAAAAAAGCATTCTACGTGTCTCTCATGTACCTCGCCAACCCGCTGATACACGGCATAAACAGGTTTGACTTCCATCCAGTTAGCCTCGTTGTCCCACTAATCTTTCTAATCCCCTACTATTACGAGAAGAGAAATTATCTTATTTTCATCCTCGTTTCTCTACTCGTGTTAACAGCCAAGGAGGACTCGGGCCTAGTCTTAATAAGTTTGGGTCTCTTCTTTATGATAAAACGATATGGAGTCTCCAATGTCTTGAATCCCAAATGGTTTCTGAAAAACATCCACACGTTAAAGTGGGAAATTATCCTAATTTCTCTGGGAATTCTCTGGACCCTAATCAGCCTGTTTGTAGTAATTCCCCACTACAATGGGGGAATTTATCCGTATCTTACTGCTTCGAGAGTTCAGAGATACTCGTTCTCGATTTCTAACATTCACATAGACTACATTATTGCATTTTTCTCAATATCCCTCTTCAGCGTATCATTTATCCCAATGTTCAATTGGGAGTATTTTTTAGCCTCCGTTCCCTTGTGGCTTGAACTTATACTGCCCTCAAAGACCGCAAACATGGTGACGGTAGGTTATCACTATCCTTATATGCTCGCACCCTTTTTGTTCATATTACTGGTTTACATACTGCCCATGATACAGATAAGTCTAAAAATTGAATATCATTCTAAAAAAACTAAAGTTATCCCATTAACCATGAAAACCTTTGTTGCTGTCTCTTTAATCTCAATGCTTTTGTTCTCCCCGGCGTTCCATGTGCTAAAAAGTCCATATGTTAGAGGGATACCTATGTATAGTCTCGTTAAAGTATATAACAAATGGGGCCCCTACTTCTGGATTGCGGACAATATAACGGGAATTCTCTCCAACTCGGACTGCCCTGTAACGACCCAGAATCTGATATTCCCTCATCTTGCCAATAGACGTGAAACATACTGTTTAAGAACGCTATTTAATGTCTATTACTTGCCAAATAACTCTATTGTTTTACTGGCTGAATCTCTACCAGATTATCACTTTACAGTTGAAGCGCTAATGAACTCAACCTTAACTGCGAACAAGAATTATTTTGTTTTAAACATTAATGATATGATTATAAAATGCTATAATCAGACAGGAGATGACACTAAGAAATTTAAGGAATGTATTATAAGTTCAACCCAGGGGATCGTACAGAAATGTAAACAGGAGAGGAACGATGAGAAATAAACACTTGAAATATTTAGTCTTTATCTTAATATGGGGGGCATACTTTGCAATCCGTTTTCCATTGCTTAAGCTTCAAAACGCATACCTTGACTATGATGAAGGTACATATCTGATGTTCGCGCGGTTGATACAGGAAGGATTCCTACCCTACAGGGACATCTTTGCTGTTCATCCTCCGCTCTATTACTACGCTCTTGCGGGGTGGACATGGGTTTTTGGAAACAGCTATGTGATTGGAAGGTTGTTTTCCGTTGTTCTTGGGCTCCTTTCGATAGTTGTTGCGTATTACGTCGGAAAAGAACTGGGCGGGGAGAAACTGGGGGTTGCCTTTGCGTTCCTCATTGCTCTCGATCCCATGGCAGTAAAACTGAACACTTTGGTTCTCCATGGCAGTATGATAGAACTCTTTACGCTGTTGTCCCTTTGGAGTTTAATCAAATACTTAAAAACTGCCCGCACAAACTATGCTTACTACTCTTTAATTGCCGCCTCTATCGGGAGTACGGCCAAGTTCACAATAATACCCTTCTTAGTTGCCCTATACGTTCTCTTGCTCTTCATAAATTCCAGAGAGTTGAGAAGATACTTATTTGGGATTACCAATACAATACTAACATCCCGACAGGGAGCAGTTGTACTGGTGGCCTACCTTTTATGGTCATCAATCGTGGTCACAATAGGGGTGCTGGTTCCAACTTCAATTGTTAGAATAATCGCGATAGTCCCTGGAATCCACAGCATAACCAAACTGGGACACGTTTATTCTTCCGTGCTATTCCTGTTTTTCTGGCTGGGTCTAACACTTTATCTCTTCAAATTAAAGTACGTCCATCACATACCGCCGTTTTTAAAGGCCCTCATTAAGAGCATAAAAACGGCTGTCATTATGGCATCAATTGTTATTGTGTTCAAGGCAGTAATTGAAGTACCTCTCGGGCTCTTTGTCTCCAGCGATTATATTCGTCAGACATATTTGGAGCAGAGCGGTAGAGGATTTCCTTTTGTTGGGATTTTTTGGTTTATGAACAAGGTACTAACAACGCTTCAGTCAGATAAACCAGATAACGCAATATACGTACTTCCTGCCATGTTACTTACAGCAACTCTCCTAATAATTAGGCAGTTTGAGAGCTCTATATCGTTCTATAAAGAAATAAAAGCACTACTTTTTCTTAACATTCTTTTTTATTTAATCATAATTCCTATAATCCCAAACGTCAGAATGATTTATTCGCTCTTTATAGTCTTGTATCTCTTGGAGCTTTATTCTTTATTAAGTGGTACCTTAGATAGAAAACGCCTCGGAGCGTTGGGTCTCACATTTTTGATACTCTTATGTGCCAATGGAGGTGTGGTGTTAAACTACCCCACAGGAAAACTTGCGATATCTGCAACTCCCCATATAAAAGAAATACGGGATGATCTGGGGGAATATATTTCATCCAACAACCTCAACGGCACATACCTCTCAATTAATCCGATGGACACCTATTATCTTAATTTAAAGTCTGCCCCATACCTTGTTGACACCTTCGGCCTTGGATATCTACGTGGAGAAAACATAACTGCACTAATTGAGACATTTTCCCCCCGTTATATTGTAATAGACACGTGGATGTTCGAAATAATGAAAAGGGCAAAGGTTCTATTCAATGTATACAACCCTGTTCTTGAATACGTTATCGCCAACGGTACATTGCTATTTGCTGAATCAACCCCGAATGGGGAGTGTGTAGAGCTGTTTGAGCTATCTCCCGGAACATCATGGGCGTTGATATTGCGGAGGGGAACTATTGAAATATACTACAATTCCACAGAAGTGTTCTCAATTTCGCCAAACGTTCGTGGCTCATATTTCCTCCAGCTTAAAAATCTGGGCCATGGGAAATATTCCGTCACGATTAAAAATGGAACAGCATTTTCTACGGGTTCTTTATACTTCAATCAGACATCACTAACACTCAACGTTCCCGGGATTGTATGGAACATCTCCTTTAACGGAATCACGCTTAAAGACGGGAATCCTATCACAGAGGGAAACGTATCTTCAGTAGGGATATGTACTCCAACAAAGTGTTTTGATATCTTGGGAGAACTTGAGATTGAGAAGGGCACGGTACTCGCACATAACGAGATTGAAGTTAGGGTTCAGAAATCATCGAGTTGAGTGTTGAGATTGTGTCGTTGATTGTCCTATTAATGGTCCCCCCGGTCTTTTTTACAGTTCCTGTTCTTGGATCTATAAAGGTCTTAACAATAAGGTATATAACAACAAGCGCTAATATAAACATAAAAATGTATTCAAGTGATGACTGTGCTCTGTGCCTCATTGTTAGCAACCCCATACCAGTTAAAGCACGAATTAATAAGAGGAGGGATAAAAAAAGATTTTGAATTTACTTCTTACCTCACCCAGAGCTCAGCATGCTGTTGAGCTCGCTGCTTATTGACTGCTCGGCCTGGCTGGCAGTGCTCTTGGCGCTACTTCCCTTGTTCTGAAGCTGCCTGACAACTATCAGGATTATAACCAGCGCCGCGGCAATCATGAAGAGGTACTCAATTGCACCCTGGGCCTTCCTCATCATGGCAAATCACCTCCAAAGGTTTACTTCAACCTAGACTCGACTAAAAAGGCTTATATATCTTTCTACCCAATACTGAGGAGAGGCATACCCAATATTGCAAGGGTTCTAAGAGGTGTGCATTCATGTTGGTGAGCTTTCACTGTGAATCATCGAGCATTGAAGATTGCGTTGAAGAAATCAACAAGAAGTCAGAAAATATCCTACATGACCTTCCAGGCTTTGTAAATTCTGCAAAGATATTGTTGAGCTTTGGAGCCTTTATGAACCTTGGCGTTGTGCTGGCACTTGATAAATCCCTCACCGCCCACAAGGTTGTTCGGGCGGATTTTTCTTCCGGCAAAAACAAGGATGACGCCATCAACAAAACACTCGAGAAGCTCAATGCGATAATCCCAGACCGCGCCAAGATAGTTGATTTTGAAGTAAAAACATACACCACACCTGTAACGAGGAGAACCTACGCAGTAGGTGTAGTAGTTTACAACGTTTTCGAGCAGAAGAAGCCCATCGGGGAGTACACCCTCAAAGAGAGACGAAAACTGATAGCGATGGTTCTGGAGGCCTTCAACTACAACCCAAAGGTTCTCAACATCTCCGAGCTCGCGAGGGTCTTCGGGGTCTCCAGGGACAGCATCTACTACGACATCGAGCAGATACTCAAAGAGGCGGGCAAATCTAAGTAGTCCAAATTGGCCTCGGCGTTGCGGTGAGGATGAATATGATGGCCGCCAGTATCGCGAGGGTTATTCTCTTCTTGGATATCGGCGATACCTCGTCGAGAGCGCCGGGATTCCCAGCGGAGCCAATGAGGAGAACGAGCAGTCCCCAGATGAACCAGCCACTCCAGAGGTAGCTCATCCCGATGAGAACAAAGGCGGTAACATACGTCACTATCCTGTGTGCCCTCTCGCTGATGAACGCCCTCAGCACGTGCCCCCCGTCAAGCTGGGCAACCGGAATCAGGTTGAGGAACGTGACGAGCAGTCCGACCCAGCCGGCCATCGCAATGGGATGAAGGAATATCACGTAGTCCTCGGGGATTCCAAGCACTGCCCTGGTGAGGAGCTCGAAGAGCAGGTTCGTACCGAAGTAAACCCCTCCTTCCGTCTGGGGAACCATACTAGGGGGAACCACAATCGAGAGCTTCAGACCTATGGCCGTGACTGGGATGGCCACCAAGAAGCCAGCTATCGGCCCGCTAACTCCAAGGTCTATCGCCGCATCCCTCGTTGGTAGAGGGGACTTAACCCTTATCACAGCGCCGAGAGTTCCTATCAAGCTAAACGGGAACGGGATGAAATAGGGCATCGTGGCCCGAACGCCGTGGTAGGCAGCGGCTATCTTGTGGCCAAGTTCGTGGGTTCCGAGTATAGCCATGACGCTGACCGAGAAGGAGAGCGCTATAAGGTAGGGATCCCTCATCCCTGGAAGCCCATAGTAATCGAGGGCTGAGATGTAGTTGAGGGCAAGCATGTAGCCCGCGAAGAACGTCGTCGCTATGGTCGCGAGCAGGAAAACCCAGGGTAGCCACTTGTTGTCTGGCTTGACCTCTCCCGCGGGAAACACGAACAGGAGGACTTTGCCACCGCGCTTTTTCAGCGCGACCCAGTAGCCGAACCTCTCCATCTCGCTCAGAACTTTCTCGAAGTTCGGCTCAAGGATGTCATCAACCTCGAAAACGAAAACCCTCCCGTCGAAGCCCGCAAACCGGAGGTTGTAAAACGTCCTGAGTTTGGCCTCGACCTCCGGCGGAAGGCCCGGCGTCTCGGCCACGTGAATTTCAGGGGTGGGGATGGATTCCAGCGATGGGCTACGTGGTCTTTCGGCATCCTCCCCCGCGTAGCCCACGAGAATCATGTCCCCCCCACAACGGGGACACGAGTGCTCAAGAAGGGGCTCGGTGGAATCCCTCTCCTCGCGGTAGCCACAGTTAAGGCACTCGTAGATTCCCCTCGGCATCTTTTACCTCCAGGATTAAAATTGGGGGGAGGGTTAAAAAGTTAGTCCTTTGCGGGACGTCCCCTGTTAGAGGTATGCACTCTCCAAGGAATTTCTTCATGAGAGTTTCAGCTTGTCCCATTATATCCTGTTTTAATGATACAAAACGATAGCTTTTTATCCTATTATAATGAACTACACTTGGTGAGAGCCTTGGAAGAAGGACTCGTGGAAAGCATTGTGAGAAGAACCATTGACACGGCCGAGGCAAGGCTTAGGAAGTACGCGTTCACTCCAACCGGAGAAAGAAGACCCGAAAGGAAATCCCTCGCGAAGCTTAAAGGGGATGTTGAGATGTTTCTTAAAACCCGGGAGAACAGGCTTCTGGTTCTTTACGGTCTTCGCGGTGTCGGAAAGACCACCATGCTCGCTCAAACCTACTTCAAGCTTCTCCCTCAGATTCCAAGGGAAAGACTTGTCTACGTCTCCCTCGACAAGCTTCGTCCGTTGGGAATAAGCCTGAATGACTTTGTCCGTACTTACGAGCGTCTTCTCGGTGAGAGAATTGAAGAGCTGAGTCAGCCAACCTTCCTCTTCATTGATGAAGCTCACTATGACGAGAACTTCGGGATTACGGTGAAAGACCTTCACGACTCCGCGAGTAACCTTATGATTGTGGTCACCGGCTCCTCTTCACTTCCTCTTAAGCTTGACCCCGACCTGATGAGGAGGGCCAGAAAGCTCAGGGTGCCACCTTTAACATTTACCGAGTACCTGCTTCTCAAGCGAGGCCTCCAAATTCCTGAAGAGCTCAGTGCGGCTTTAAAACGGGCATTCCTCAGCTGTGATTTCTCAGGAATTGAAGAGAAGCTTGGGGGAGTGCTTCTGAAGTTCACTGAAAAAGACGTTGGGGATTACCTCATTCAAGGCTCGCTCCCAGTTTACCTCGCTTCGCCAAACCCGCTTGAGGATGCTTATGAGATACTGAGGAAGATTGTCGAAGTTGATTTAATGCGCGAAGGTCTTTCCGAGACGACACGGGAAAAGACCCTCGGCCTGCTACTCCTCCTTGCTTCCGGTGAAAGCTTGGCTTATGATGACCTGAGCTCGACTCTGGGGCTCGCCAAGGCGACTGTGGAAAAGATGATTGAGAAGCTTGAAGACCTCGAAGTCATCTTTCCGGTGAGGGCCTACGGCTCTTTGGGTAAGGTGGCCCGAAAGACTCCAAAATACAAGTTCCTGGCACCGATGCTTAGGAGCGCGGTGCTTTACGAGTTCGGGCTCTTTGAGAGGGATTCAAAAACGCTCGGCATGCTCCTTGAGGACGCGGTTGCGTTTTATCTCCATCTGCTTGCCAGAGAGAAGAAGTTGGGACTTCACTACGATGCCCAGAGGGGCGGTGCGGACTTCATCTTGAAGGGACACGGCGAAGGAGTCGTGGTTGAGGTTGGCTGGGGGAAGAAGGGCGTTCGTCAAGTCCTCAAGACCATGAAGAAGACTGGGTTAACCTGCGGTGTCGTTGTTCACAAGGGACCATTAAAAAAGAAAGGAGATGTGTGGTTTGTGCCGAGGGAGCTCTTTTTGCTGATGCTTTGAATTCTTTGGTTTCAAGAATGAGAAAACGGCTCAGCCTTCCTCGACCTCAACTTCACCCGCATCGGCGTCAACCCTGACCCTCGTCCCGCTCTTCAGCTTGGACACGTCTATTCCCTGAACCATTGGAATGCCGGCTATTATCGCCCCCGTCGCCACTATCGTCTCAGCCTCGCCGACTATTATCGCCTTCGGCGCCTTCCCGTTCTTCTTGAGGGCGTAGATTACGTAGGAGCCGACGGTTGAGCCCTTTCCGCGCGGGAAGGCGAGGATTTTGCCCGCTATGCTCTGGCCCCTTATGTCGCTCTCCGCGTCGGTGACGATTCCAGTCTCGGGATCAACCCCACCGAGGAAGGAGAGGGGCTTCTGCGAGACTATCAGCTCACCCTCAGCCTTCCCGCCGACGACCTTCCTTCCCTTCAGCTTCATTCTACCACCTCACGGTGCCTCTTTTATGAGCCTCTCGGCGTCGTCGAGCCTTACGCTAAAGCCGAATGAGCGGAAGTAGAAGGCACTCTTCCCGCTGTTGGTGGCGATGCCGTTGTACCATCCCTTAATCGGTGACACGACGAAGCACGAGTCCGCTATAATCCGTCCGTTGTAGCGCTCTATCGTTTCGGTGTAGCCAAGCGAATCCGCTAAAGCCTTCACGGCCCTGCTCGCGGTTATGAAGAGCGGTATCTTTAGGGGCCTTCCGCGCATTCTCAGGAGTTCGGCTATCTCCTTGATTTCCATGAGGGAAGCGTGCGGACAGCCGATGAGAATCATGTCTATTTCACTCCAATCGTCGGAGAAGCTCTCCCTGACGGCTCTCAGGTCAGTTTCCTCAACCGTTACTGTCTCTATCCCGTCGGAAATCGCGTTCCTGTATTCGGGTGTTTCGCCTTCGACGTGGTAGAGCGCTATCGAGCCCGTCGCCGCCATCGAGGCTCCGAGCTCCTTGAGGTAGTCCAGGCTCTCCGGTTTCAGGCCGGTTATGTAGGGCACGTCGTTTCCGAGGGCTTTTCCGAGGTGGTAGCCGAGAGCGGAGTAGTCAACGAACGTTTTGACTTTAGCTTCTACCTTCACCTTCACGGTAGCCTTCCTGTTCTCGTCGAGGTGGAGTCCGTATTCCGGCGTTTTGCCGACTATGGCTGATGCCAAGCTCGACGGCCCGCCCTCGCGGTTGGTTCTGGCACCTATTATCGAGTTTGCGAAGGAAACCGCTGAGCTCTCGCTCCAGGCCAAGTGGTCACCGAACTTCGGAAGGTTTGCCCCGTAGTAGGGGGTACAGGTCGAGGTCACCTCTATCCCCATCGCGCGGTAGAGCTCTAAAACTTCCCTCTGCTTCTCCATGAACTCGTCGTCGCCTATTCCCGCCGGGTTGAGGGTTGTGTACACGCTGACCTTTGCCCCAGCGTTTACGAAGTCCCTCAGGAACTCAATGCCAGCCTCGCCGAGGTTTTTGTAGGAAACACCAGCAATCTGGGCGCTCTTTATGGGAATCAACCGTTCCGCCCCATAGATGTCGCCGAGCGCAACGAGGATTTCCATTGCCTTCTGGAGGGCGTAGCCGTACTCGCCCGCCAAAATCAGTTCCTCTTCCTTCGTCAGGTACATGACACCACCGAAGTGAGAACGGCCTTGAAGAATATAAAGCCCGCTCCGAAAGATTTATAAACCTCCTTCGGTTCACTAACTAACGGGTCGAGCAGCGGGGTGGGGCAGCTAGGAGTGCCCGCCGGGCTCATAACCCGGAGGTCGGAGGTTCAAATCCTCCCCCCGCTACCAGATTTCTTGTGCATTCACGCCGACGTCTTGAGGTCTTATTCTGAAGTTCCATCAGGCCGATGTCCTTTTTAACCCTTCGAGTGATTTCTCAACGGTGATTTCGATGGAGCGTGTAGTTGAAATTCTGAGGGAGATTCTGGAGATTCCGTCTCCAACTGGATACACTAAGGAGGTTCTGGCACACATCGAGAAGAAACTGGACGAGGCAGGGATAAAGACTAGGTACACCAACAAGGGAGCGCTTTTGGCCTACAACCACCCCGAGCCAGAACTCGTCATAGCGGGCCACGTGGACACGCTTGGCGCGATGGTGAAGGGAATTCTTCCTGACGGGCATCTGAGCTTCACGAAAATCGGCGGGCTTCTCCTCCCGACTTTCGAAGGTGAATACTGCACGATAATAACCCGCTCAGGGAAGCGCTACCGCGGAACGCTCCTCCTCAAGAACCCGAGTGTCCACGTGAACAAAGACGCAGGAAAAAAGGAGCGCAAGGAGGAGAACATGTACATCCGCCTCGACGAGCTGGTTGAGAAGAAGGAGGACACCGAGAAGCTCGGCATAAGGCCAGGCGACTTCATAGCCTTCGACCCGAAGTTCGAGTACGTGAACGGCTTCGTCAAGGCCCACTTTTTAGACGACAAGGCGAGCGTCGCGGTGATGATTGACCTGCTCCTTGAGCTGGCGGACGAGCTTGAAAAGCTCCCCGTGGCCTTCTTCTTCTCGCCCTATGAGGAGGTCGGCCACGGCGGTTCGGCAGGTTACCCACCGACGACAAAGGAGCTTCTCGTCGTTGACATGGGGGTCGTCGGCGAAGGCGTTTACGGCAAAGAAACGGCCGTTTCAATAGCGGCGAAGGACTCGAGCGGGCCCTACGACTACGAGATGACGACAAAACTCATCGAGCTGGCGGAGAAGAAAGACATACCTCACGTCGTTGACGTCTTCCCCTACTACGGCTCCGACGGTTCAGCGGCCCTAAGAGCTGGCTGGGACTTCCGCGTTGCCCTCATCGGGCCCGGGGTTCACGCGAGCCACGGAATGGAGAGGACGCACGTCAAGGGCCTCCTCGCGACGAAAGAGCTGATAAGAGCCTACATAGAGGATAAGTTCGGGGTTTAAGTTCTCTTTCTTCTTACTTCGAAGTCGGGGCACCTACATATATTCTCGCGGGAATGATTCTCTTGGGAATTCGTTCTGGAAAGAATGTGGAAGGAAGCCAAAACAAAAACTCTCACTCAATCTTCGCACCGCAGACCGGGCAGAACTTCGCGCCCTCTGGAACTATGTGGCCGTTGGGACAGCGCTTGATTTCGTGCCCGCAGTAGGGACAGAAGCGCGCTCCGGGCGGAATAGGCTT
>NZ_JAMOQU010000008.1 GCF_027063845.1 Thermococcus sp.
GCGGTGAAGATTGAAGGTGGAGCAGACCACGAGAAGCTCGTCAGGAAGCTCGTGAGGATGGGAATTCCTGTTATGGGACACACTGGACTAACCCCCCAGCGCTATCTAAGGCTCGGTGGCTACAGAATCACGGGCGAGACGGAGGAGGAAATCGAGGAAATCCTGCGCGACGCGAAAGCCCTGGAAAGGGCCGGAGCCTTCGCGGTCGTTCTGGAGTTCGTCCTGGCCGATGTCGCAAAGCTCGTAACTGAGGAAGTCTCAATACCGACGATAGGAATCGGGGCGGGCCCGTACGTTGACGGCCAGGTTCTGGTCTGGCACGACCTCCTTGGAATTTACGAAAGCTCGCCTCCCTTCGCCAAGCGCTACGCCGAGCTGGGCAGAATTATCCTCGACGCTTTGAGTCAGTACAACCGCGAGGTCAAGGCTGGAGAATTTCCAAGTTCCGAGCACTACTGGGAGTATCAGGACAAGGAAGACTTTGAGAGAAAGGCGAAAAATGCCCTCAGAAGGCTCGACCTCTAAGTCCTTTCGGTGACTTTTTGGATTCCTTCCAATTTTGTGTGTTTCCAGCCCTTCTTTGTAACCACTCCGTGGTTTTGGATTGTTTAAACTTCAAGGTTTATAAGGGGTTATTGTGAAATATTCAATGGTGGCAGTGGAATGTTCAACGTGACGAGGGGTGCAAGGGGTAACAAGCGGCTCTTAGCGATGGTCTTCGCGTTCTCAGTGGTGGCAGTGGTGTTCATCGGCTTCGTAGTGGCCACTGGCTCGAGTGCTACCTACCACGTGACCCTGAGCCCCAACTCCCTTTACTACTTTTCCATTTCGGGTAGCTTCATGACCCTTTCCCTGGACGTTTCCTCTTCTGAGCCCGTTACGGTTTGCATAACCGACTCTACAGGTCTTGAAAAGTTGGAAGCGGGTGGAAGGGCCCTGTGCTACCTCTATGCCCAGGACGTTATGAACATTAAGAGGGTTTGGAGAAGCCCCAAAGACGGTCAGTTCTACCTCGTGATACTATCTGACAAGCCTGCAGAAGCGACGGTTACCATAGAGCGCGGAATCCTTGTAAAATGATGGAGCCGGGACCGGGATTTGAACCCGGGACCTGGGGATTACGAGTCCCCCGCCCTGCCGAGCTAGGCTACCCCGGCACCGTTCTAAGGAACAGGCCCGGGATTTATAAGCTTTTCTCAGGGCTGGCTGAGGATGCTCCGAATTACCATCAGCCATTTCTGGGGGTTGAGGGCTATAATGAGCATCAGCGTTGCTAGGACGAAGTTGAACATGGTAAGGGCGCCGAGGGACTTAAGCTCGAGACGGTAGAGGCTCTGGGGAATCCTTACCGCCCATCCGTCCGTTACGCGGGAAACTGCCCATGCCAAGAGAAATCCCGTTAAGACGTCGTATATCCAGTGGTGAGCCAAAAACACCGTCGCAAAGGGAATCAGCGTGTTTATCACTATCAGTACTTTCCCTCCAAGGCGCTTTCTGTACTTCCAGATTGTTATGATGTTTATGGCGGCGAAGGTGTTGTGCAGTGAAGGCAATACGAACTCCTGTCTAGTGAGGAGGGTGTTCTCCATCGAGTAACCTGGAATGTGGTAAACGTAGTGGGGGGCATAGATATGGACAAAAATGTAAACTATTCCAGCACCCGTATAGGCCATCAGGTATCTCCCGAGGAGTTCGTCTGACGTCTGCAGGTCGCGCAGATAGAGAAGAACGTAGAGCACCATAAACCCGATTGACCCGGCGAATCCAACATAGTACACCCACCGAAGTATCATGTAAAGGGGGACGAGTGAGCGGGTATAATCAAGAAGCCCAAGAACTAGGGATTTGGAGGTTAGGGGGAGCTTTAAAAAGTTACGGGTGATGTCAACGCTCCATCTACCGATGTACCCGTATAAAACGCCAAACGCTATCCATCCGAAGTAGCTGAGGATGAAGGCGTTGAGCCTGACGAGGACTTCTTTGTCGCGAAGCCTCGAGAGGACCGGGTTCATTTCTTATCCCCCAGAGTTATGCTTTAACTCGTTGGTTATGTATCGGAGCAATTTGGAGCCAACCCTTTAAAAACTTTGCACGTAACCTCGGAAGGGTGGTAGCGTGGAGATACCCGGTTACGGAAAACTTGAGTTCAACGCCGTTCTCTTCGACCTGAACGGCACGCTGGGTGTTTATGGGAAAGTTTCAGATGAAGTCAAAGAGCTCCTCGCGAGGCTCGCTGACCGATACACAGTTGTAGTTCTCAGCGCAGACACCTTCGGAACCCTGGAGGAGGAGTTCAGAGGGTTGCCCGTTAGAATCGAGAGGGTCTCAAGCGGCTCAGAAAAGGCCGAGATTGCCGAAGGCTACGCACCTTACGTCGCGGTGGGTAACGGGAACAACGACGTTGCCATGCTTGAGAAGGCAGAGCTGGCCTTCTGCGTGATTGGGCGGGAAGGGGCGAGCGTTGATGCGCTCCTCGCAAGCGATGTGGTCGTCACGGACGTTAGGGACGCGATAGAGATGCTCCTCAACGAGAAGAAGCTCATAGCGACTCTGAGGAGGTAGCATGAGGACTCTAAAAGGCCCAGGCACGGCCCGACTCGTTGTGAAAAAGTCCATCTTCATAGGCTACGCCTCGCCAGCTAAAAACGAGGACGAAGCAAGGGCGTTTATTGAGAAAATCCGAGCTCACCACAGCGACGCTAACCACAACGTCTCGGCCTACGTTATAAACGACGGGCGGAACTTCGCGGTTCGCTACGATGACGACGGCGAGCCGAAGGGGAGCGCTGGAAAGCCCGTCCTGAAGGTGATTCAGAACAAAGGCCTGAGCAACGTGGTTGTAGTGGTCACGCGCTACTTCGGCGGGATAAAGCTCGGCTACGGCGGCCTGGTCAAGGCCTACAGCGAGGCCGCGAGCAGAGCCATAGAGAACGCGGGAATCGTCGAGGTCTATGATACTGAGCGCTTTCAGGTTACCTTCCCCTACGACCTGTTCCACACGGTCAGGGAAACTATAGAGAAGGCCGGCGCGAGGGTCGTGGGCGAGGACTACTCCAATAACGTTACCTTCACCGTTGAGGTAAGGAAGGGCGAGGCTGAGGAACTGATGGAGCTTTTGCGAGAAAGGACGAGGGGTAGGTTAAGGTTAGGGGCACTTTCATGAGTTTAACGTCGTTGAGCTCAACAGCCTTCACGTGCTCCTCTGATTTATAGGGCACCTCAGGGAAACCTTGAGTGTAAATTACATGGTATGTAAAAACTTTTTCAGGACGAGGCCGGTTATGGAGGAGGAATGCCTCTGGGGAAAAGGCCATAGAAAGGCCGTTGAAGACATCATTGGTGCAGTGTTACGGGGGAACACCGCGGTTCTCCTCGGCCCGAGAAGGGTGGGAAAAACGAGCGTGGTCAGTGTGATGGCGGAAAAGCTGCGAAGAAAGAGGGGGCACCACTACGTCTATTTCAACTTCTCCAGATTCATAGGCTCAAGGGCGATTTCAATGGCCGATATAGAACCGAAGAGAACGTCGTTGAAGATGATAACGACGAGCAAGAGCTATAAAATCTCGTTTCGGGGAGTGAGCGTTGAGGTAAGGAAGACAAGCATTGAGGAGTTCAGCAGGGACTTTTCAACTCTGGTTCGAGTTTTGTCCCAAAACGTCAAGCTGGGTGTCTTGATATTCGACGAAGCGCAGGTTCTGGCCAGGCTAAAGAACCTCGACTTCAGAGGTCTCCTGCAGGAGATAACGGACAGTTATCCTAACATTTCCCTCGTTTTTACCGGCTCAATGCCGGGTATGCTGGTTGAGTACCTAAACTCAAGCGCCGAAAAGCCAAACTTCATGCGCTCGGCGGAAATCTTCACCCTTCCACGGTGGAGCATTGGAGAAGGAAGGGACTACCTCATCGAGGGCTTCAGAAGCTATGGAATAAAGGTAACGAACGAGCTGGAGCTCTCAAGAGCCGTTGAAGAGCTGGGGGGAGTTCCCGGGTTTATCTCTCACTATGGCATCACGGCAGTTAACTTCGTGAGGAAGGGAAAAAGCCCGGAGGAAGCCCTCTCAGTGGCCCTTGAGGAAAGCAGGAGGCATGCGCTTGAGGAATGGAGAAAGGACATAGAGGCCTTTCTGAACGTCTACAACAGCGGGGTTTACATCGGCGTTCTCAGGGTTCTGGCGGAGGCTTATCCGAGCGCCCTCCGTGGGGCGGAAATCTACAGGAGGCTTAAAATCCTGGGTTTAGCACCTACAAGGGTTCAACACGTCTATAAGTACCTTAAAACGCTTGAAAAGGCCGGTTTTATTCGCTCGTCTGAAAGGAAGTACTGGATTGAAGACCCCCTCCTTAGGGAGGCCGTCAAGAAGTTCAACCTCGACCGGGTCGCTCCTGCCCTTTAGTAATTTTCTCGGAGGAATAGAGGAAAACATCAGCGGAGCCTTTCGGCCTCTGTGTGGAGTGAGATTAAGACCTGCATATGCACCTCCTAATGCTCTACCCCGCAACCCTTTAAAATCCTCGCCCTCAGCTTAGCCCGGTGGTTGCAAATGGCGAGGATAGCGGTCATCGATTACGACAAGTGCAACCCGGACAAGTGCGGTCACTTCCTCTGCGAGCGAGTCTGCCCCGTCAACCGAATGGGCGGCGAGGCGATAGTCATAGACGAGGAGAACTACCGTCCCATCATACAGGAGGCCAGCTGTACCGGCTGCGGAATCTGCGTCCACAAGTGTCCCTTCAACGCGATAACCATAGTAAACCTGCCAGAACAGCTCGATGAGGACTGCGTCCACCGCTACGGAATAAACGGCTTTGTCCTCTACCGCCTTCCCGTCGTCAAGGAGGGCATGGTCGTCGGAATTCTCGGTCCCAACGGAACGGGTAAGACGACGGCAGTCAAGATACTCTCCGGCCAGCTCCTGCCGAACCTCTGCGGCGACAACGACTCTTGGGACAACGTGATTAAGGCCTTCCGCGGAAACGAGCTCCAGACGTACTTCGAGAGGCTGAAGAACAGGGAAATTAGACCCGTCGTGAAGCCCCAGTATGTTGACCTAATCCCTAAGGCCGTCAGGGGGAAGGTCCGCGACCTGCTCAGGAAGGCCGACGAGAGCGGAAGGTTCGACGAGGTTGTTAAGGAGCTTGAGCTCGAAAACGTCCTTGATAGAGATATAAGGCACCTCTCGGGCGGTGAGCTCCAGCGCGTTGCCATAGCGGCGGCCCTGCTCAGGAACGCAGAGTTCTACTTCTTCGATGAGCCGTCGAGCTACCTCGACATAAGGCAGAGGCTCAGGATTGCGAAAATCATAAGGAAGCTCGCCGAGTCGGGCAAGAACGTTCTGGCGGTCGAGCACGACCTTGCTATCCTCGACTACATGAGCGACATAATTCACGTCGTCTACGGCAAGCCCGGTGCCTACGGTATCTTTTCACAGCCCAAATCAACAAGAAACGGCATAAACGAGTTTCTACGTGGCTACCTCCGCGACGAGAACGTTCGCTTCAGGCCCTACGAGATAAACTTCAGCAAGAAGAGCGAGAGGAAAAGTCAGGAGGGAGATATCCTCGTCGAGTATCCGAGTCTCGTTAAGGACTACGGCTCCTTCAGGCTTGAGGCCGAGGGTGGTGAGCTCTACATCGGCGAGGTCGTCGGAATCGTCGGCCCGAACGGAATCGGTAAGACGACCTTCGTGAAGATGCTTGCAGGAGTCGAGAAGCCGACGGAGGGAGAAATAGACTGGTCCTTGACCGTTTCCTACAAGCCCCAGTACATAAAGACCGACTACGATGGAACCGTTTACGACCTCCTCAGCAAGATTGACGCGGGCAAGCTCATGAGCAGTTTCTACAAGAGCGAGCTCCTGAATCCGCTTGGAATTCCAGAGCTCTACGACAAGAACGTCAACGACCTCTCAGGTGGTGAGCTCCAGCGCGTTGCCATAGTGGCCTGCCTGCTCCGCGATGCCGACCTGTACCTCCTCGACGAGCCTTCAGCGCATCTCGACGTCGAGCAGAGGTTAGCTGTCTCGAAGGCAATCCGCTCGCTCATGGCCAAGAACGAGAAGACCGCGCTTATCGTCGAGCACGACGTCATGATGGTTGATTACCTGAGCGACAGGCTGATTGTATTCGAGGGCGAGCCCGGCAAGTTCGGAAGGGCGAGCAGGCCGATGGGCATGCGCGAGGGAATGAACCGCTTCCTGGCATCGGTCGGGGTAACCTTCAGGCGCGACCCCGAGACGGGAAGGCCGAGGGCCAACAAGGAAGGCTCCGTAAAGGACAGGGAGCAGAAGGAGATGGGCGAGTATTACTACACCTAAAGGCTTTTCTTTTCCTCCTCCAACTCCCTTTGGTGGTTGTATGAAGCCTGGAAAACTCCCGCCGGAACTCCTTGAGAAGCTCGTTCTCTCAAGGCTTCCATCCAATGGCAAGGGCGTCATCGTCGGCCCGGGAACGGGGATAGACGGGGCGGCATTGAAAGTCGAAGGCATTCTCGTTGCCTCCAGCGACCCCATAACCGGAGCAACGAATAGAATCGGCTTTTATGCAGTCCACGTTAACGCGAACGACGTGGCAGTTATGGGCGCGGAGCCGAGGTGGTTTCTAACGACGGTGCTCCTTCCAGAGAACGCGGACAAGGGACTTTTAAGCGAGATAATCGACGAAATCTCGCGCGAGGCCAAAAAGCTCGGAGTTGCAGTCGTCGGCGGGCACACGGAAGTAACCCCTGGCCTCGACAGGCCCATAGTGGTTGGAACGATGCTCGGCGAGGCAGAGAGGCTCGTCAGGCCCGATGGAGCGAGGCCGGGGGATGCGATAATCATGACCAAGTGGGCCGGTCTTGAGGGAACAGCCATAATCGCGGAGGAGCTCCGGGAGAGGCTCGTCCCCATACTCGGGGAGGAGTTCCTTGAGCGGGCATCGTCCCTTATCGAGTACCTGAGCGTCCTTCCCGAGGCGAGGATTCTCAGGGAGGTCGCCAATGCTATGCACGACCCGACCGAGGGCGGAATACTCAACGGCCTCCACGAGATGGCCGATGCATCGGGTCTTGGCTTCAGGGTTTACGCCGAGAGGATTCCAATCCGCGAGGAGACTAAAACCCTCTGCAACTACCTCCACCTGAACCCACTCGGCCTGATAAGCTCGGGTGTCCTCCTCGCCTCGGTTCCCAGGGATTACGCGAAAAAGGCCGTCGAGGAGCTTTTGGGCCACGGGGTAACCGCGAGCATCATAGGGGAGTTCTTAGCCGAGGAGAAGCGCGTCATAGTCGAGGAGAACGAAGAGAGGCCCGCGTGGAGACCCGAGAGCGACGAGCTGTGGAAGGTCGTTTGAGGGGAGACTTTAAAAGTCCATAGATGATGGATTTCAAGGTGTCAACAATGGAGCGAACCCTCGATAATTACATCAAACTCCCTCAGAATAAGTATGAAAGAGTGTCTTTCAGGAAGCTAATGGGCTATATAATCCCCTCGACAACCTACGCTACCCACGGCCTCTACATGTACCCCGCGAAGTTCATCCCCCATGTCGTTCGCTTTGCGATTGAGAAATACTTGCCTGAAAAACGGGACTCCTGGGTCTTCGACCCCTTCGCCGGCTCTGGGACGGTTGCAATAGAGGCCACCCTTGCTGGTGTTAACTACCTGCTCTGGGATTTAAACCCCATAACCTCTCTCTTTGTTAAAGCTTCGACGTATAAAGAGGAAGTTTCTGTTGAGGATTTGGAAATCGATTTTGAGTATTCCGGGGAATTCATGCCAAAATGGCGTAATATTGAATACTGGCATCCTCCCGAATTCCTCGAAGTTCTTAAGAGAGCCTGGGCCTACTATCATGAAGTCGTGCCAGATATAGTAAAACCCTTGGTTGCTATACCCCTTCTCAAGGTCACGCGCTATTTTTCATACAGTGATGAGAAGATTGCAAAACTCTACAAATCTAAGTACGCCAAGAAAAAGGTTGCTGAGTTGCTCAATGAGGATTACCGAAGAAAAATGGAAGAAATGTACTTCAGGGAGGCAATGCGTGTTGTTGAAAAGGTAACTGACTTTCAAAGCAGGAGGCCGAAAAATGTGGAGGGGATAGTCCGAGTGGGAGTTGATAGCATTGAGATGAACCTTGAGAGAGAGGTGGACCTCTTGCTAACATCTCCCCCTTACCTTCAGGCCCAGGAATATATTAGGAGCTTCAAACTTGAACTTTTCTGGCTTGGATACTCTGAGGAATATATTCGTTCTCTCTCGCGTCTGGAGATTCCTTACAGAAAACCCCCTGACGAGGAAGTTTTGAGTAATCTCTACTGGGAATATCGTGAGAGTGTAAAGAGCCTAAACCATCCAAAGCTGCTACAGATTTACGATTGCTACTTCAAGTCTCTGGTCAGGTTTCTTAATAACGTCCATGAGGATATAAGGGAGCGAATGGCAATATTTGTTGGTCCGGTCAAAATTAGGGGAATACGCGTTCCTATTGATGAAATACTCAGAGAACATCTTGAGAATCTCGGATGGACTCACGAGAGGACTTACATTGATGAAATCGTTGCGAGAAGACTCTTTAAGTCAAGAACAAATCCTGCTACTGGTCTTCCCGATGAACGGACTCCCACGGAGCATTTGCTAATCATGAGGAGGTGATGGTACATGTATCTGTTGCTTTATCTCGTTCCCGATAAGTTGATTTCAGAAAACGCCACGTTAAGAGCCCAAAAGCAGTACCTCCGCTCGTATTTTGAGGAAACTGTTGTTCCAATGCTCCTTGGAACAGGAAACTTTGGAGAGGTTCCTCTTTTTGAGCGAGTTCTCTCGGGCCTAATTAACCTTGAAAATGAATGTCCTCGAGATGCTCTGGAAGAGATAGCTCCAAAATGGTATGTTTTTATGAAACGAACTTATGCTTCCATAGGACCTCGAATCGGAAATTTCACCGAGTCTCTCATTGGACTTTGGATTGGAGCGAATCACATCAACTACAATCTTGATAGATTCCTTGAGGAGCACTTTGGAGTCAAAATAAAAAAGAAAAAACGTTCTCAGATCGATTTTGTGAGGATCAGGAGCCATACTTTGGACCTTATAGAGCTTAGGACGAGTGAGCACACAGGAGGAAGAACAGGTCAGGAATCACTGACCGATAAGTTCGTGAGGTTCTTGGGACTACTTGAAGATTCTAATGTCAAACTCAGGAATGCCCTACTTAATAAAGGCATTAAAAATGTAAATCTACTCGTTGTGACACTCTTCAACGAATCTGGGGAACTTTTAACCCCCAATAATCTGAACAAGGGGAGATACGCATCCCTGGTTGGTTATCTGAGCGAAGAAAGACATCTGGGGGGAAAGATAAAGGAGTTGCTCTCCAAAGGTTACATCCTTCATGCTGGTGAGAGACAGTTCACGGAACCTCCGGATGATATTGAGGTAATCCTAAAGAATGCATTTCTTGAGAAGCGCCGGGTTCTATTGGAGAAGGATGACTTCATTGTTGAAATCGGAATCCTTTGGGGTGACGAGTTTTTCCACAGGTTCACGGGAAAAGGGCTTGAAGAGCTTTTGAGAAATGATATCAAGGATAGAGTCGGCGATGACCTATGGATGTTTCTCGTTCTGACGTTAAACGAGCTTAGGCTCAGGGCAAGTGAAGGAAAATCAACCATCGACATGCTCAGGGATTACCTTCTAAGGTGTGGTGAATTTGAGACACTCATTGAACTCCGCAAGAAGGCCAACTCGTTAGATGAGTTCCTTGACGACCTTGGGAACCTCGTTGACTCGATAATTCCTGGGTTCCTGAGAGAACTCGGTAAGAATGGGAGGAAACTTCGTCTGCTTGGTACTGATGACCTTGTTGCTCAGTACAACTACCTACGGGGAGTGGTTCTACTTACACTTGCCCTTGAGTTCTACCTCAGAAAAACCTAAACCTCCACCCCAATCTTTATCCCCTCGTCCTTCTCTATCTCGCGGAGGAGGAGAACGACCTTCTCGGGCGGGAGCTCCATCCTAGAGAGCAGTTTCTTGGCTTTTCTAACCTCTTCCCGCTTTTCTCCACTTGACCTTCCCTCAAGGTAGTCGAGAACCGCCAGGAGGGCCCCTTTAAGACTCCTGTCGCCGAGGGGCAGGGGCCTCCAGCCGTTTTCGTGAACGTAGACTGCCTTCGGAACTTCAACGCCCGACAGCTTGTCCACAGGCACTATAGAGGGTTTGCCCCTCGCGCGGAGGTAGTTCAGCAGGGTTTCTTCGTCGAACCCCTCGTTGAGCAGGCTCTTGTAGGCTATTTCAAAGGCGTTAAGAAGCGTAGCGAGGCGCTCTAATTTCCCTATCCTGTCCTTGCAGAGCAGGGAAAGCTTTACGAGCACCCTCTCAAGGGGTTCCTCCTCCAAATCCACCGTGAAGAGAATCCTGTCCCTGAGCGAGGTTCCCTCCGCGAAGGCCTTGGCAACCACCCACTTGGCGCCGTTGGTGAGGATTCCGTAGCGGACGCCCCTGCTGAAGCAGTAGCGGGCGAGCTGGCGGAGCGGTTCGTCGCGCTTTATGACGTCCACAGATAGGTTTTTCGCCTCAAGGAACGCCACAATCTCACCGTTGAGGAGGAGCGCGTAGTCGGCTCTCCCGTCTTCGGTTCTCTCCTCTGGCCTGACCTCCTCCGGGTTGTTCCAGTCCCAGCCGAGGGCAGTCATTATCTCGCCTATTAGGTGTTGCTTCACAGCCTCCTCGTTCCTCTCGTAGAGCTTCCTGTGGAGGCCTATGCGGGACATGACGTTGAGAACCGCGCGCTCCATCCCCTCACCTTTTCCCCGTTGGTAAGGCCACCTAAAAGCTTTTGGGGTTTGGGAGCGTAAATTACCGAGGTGGAAACCGTGTGCAGGATACTCTTTGCCATGGGACGGGGGGAGGGGATTGAGCCCCTCGCCAGGGCGTTCATGAAGTCTGCCGAGAACGACCCCTACCGCGCGAGGAGGGGAGGTAAGAACCAGCACCGCGACGGCTGGGGCTACGTCCTCCTGAGCAATGGAAGCGTTTATCACTACCGCTCGGAGAAGGCCGTTTTTGAGGACGGGAAGGGATTTTCAGGGCTCGTTGAGCTCCTTAGGGAAAGCGATAATGCGGTTCTCCTCGCCCACGCGAGGGCGTCTTCCCAGGGCTCGCTCGGGCTCTTCAACGTCCAGCCCTTCGCATTCTCCACGAGGCGCAGTTTTTCCTTCTGGTTCCTCCACAACGGCGACCTCGACAAGGAAAAGATTATCGAGCTGGCGGAGTTCGAGGTGGAAGACCTGAGGGACGCCTCGGACAGCTACGCCTTCTCGGCCTACCTCTGCAGAGCCCTTCAGAGACCTGAAAAGGAAGAACTTCTGAGGCACTACTCCCTCGGGGCGTCGCTGGCAAAAACTATTTTCAACACGGCCACGCTCTTTCTCCTTCCCGACGGGGGCTGGAGGGTCTTCGTGACGGCATACATGACCGACGAGTACTGGAAGAACGACCCCCACAGGGACTACGCGAGGCTGATTGAGCTCGACGGCGATGTTTTTGCGGTTGCGAGCTCGACCCTTGAGCTCTACCACAAAGCTGGCTGGAAAAACGTTCCCAACGGCACCGCACTTCTAATAACGCCCGATGGAATCGAACGCCTTCTCATGGGGTGATGGTATGGACGAGAATGCCCCGATTAGGGTTTACATGACGCGGAAACTCATCGGCGTTTCGCCGGAAGATACGGTAAAGCGGGCCTGCGAGGTTATGATGGAGTTTGACATAGGCTCGCTCGTCGTTGTGGAGAACAACGAGGTTGTGGGCTTCTTCACGAAAACCGACGTCATACGGCGTGTTGTGATTCCAGGGAAGCCCAACACGACACCGGTCCGGGAGATAATGACACGGGAGCTCGTTACGGTAGACGTCAACACCCCACTCCGTGAGGTTCTCGACATAATGGCCAAGAAGGGCATAAAGCACATGCTCGTGAGGGAGAACCGGAAAATCGTCGGGATATTCAGCCTCAGCGACTTGCTGAGTGCGAGCAGGAGAAAGCTTGAAACCGCCATAGCGGCGGAGTGATGTGCCATGATAAGGATTGCCCACATAAGCGACACCCATATCACTGGTGAGAGCGCCTACAAGGGCTACGCCTACGACCTGATAGCCAACGAGGTGAACAGGCTGAACTTTGACTTCGTCGTCCACACCGGCGACGTCACTAACAACGGCCTGCGCGAGGAGTACGAGAGGGCCGAGTACGAGCTCAAGAAGATTCAGAAGCCCCTCGTCGTCGTTCCGGGCAACCACGACGTCAGGAACGTCGGCTACGACCTCTTCGAAGAATTCATCGGCCCGCTCAACGGCGTCTACGAGTTCAAGGACGGAGTCCTAATCTGGGTGGACTCGACGATTCCAGATTTAAGCGACGGCAGAATCGGGAAGCACAAGTTCCGCTGGCTGAAAAAGAAGCTTGAGGA
>NZ_JAMOQU010000009.1 GCF_027063845.1 Thermococcus sp.
AGGTAACTCCTACCCGTGTCGTCAGTGAAGATTTGCCTCACTGGAAGTCGCCTGAGGAACTCAAGGTTCTCGACTGTCATGACGCGCTGGTGCCACCTTACGGCCTGCCTCGCGTAGGGGTTGAAGCTCCAGTCCGCGCCGAAGGCTATGGCGTTGTCGTGGTTTCCTCTGACGCAGAGAAAGGTTCTTTTCTCCATTTGCTTCCGCACAAACTCAACGACCTCGTTTGGGCTTGCCCCGTAGCCGACCAGGTCACCCATGCAGAGAATCGCATCGGCGTAATCTATCTCCTCCCACACGGCTTCGAGGGCTTCAAAGTTCGAGTGGATGTCACTGATGAGCGCTATGATCAAGGTCATCACCAAATGAAAATGGGAGAATGGACTTAAAACTTCATCCCGTAGGTGAAGAGGGCGATGCCCGCGAGCATGAGGCCGAGCCCAAGGGGAAGCTGGTACTCCGGGGAGCCGCTGGCCCTGCAGGCCTCAACAATTTCCCGGTAGTGCTCGGTGCAGTTCTTGAACTCAAAGTACGCGTCCGGGTCATCGTAGACCACGAAACTGGAGACCTTTGCTCCTGAAAACACCCGGATTCCGGCGAGGGTGCGGGAATAGAGAATATCATCCGTTTGGAGTGTTCCATTGGCGTAGCTTGCTTTCACTTCGTTGAATGCGGGGACGTAGAAGATGTTGAACCAGTCGCTAACGTTGGCTCCTATCAGCCCGGAAGTCTCGATGTAAAACGCACTGAGCCCGAGGGAGTAGTTATCAAGGAAGACGAAGTAATTGCCATCGTAAGTGAGGTTTGGAGGGGCAACGTTCGAAAAGTACGTGCCAACCGCGTGGAGCGTCAGGTTTCCCCTGCATCCGGGAACGTAAAAAACGTCAAAGTACCGCATAGTATCCGCAACGTAGATAGAACCCTCCCTGCGGAACAAGACATGGCCGTTCTCGGAAATTACCTCGTAGACGTCCTTGTCACAGGGGCCCTCAAAGGCAAGGACGTAAGCATGCACGTCCTCCCCGTTTTTTATGTGATAACTCGAAAGCTCGAGTACGGGAAAGACCGCCCGACAGGCTATACCCGAGCAGTTGGGAACGTGATACGTCAATACAAGCAGTGTGCCCAGGAGAAAAACGATTGCCCCCATTTCCTTCAACGTCCTGCCTTTCATCGTTCCCTCCTCCCAATCAGGAACATTGATACCCCGACCATTACGAGGAATGCACCCCTCCATCCAATGGAGTGCCTGGTTTCGCATTGCTCAGAGCTACCACCATCGTAGAGGGCCAGCGAGGCAAACAGAAAACCCTTCTCAATCCTCACGGAGGCTGAGTTATCAGCGGGGACCCTGTGAAAGTACCATTTCGTGGTGCCGTTGGACCTGACGTTAACCCTGATGAGAACGCTGGACCCGTTGAGAACTTCCTTAATTTCAAGCGAAACGGGTGTTCCGGGTATTTCATCGTCAATTGAAGGAAACTCCACCAACTCATTTCCCAGAACCACGGTGAAGTTCTCCTGCCCAATAACTTCGAGGACGCCCTTGGGTTTAGTTATTTCGAGATGGAAACCCCTCCCCACGGGGTATTCGGTCGTGGTAACGTACAGAAAGCCCCTGGGGGTTGGCACGAACTCAGGGACATCACAGGCAATAGCCGTGTACGGATTCTGCCAGTAAACCCTTGCAGTTCCGTTTCCCAGCTCCTTAATCCTGAGCATCTCAAAGGGGCAGGTCAGGTTAAGCGGATAGTAGAGCCCGTTCCTCCGCACGTAGACATCAGAACACCCCGATTCAGGGTCTAACACAGTTACGTTCGGCCTGTCAAGGGGAAGCCCAACGGCCAGGACATAACCCCCGACGAATCCACCGTTGGTTACGTTTATGATTTTTACCTCCATGACCGTTGTTGCGGGGCTCACCGAACAGCCCGCAGTCGTTCCGGAAGTGTAGTCCCATGTGGCCAGAAGCAGGCCCGCGAGAACGAGAACGGCGCCGAGTATGAGAGGACCGGACTTCATGCAATCCCCCTGAGAAATTGCACTGAGGCTCCTAAAAACTTTTTGTAGTAAAGTTGAAATGAAGAGGGTAAAAAATCACCCCTGCTTGGCCTTCCACCTGCTCCAGCGGTAGAGCGCCGCGAGGGCCTTGATAGCGCGCTCGGGCTCGGGGTAGGCAGGTATGCCCTCCTCGTTGAGCCTGTCAATTGCTTCCTTGGCCTCGATTCCGCCGACGATGGCAACGACGAGGGGCTTCTTCCTTCCGCTGGCGTTGTACTCGCGGATGACTATGTCTGCCAAATCCCTCGGGTCAAGAACTGCAGTCTGGCAGTAGAGGACCGCTATACTGTGCATCTCCGGGTGTGCGAGGGCGTCTCTAATGGCTCCCTCATAGCTCTCCGCCCCGGCCATGCCGGTCAGGTCAACCGGGTTCTTGTAGGAACCGAAGGGAGGCATGTGGTTGGCGAAGACCTTGAGCTCCTCAAGGTTGTCGTAGAGGTGCAGACCGGCTTCCTCAGCTGCATCTGTGGCCATGACGCCTATTCCACCGCCGTTGGTTAGTATGACGAGGTTCTCTCCCTCGGGCTCGGGGAGGTTGCTGAGGGTTCTCGCGTAGTCGAAGGCCTCGCCGATTGTGTAAGCCCTTATGACTCCTGCCTGCTTGAACGCTGCATCATAAACCTTGTCGCTTCCCGCGAGTGAGCCGGTGTGGGAAGCTGCAGCCTTGGCACCGCGCTCGCTCCTTCCGGCCTTGATGATGACTATCGGCTTGACCTTGCTGACCTCCTTCGCGGTTTCCATGAACTTTCTTCCGTCCTTGACGCCCTCCATGTAGATGAGTATGGCCTTGGTGTTCTCATCCTCCTTGAAGAACTCAAGTAAATCGGCATCGTCTATGTCGCTCTTGTTTCCAACGCTAACGACAGCTGAGAGGCCGACCTTCTCAAGGATAGTCCAGCCCATGAGGGCTATTCCAAGCGCTCCGCTCTGGCTGATGAGCGCGAGCGGACCCGGAAGGACGTCGGTCGGTCCGAAGGTGGCGTTGAGCTTCTCGGGCGTGTAGACGACGCCGAAGATGTTCGGGCCGAGGATTCTCATGCCGTACTTCCTGGCGGTCTCAACGAGCTGCTGCTCAATTTTCTTGCCCTCCTCTCCGAGCTCGCCGAAACCGGAACTTATAATCGGGAGAACCTTGACACCCTTCTTTCCGCACTCCTCAACGACCTGCGGGACGAACTTGGCAGGAACGACTATAACGGCCATGTCAACCTCGTCGGGAACCTCAAGAATGCTCTTGTAGGACTTGAAAACGCGGTTGCCAATCTTAATCTCAACGCCCTTGATGTTGACGGGGTATATTTTGCCCTCGTAGCCGTACTCCACGAGGTTCTTCATAATCGCGTACCCTATCTTACCCGGCTTCTCGGAGGCGCCTATCACGGCGATGCTCTTCGGCCTGAAAAGGGCTTCGATGTTCGGGTCAACCATTTTTATCACCTCGGATGACATTTACACGTTTACGTCTGTAAAAGGCAGTTAAAACCTTTCCCTTCTCTTTTTGCCGATATCAGACTCGACGGACGTTAAAACACCTGAAGTTCCCAACTGATGTTTCAAAATTCTCGGCGGGGATTTCTTAGGCTTTCAAAGAACCCTTAGGTTTGCCGAAAAGTTTTTAGCGAATGGGCCTAGGATTGGTTGGGTGTGTAAATGGGAAGGAAGCACCATGACGTCGGCATCGTTGAGAACCTCCTCCTGAAGTGGCTCAGCGTGCTCTTTGACATGGTTGTCATAGGCCTTGCAACCATAACTATGGGTTACGTCGTTTACCTGATGTTCAACCTAATCACCGAGAGCTTCCACGCCTTCAACATCGAGGAAATCCTGCACCAGATAGTTCTCGTTGTAATCTTCCTTGAAATCTTCGAACTGCTCACCATGTACGTCAAGGAGCACCACGTCAGCATGAGGAACGTCGTCGAGCTCGGCGTTCTGGCGATGGTAAGGAAGATTATAATAACCCTAGACTACAACCAGCTCGGCTGGCAGACCCTCTTTGGGATGGCAGCCCTGATATTTGTGATGGGCTGGATTTATGTGCAGGAGAGGCAGAGGAGAACAAGGCACGAGGAGTTCCTCATCACCCATGGAATCAAGAAAGTTTAGCCGATGACGACCCTTCCCCTCCCTGAGATGTGATGATAACCCGGTAGGCCGAGGCAAACCCTAAATACTCCTTTCCCCACTTTTCTTTGGTGGTGAAGGTGGGAGTCCAAATCGGCGAGCTGATTCCAAGGAATGAAATCGAGCTGGAGAGGCTTTACGGGAAGAAAGTGGCTATAGATGCATTCAACGCCATGTACCAGTTCCTCTCGACCATAAGACAGCGCGACGGGACGCCCCTAATGGATTCGAAGGGCAGGATAACTTCTCACCTGAGCGGGTTCTTCTACAGGACGATTAACCTGATGGAGGCCGGCATAAAGCCTGCCTACGTTTTCGATGGTGAGCCACCTGCTTTCAAGAGGAGAGAGCTTGAGAAGAGGCGTGAAGCCAGAGAGGAGGCCGAGGAGAAGTGGCATGAGGCCCTTGAGAGGGGCGACATAGAGGAGGCCAAGAAGTACGCGATGAGGGCGACGAGGCTCAACCAGACCCTCATAGAGGACGCCAAGAAACTGCTTGAGCTGATGGGCGTCCCCGTCGTCCAGGCCCCGAGCGAGGGCGAGGCCCAAGCTGCCTATATGGCCTCCAAGAAGGATGTCTACGCCTCCGCGAGCCAGGACTACGACAGCCTTCTCTTCGGGGCACCGAGGCTCGTCAGGAACCTCACGATAACCGGAAGGAGAAAGCTCCCTGGCAAGAACGTCTACGTTGAGGTTAAGCCAGAGCTGATAATTCTCGAAGAGGTTCTCAAAGAGCTTGGCGTAGACAGGGAGAAGCTCATTGAGCTGGCAATTCTCGTTGGAACAGATTACAACCCGGGTGGAATCAAGGGAATCGGACCCAAGAAGGCCCTGACGATAGTCAAGCGCTCGAAGGACCCTCTGAAGAAGTACCAGAAGGAGAGTGACGTTGATTTGTACGCGATAAAGGAGTTTTTCCTGAATCCGCCGGTCACGGATGAGTATGAGCTCAAGTGGCGCGAGCCTGACGAGGAAGGAATCCTAAGATTTCTCTGCGATGAGCACGACTTCAGCGAGGAGCGCGTTAAGAACGGCCTCGAAAGGCTGAAGAAAGCAGTAAAGGCAGGAAAACAGAGAACGCTCGAGAGCTGGTTCCGCTAAAGCGGTATCTTGAGGTTCAGCTTGTCAACGAGCTCCTTGTAGCGGTTCCTTACCGTGACCTCTGTGACGCGAGCGACCTCCGCAACCTCCCTCTGCGTCCTTTTCTCCCCTTCGAGCAGTCCCGCTATGTAGAGCGCCGCCGCGACCAGGCCGGCCGGGCTCTTTCCGCTCGTGAGGCCCTTCTCGTAGGCCTCCTCGAGTATCTGGATTGCTCTCCGCCTCACCTTCTCGCTCAGTCCGAGCTCGTCGGCGAACTTGTTCACGTAATCGGTCGGTTTAACGAAGAGCTTCTTCGGGGTGAGGTTGAGGTGCCTCGCTATGAAGCGGAAGCTCCTTCCGATTTCCTTCTTGTCAACGCGCGATATGTCGGCTATCTCGTCGAGCGTTCTGGGAACCTTTAAAAGTCGGCAGGCTGCATAAACGCAGGCCGCTATGACGGCCTCTATCGAGCGACCCCTTATGAGGCCCTTTCTCACTGCTTCTCTGTAGAGCCTTGCTGCCTCTTCCTCCACGTGCCTCGGGAGCTTGAGCTGGCTCGCTATCCTGTCGAGCTCGCTGAGCGCGAAAGCTAAGTTCCTCTCGGCGGCGTCGCTGACCCTTAAGCGGCTCTGCCACTTCCTGAGGCGGTACATCTTCTCCCTCATCAAGCCGGTGAGGGAACGGTCTATTCCTATGTCGGTCGAGAGACCCTTATCGTGGAGGAGTATGCTCTCCGGCGCTCCAACGCGCGCCCTCTTCTCCCTCTGGCTGGGGTCAAAGGCTCTCCACTCGGGACCCTCATCGACGACGTTTTCCTCGATGACGTAACCGCAAACCTTACAGACTATTTCACCCCTGCTGGGGTCGTAGATGAACTCGGTAGAGCCACAGACGGGACACACTCTCTTCCCGCTCACTCAAACACCCCCGGCCGGCGGGCTATTTTGCAAGCCCCTTATAAACCTTAACTTTTGGAAAGACGAACTTCAACAGCCAGAGCAGGTCCTCCTTCTGGAAGGTTATCCTCTCCAAAACCCGGACGTCCCAGTCGTCCTCAACTATGTTGGCGTAAATCCAGAGGAAAACGGGGTTCTCCTCACTACCCACGTGCCGGTTCTTGTAGAGGACGTCCGCCGTGCCGTCCTCGTTTTTCCTCACGGAGACGACCTTCCAGGTGTCGAGACTGACCTCTCCCTTTTCGTCGAGAATCTTCACTATCTCCCGCGCGTCCATCAATGCACCGTCCGCTACCACTTAATCCTGAACTCCCTTCTCGTCCTCGCGTCAATCTGGGCCAGTATCTTCTTCAACTTGGCATCGTCTATCGGTTCCCTTATCTGGCCGGCTTGATAGAGCTGAACGAGGACGAGCTCAACCTGTCTCGCGAGTTCTGGTCTAACGAGCTTAACGCGACCGAGCCTCTCCCTCGCGTCAGGAGTCAGGATTTTCCTCATTATGGCATCGAGCTGGGCCTGGAGCTCCATCTCCTGCTTTATTGCCTCCTCCTGGGCCTTCTGCTGTTCAAGGTACTTCTTCTGGAGCTCCATGAGCTTGCGCTTCCTAATCTCCTCAATATCCTCGGCCATGCCCCTCACCTCCGGTTCAGGCTCAGAAGCGGGAGTTAAAAAGGTATTGGGTGGGATGTGAGAAAAGGGGAGCTCAGTACTTCTTGAGCTCCGGAATCTGCTCCTCGAGCTCCTTCTTGAGCTCGGTAGCAATCTTGTCAAGGAAGCTCTGGCCCTTCGGGGTTATGACCCTTCCCTCTCCCGGAACCTTCTGGACGAAGCCAGCCGCCTCAAGCTGCTGGAGGGCCTTCCTGATTATGCTTCCGCCAGCCTTGTAGAAGTGCTCCGGGGCGTGTCCGCGGTTCTTCCTGCCTCCATACCAAGTCCTGAGCCTCTCGATTCCGACGGGGCCGTCGATGTAGACCTTTCTGAGTATGCTGGCAACCCTGTAGTACCACCAGTCCTCCTGCTCGGGAAGCCTCTCCTTGTGTCTTCCGGTCTTGACGAAGGGCGCCCACTCCGGGGGCTTTATCTCCTCAATCTCCTTGAGCTTCTGGGCGACCCTCTCGACGAGCAGGTCACCGGGAACGTCATAGACAGTCGCCATCTTTCAATCCCTCCCCTTTCTAAACTTCTTCCTGAAGTTAGCGATGTCGAGCCTGACTTTACGGACGGGCTTCTCCCGCCTCTCAGCCGACGCCTTTCTTTCAAGGCGCCTTAAATACCTTTCCCAGCCTTCCCTCGGTTTGAACAATATAAACCTTTTGCCCCTGACGTCTATCAGCTCGCTATCGGTGAGCTCGGCTACCTTCTCCGCTATGGTCTTCCTGTCCATTCCGGTCGAGATGAGCGCTCCCTTCCTTATCTCAACCTTAAGGACACCGTCCTTCTCAAGCTGGGTGTTTATCTCCTCAATCACGCTCTCGGCGAGACCCTTCTTACCAATCCACGCTCGCGGTTCGATATCGTAGTATCTCGCGCGGAGCGACCTTCTCACCTTACCTGGTAAGCGCTTCTCCATCTCTCTCACCTCTTAACCTCTCGCCCGAAAGGGCCTTAAAAAGGTTGGCCTTTTAAAGCTATTTACCGAACCTCTTCATCGCTTCCGCAGGTGTTATCACGTCGGGCAACCAGGCAAAGTGCCTTTTGTTGTAGGTGACGAGTGGGGCGTTGAGCTTGAGGGCTAGGGCGCCTATCATGTAATCCCTCGCGTTCTTTGAGAAGTCCCAGCGACCGATGGCGCTTTTTGAGGCTATCTTGGCCGACTCAACGTCAAAGGCCACCACATCAATCCCTACAGTCCAGAGAAGGGTCTCAAAGTTTTCCAATGCAATTTGAAAGTCGCCCGTCTTCTTGGCGAGGTGGTACAGGTACTCCGTGTAAACCACGGTGTTTATGACCGGTTTGAGATGCGAGGATTTCAGCCACTTTAGGAACTTCCAGTTGTTGAAGACGTTTGTATCAAGGACGACTCTCATTCTTCCTCCCCCAGCTCCTTCAGAGAGCGTGCAATTCCCCTGGCGAGTCCCTTTCTTACTTCTTCAACTGTTTCGTCCACATCTTTCATAACCTCGGCCATCTCTCGCAGGAAATCATCGAGGGGCTTTATCACGTAGCCCTCCTTTGTCCTCACGAAAACCACCTCATCCCCTGCCTTTATTCCAAGCGCTTCCCTAACCTCCTTGGGTATCGTGACCTGGTATTTCTTCGTGACGACTGGCATTACCTTCACCAAAAGAGTATTACCCTCAACCCTTAATAACCCCTGCGGTCGCTAATAAGCCCGGGAAAGGTGATGAGGATGAAGGTTCACCACTTATACTCGGGCGGAAAGGACTCAAGCCTGGCCGCGTGGATTCTAAGCCAGCTCGGCTACGAGGTCGAGCTCGTAACGGTCACCTTCGGCCTGCTCGACAACTGGAGGTACGCGAGGGAGACCGCTGAAAGGCTCGGCTTTCCCCATCGAGTTCTGGAGCTTCCCCGTGAAATCCTCGAAAAAGCAGGGGAGATGGCCATAAGCGACGGCCACCCGAACAACGCGATACAGTTCATCCACGAGAGGGCTTTGGAGGCCTTAGCGTCCCTTCCCGAAGTAGAAAGGGTGAGCGATGGAACCCGGAGGGACGACAGGGTTCCGCTCCTCGATTTGCCTAAAGCGAGGTCACTGGAGGACAGGTTTGGCGTTGCCTACATAAGGCCCCTCCTCGGCCTCGGCTACAAGACGATACGCGAGCTGACAGAGAAGCTCTTCATCGTGGAAATCAGGGAAAGCGAAGAGCTACAAAAGGCTGACTACGAAGTTGAACTGAGGTATCTCCTCAGGGAGAAGGGCATAGACCCGCTCGAAATATTCCCCAAGAGGCATTACCAGTCGAGGGTTTTGGGGTGGAAAAGAGAAATCAGAGCTCAAGGCTGAGCCTTCTGACTATCGGGTTCTCGGCCTCTTCGGGGCTTATCTCCTCGATGCTTTCAATCCATATCTTGGTCCTCGGAACGCGGTGCTTGCTCCCTATCTCGGAGTAGACGAGCTCCTCCACGTGCTCTGGCTTGAGGGCGCGGTACTCCTTGGTGAAGGGCTGCTTGAGCTTACCCCTCTGGAAGATTCCCTTAACGCGGTAGACCTTGACCTCCATTTCCATCCCTCCTTCAGCGGGCCTTTGAAGGCGAACTTTTAAGCTTTATCCGAGGAAGCCCAAAGCTTCTTCAATCTTCACTATCTCCGGACCCGTCGTCAGGTGTCCGACGACGACGCCGTGCGAGTTGGCTATCATGCACGAGCCGACGAAGGGAACGCCCATGTTGGCGGTTCCGACGTAGACGTCAACCTTGAAGAGGTCGCTCAACCACTCAAGCTCCTCGTCGGTCGCCTCGGGATGCACGAGACCGCCTTTGTTCGTGACGACGCCAACGCTTCCAACCGCTGTATAGTCTGCGATAACCCCCCTCTCAACGGGGACACCGAGTATGTCCTCAATCTTCCTCGCTTCTTCCCTCGTGAAGTCCTTGCTAACTAAAGCGCCCTTGTCGTTGGCAAGAATCAGGTTTCCGAAGGCGGTGAGCCTGCTCTGGAAGGGAACGACCTCCATGTCAATTCCGTACTCCCTGAGCTGGGCGTTTATGAAGTCGAGCTCGGCATCCCAGATGTACCAGGGGACTATCAGGGCGTTGGAGTTGCCAGCAACGAATATGCCGACGATACGCGACTTCATGACGCTCGTCTCAATGAGCGGGACCTTCAGAACTTCCCTGAGGACCTCCAGCTTCTTCTCGCCGAGGCCCTCTCTAATCACCGCTACCCTGTCGGTGGCGAAGCCGTAAACGCCGAGGTATGGGGAGTTTTCAAAATCGAGCCTCTCGATGTGCATCTCTTCACCTCTAAAAAGTGGTTAAAATCAGGCCAGAGAGACCTTCGCAACCCTCTTGCCGTCAACTACCTCGACGACGACCTTAACGCGGAGCTTGTTGGGTGGCTTCTCAGCCCCGCGCTCCCAGAGCTTCTCGTTGACGGCCGGGTCGAGCTTGACCTCCTCGGCCTTGGCGTGTCTCGCTATCCACTCGCGGACGAAGCGAGCCGCTCTCGGGGCCCTCTTCCAGCGCGGAATGCGCTTCTTTATCTTCCTGATGGGAACGACGAATATGACTTCCTGACCGGGTTCAATCGGCATTTACATCACCTCACTCCTTGAGTTTGGTTCTCCTCCAGTGCCTCCTCTTCGGGTGGGTGAGAACCTTTCTGTTCGTCTTAACGATAACCCAGACGGGAACGCGCCTGTTCTGCTTGTTAGCCTTCGCGAGCCTGAGCTTCTTTGCGAGTGGCTTGTTCCTTGACATGGTCACACCTCCCCTCACAATGCCTGTTGATGCTTTGGGAATGCGTTTTTAAGCTTTTTCGTGTGGGAAAGAAAAGAGGGTCAGCGCCTCTTCCTGAGGAGGAGTGGCAGAACGGCGAGGCCAACTATAAGGGCCGGTCCGCAGATGCCGTTTCCTTCTTCGGCTTTGACAACGTATTTGAACTCGACGTTGTCGGGAACTTGGGCCATAAGAGCCTTGTAAGCATCGGCTGGAACGCCGTAGCGGATGTACACGTTGCTCTCTATGAGAACCTCATGGTCGTTGAGCTTGGTTACCTTCATTACGACGCTGCCTGCCGTTGTTTTGACCTCTATGCTCTTGGGGAGTGAAACGAACTCGTAGCCTTCGGGGAGCTTAATCCTGGTAACCTTCGTCTCATTGATGGCCGCGTTGAGTCTGTACGGAAAGCTCATGTTTCCGAGTTCAAGCTTCGGGTCGTAGTCGTAGATGTATGTGTCGTTGACCTTGCTCACGAACCCCTGAAGAACCCAGTGGTATTTCACAACCAACGGCCCCGTTGAGTTAACGTTGAGTATTGAGACGTTGCCGGAGATGACCTTTATGCCTTTGCTCTGGAACATCTGGGCGTATCTCTGGTAAAGACTCTGCTCTGCCTGCTGAAGTCCATGGTAGGCGAACTGGACTTTTATATAGTTAATGTATGCCTCCGGCTTGACGTACTCCTCAACGGTGTCGAGGATTGTTTTGTCGCCCTCGACGGTTATGTTGTTGTATATCCTCATCTCCCATGTGGTGTAGTTCTCCACACCGGCTTTTCCCGTGTACTTAATCATGACCGGCTCAAGCCTGGCGTACAGAACCTTTAGGTCATCCTTTGTAACCCCCTTCTTAAGGTAGATAATTGAGTGGGCCGTAACGGTGTCCCCGGTCACGTTGACGTCCAGCTGGATGTAACTGCCGTTGGACTCAACTTTGAAGCCCCTGGTCACGTTTTCAATCTTGGCTCCTGGGGGAAGGTGCACTGTGAAGTAATTCTCAAGGTACATCGAGCCGTTAACTGCCGTCGGGTCAATCCTCGAGAGGTCCGCTATGCGTAGGGCATCGAGTGAAATCTCCCAGGCGCTGTCGTAGGAGTAGTAGCGCGCAAAGTTGGGGATGGTGCCGTTTATCACAGTCACGAGGGGCCCGGTTGTGTTGTATCCTATGATTTCAGCCGTTGGGTTTTCCAGGGTAAGACCGAGCTGTGAGAGGGCCTGCTGTTCCTGGCTGATGAACAACTGCGTCGCGTTTTCGAGCCCCATTTTAAGTATGCTCTCCTTGGTCTGGTTCAGCATCTCTTCGGGACTGTAAAATATCGTCTTCAGAGTTACATTGGCACTTCCGTCCCATGAAACCCAGTACTCGTTCTCCTGAACTTCTTTGTAGTCGTTGGACGCTGAAACTCCTCCCGCGATAATTCCGACGAGCAGAAGAGCCACTGCCAAAAATCCAAACTTCCTCATGTAACTTTACCTCCAGTTGTCCTGGCCTTAAAAACGGGAGAGGGTATATTAAGTTTGCCCAAAATTAAAGGAGGGAAGAATCAGTCGCGCCACTTGCTCTCGTCGAGCTCTCCCTCGGTCTTGGCAACTATGGTAGTTCCCGCGAGGTCTCCAGTAACGTTGACCATCGTCCTGCCCATATCGAGTATCGCGTCAATGCCGAGAATCATCGCATAGGCCAGGGCAACCGGACTTCCCGCGGTGAGGTCGAGGCCGACGCTCTGAAGAACCATCGCGAGCATTATTGCGCCCGCCCCTGGAACTCCTGCCGTTCCTATCGAAGCCAGCACGGCAGTGAGGACAACTATCAACTGCTGGCTCAGCGTGAGCGGGTGACCGATGGCGTTGGCAACGAAGAGCACGGTTACGCCCTGATAGAGGGCAGTTCCGTCCATGTTTATCGTCGCCCCGAGGGGTAGGGTGAAGGAGTAAATTCCCCTGTCAACTCCCATCTCCTCGTCTGCTACGCGCATGGTCACTGGTAGGGTTCCGCTCGAGCTCCTCGTGACGAAAGCGGTAAGCATGGCGTCCTTCGCCTTCTTGATGAACTTAATTGGGTCAATTCCGAAGACCTTGAGCAGGATGAAGTAGGTTATGACAATCTGCAGGAAGAGGCCGAGGTAAACCGCGAGTACGACCTTTGCAAGAGGGCCGACGACCTTCAACCCTTCCTTGGCCATGACGTAGGCTATCAGCGCGAAGACACCTATCGGCGCGTACTGCATGACACCGCCGACGATGAGGTACATCGCCTCGGCCAGGCCGTCGAAGACCCTCAGCAGGGTTTCCGCCGACTTTCTGACGCGCTCCTCCTGCCTGTTCATGAGGTAGGTTATCGCTATTCCAAGGACTATGGCGAAGAATATCGTTTGGAGGACCGCACCGTTTGAGAGGGAGGCAAACGGGTTCGTCGGCACTATGTTGAGGAGCGTCTGGACGAGGGAGGGGCTTTTAGCTTCAATCGCCTTGCCCGTTCCCGAGCCGAGGTGGACGTTTGCTCCGACGTTGAAGAGCCTGCCGACGATGAGGCCGAAGAGCACCGCCATAGCGGAGGTAGCGAGGTAATATACGATTATCTTGAGGCCAACGCGACCGAGGCGGGCGGGGCTTATGCTCGCCGCACCGACGACGAGCGATGCAAGTATAATCGGCATCACGAGCATCTTCAGCAGTCTGACGAACAGGTCACCGAAGGGTTTGATGTACGTTGCTACAAAGCTCGTCCAGCCGAAGTGGCCCGCTATCAGTCCGAAGACCGCACCCAAAATCAAACCGTAGAGTATCTTCCAGAGCACCGGATAGTCGAGGTACTTCCTCAGTAGCCCCATCTTTTCACCTCCGACCAAAAGTTGTTAGCATACCTGAATGCCAAACCAAAAGTACATGAAAAATAGAACCTTTTTTAACTTTTTCAGAAAAAATTTGTCAAAAAGACAATTCAGGAACGGAAGACTTAAAAGACGCGGAGCGAAACGTCCCCGTAGAAAACCCTCTCAACGCCGTTCTTTGTCTCCACGAGAAGTGCGCCTGAGTCGTCTATGTCGAGGGCCCTTCCCTCAACGAGCACCTCGTCCCCCTCAACAACCATCACGTGCCGTCCAATCACTGCGCTCTTTCTCCTCACCGCGTCAAGGATTTCGTAGTGTCTGCCCCTCTTGAAGAGGCTGTACCAGTACGATAGAGCCCTCAGAACGTTACTCAGGACGTCATCAAGGTTCAGCTCAAAGCCCGTGAGTTCCCTCATCGAGACGGCCTTATCGAGCAACTCCTCGGGAACTTCGTTGTTCACGTTCAGTCCTATCCCGAGAAGGGCGAAATGGTTGAACTTGCACTCACTGAGGACTCCAGCTATCTTCTTTCCATCAACGAGAACATCGTTTGGCCACTTTACCTCCGCGGGAATGCCGTACTTGGCGAGGGCATCTACCACCGCAAGCGCCCCAACGAAGACCAGCTTTGGGACGTGCTCAGGGCTGGACTTCGGCTTCAGAATCGCCGTCATCCAGAGGCCTCCCTCAGGGGAGGCCCATCTCCTTCCATTCCTCCCACGTCCGGCCGTCTGTCTCTTCGCCACCACCACAGTCCCTTCGGGGGCCGTTGGGGCTATCCTCCTGGCGTACTCGTTGGTCGAGTCGACCTCATCGAGCGTTATGATGTTCCACTCCATTTCTTATCCCTCCCCTCTTTCTCAACCCCTTTTATACAGTTTCCGGGGAAAACCTTAAATTCTTCTTCAAATATATCACTCACGGTGATGTAAATGGATGCGTACCAGAGCGTCGGTATTAGGAGAAGGCTCAGGCGGTTTTTCAGGAGGGATGGGAGGGCGTTAATCTTCGCAATGGACCACGGCTTCGAGCACGGGCCGACCGATTTTGAGGAGCACTGGGAGCACGTTAACCCGAGGGTAATCCTCCGCAAGGTCGTCAGAGCGGGAATAGACGGCGTGATGATGCTCCCAGGAATCGCGAGGATTGCCGGCGACGAGGTCAAGCCCAACGTCGGTTTGATGATAAAGCTTACCAGCAAGACAAACCTCCGCCCGAAGGATGAACAGCTCCTCCAGAGCCAGCTGGGCTACGTTGAAGACGCCATAAAGCTCGGCGCCGATGCGATAGCTGCGACCGTCTACTGGGGCTCGCCTCAGGAGGACGTTATGATGCGCCAGTTCGCGGAGATAGCGAGCTACGCCCACGACCTCGGCTTCCCGGTTGTGCAGTTCGCCTATCCGCGCGGACCGTACATAAACGAGAAGTACGGCAGGAAGGAGGACTACCGCGTCGTCATGTACGGGGCGAGAGCTGCGGCAGAGAGTGGCGCGGACATGATAAAGACCTACTGGACCGGCTCAAAGGAGACCTTTGCAAAGGTCGTCGATGCAGCAGCTGGCGTTCCCGTCCTGCTGAGCGGTGGGGCAAAGAAGGAAAATCCAGTTGACTTCTTGAAGGTGGTTTGGGAGGTCATCGAGGCCGGTGGCTCTGGAGCCGTCGTCGGTAGGAACATCTTCCAGCGCGAGAACCCGGAGCCCTTCATAAAGGCCCTTCTTCGCGTTGTCCACAGAAACGAGGACCCGGAGGAGGCGGCTAAGGCAGAGGGCCTGCTCTGATTTCGACAGCTGTCTAACTCTTCTTCTTTCTCCGTCGTAAGGCTTTTAAAGGCTCCGCTTCTGTGGGCATTAAAAGGGTGAAGAAAATGGCAAAGGTTGACATAATTGACACAACCTTTAGGGACGCTCACCAGTCACTAATAGCCACCAGACTAACGACTGATGATATGCTGAAGATAGCGGAGACCATGGACAGGATAGGCTTCTATTCAATGGAGGTCTGGGGTGGAGCGACCTTCGACGTCTGCATACGCTACCTTAAGGAAGACCCGTGGGAGAGGCTCCGCCTCCTCAGGGAGCACATAAGGAAGACGAAGCTCCAGATGTTGCTGAGGGGCCAGAACGTGGTCGGCTATAAGCACTATCCCGACGATGTTGTAGAGAAGTTCGTCGAGCTGGCCCACAGGAACGGAATAGACATATTCAGGATTTTCGACGCCCTCAACGACGTCCGCAACATGGAGGTCGCGATAAGGAAGGCCAAGGAAGTCGGGGCGGAGGTTCAGGGGGCGATAGCCTACACAACCGGCAAAGTCTTCACGCTGGAGTACTACATGAAGAAGGTCGAGGAGCTCCTAAAGCTTGACGTCGACGTCATAACGATTAAGGACATGGCCGGTCTGCTTACTCCCTGGAAGGCCTACGAGCTGGTCAGCGAGATAAAGGAAACCTACGGCGTCCCCGTTAACGTCCACACCCACTCGACGACCGGAATGGCAGTGGCCGTCTATCTGAAGGCTGTTGAGGCGGGTGCCGATTACATAGACACTGCGATAAGCCCGCTCGCCTTCGGAACGGCTCAACCAGGAATCCAGACGATATGGCACGCCCTTCCCGAAGCGGTCGGGAGCCACCTCGACAGGGAGCTGATCCACAGGGTCTCCCGCTACCTGAAGAAACTGCTCGAGGAGAAGTACTGGGGACTGCTCCACAAGGAGACGCTCATGGTGAACCCCTACGTCCTCAAGTACCAGGTTCCCGGCGGGATGTTCTCTAACCTCATCGCCCAGCTCAAGGAGATGAACGCCCTCGACAGACTCGATGAGGTCCTCGAGGAGATTCCCCGCGTTAGAGAAGACCTCGGCTGGCCCCCGCTCGTGACGCCGACGAGCCAGATAGTTGGAACTCAGGCGGTTCTCAACGTCCTCTTCGGGCGGTACAAGCAGATAACGCAACAGGTTAAAGACTACATCAGGGGCCTCTACGGAAGGCCTCCAGCGGAGATAAACCCCGAGCTCAAAAGGCTCGTCCTCGGCGACGAGGAGCCGATAAAGGAGAGGCCGGGGAGCCTGCTCAAGCCCCAGCTTGAGGAGTGCAGGAGAAAGCTCGAGGAGCTCGGCTACCTCCACAAGGAGGAGGACGTTCTAACCTACTGCCTCTTCCCGGAGGTTGCCCTCGAGTTCTTCAGGGCGAGGGCTGAGGGGAGGGTGAAGGTCGAGCTTCCAAAGACGGCATCGAAGGTCAAGGTTTACGTCAACGGCGTCGAGTTCGAGGTCGGCATCGAAGGTGTTGATTTGAGCGCTCTCAAGTACCTGTCGAGGGTCCAGGGAATTACCCCCGCTCAGACCGGTTCCCCTGAGCCTGTGCAGGTTTCGGCTCCTGCTCCTGTGAGTGCTCCGACTCCTGCCTCTACTCCAGCTCCTGCGAGTGCTTCGCCCAACACCGTTACGGCTCCAATGCCGGGTAAGATTCTTAGGGTCCTCGTGAAGGAGGGGCAGGAGGTTAAGGCAGGCCAGGGTTTGCTTGTGCTTGAGGCTATGAAGATGGAGAACGAAATTCCCGCTCCGAAAGACGGTGTTGTTAAGAAAATCTACGTGAAAGAAGGCGACGCCGTAAACACCGGCGACCCACTGGTCGAGCTTGAATAGCCTTGATGGCCCTAAATGGTTTAAACCTAAAATATGAATTTGAATTTTTTTCATTTTGGATAATTCCTCCAATTTTAAGTTAAAAGTCGAAATTCTTTCAGCCTATTGCCGAAAGACATTTAAGTAGACAAAGTGTACGTTAATGTGCAAAATCTAATAGGGGGTGCAGAGATGAACTCGGCTGTTGTAATCCTGATAGCCGCCGCCATATACGTCAGCATGTACTACACCTACGGTAAAAGCCTGCAGAACAAGGTCGTCAAGGCCGATCCCAACAGGCCAACTCCAGCACACAGGCTCTACGATGGCGTTGACTACGTTCCGGCGCACCCGCTCGTCCTCTATGGACACCACTTCGCTTCAATAGCAGGGGCTGGGCCAATAGTCGGTCCGGCGGTGGCAATGGCCTGGGGATGGCTTCCGGGACTTCTTTGGGTCTGGTTCGGAAACGTCTTCATCGGTGCGGTTCACGACTATCTGGCACTGATGTCATCGGTTCGCTACGATGGAAGATCCATCCAGTGGATTGCAGGAAAGCTCATGAGCAAGAGGACGGGAGTTGCGTTTGAGCTTTACATCTGGTTCGCCCTGCTCCTCGTCGTGGCGGCATTCACTTCGGTCATAGCGGGCATCTTCACCAAGACCCCGGAGGCAGCGACTGCAGCACTGCTCTTCCTTGTATCAGCGGTAATCGTTGGATACCTGATGTACAAGACAAGCCTTCACTTCGCAGGGGCTACGGCAATAGGACTTATCCTCGTGGCCCTCTCAGTGTGGCTCGGCTTCAAGTTCCCGATTCAAGCCACATACCACCAGTGGGCCCTGTTCCTGCTCGTATACATCATCGTTGCAGCGTCCCTTCCAGTGTGGGTACTATTGCAGCCCAGGGACTACCTCAACGCCTACATTCTGTGGTTCGGCCTCATCCTTGGTGGCCTCGCGTTCATCCTGATTGGGAGCAAGGGAACGTTCACGGCCCCAGCCTACACCAGCTGGAGCGCCCACGTCGTCGGCGGAAAACCCTCGCCATTCTGGCCCACTATACCGCTGGTCATCGCGTGTGGGGCTTTGAGCGGATTCCACTCTATCGTCGGTTCGGGAACTTCGTCAAAGCAGCTTGACAACGAGCTCCACGGTCTGCTCGTTGGCTATGGTGGAATGTTCACCGAGGGCTTCCTGTCAACGATTGTCATAGCCTCGATAGCAGTCTACGGAATCAAGGTCTTCGCCGACGCTGGAATCGACATAAACGCGTCCAACTGGGCGGCCATCTATGCCCCCAAGGTTGCCAAGGAGATAGGCAAGGTTACTATCTTTGCCAAGAGCTACGCCTACGGTCTCAACGACGCCTTTGGAGTACCTCTTAAGACGGGAACTGTCTTCGCCAGCCTCTGGGTCTCGGCCTTTGCCCTGACGTCCCTCGATACAGCCACGAGGCTCGGTCGCTTCGCCTGGCAGGAAGTCTTTGGAATGGTCGTTGACACCAGCGAGGGAATCTGGAAGATAATCACCAACAAGTGGGTAGCTTCTGCCGTAATCGCAGTTCTCGGCGTGATACTCGCGTGGGGCAACCAGTGGCTCATCCTCTGGCCGGCCTTCAGCGGCATGAACCAGATGCTCGCGAGCATTGCAATGATGACCGCTGCCCTCTGGGTCACCAAGGTTCAGAGGGCTGGCAAGTGGAGCTGGGCCGTCCTTATTCCAGCACTCTTCCTGTGGATTACAGTGACCCTCGCCCTTGGGTGGTTCCTCGTGGTGGTGGTTCCAGGAATAAGCGATGCCTTCACCAAGTACTCGGTCGGACTGATAACCCTAATCGGCCTGCTCCTGAACCTCCTGCTGGCCTGGGACTTCTACGTTGCCTGGCAGAAGCCAGCAGAGGAGTACGAGGTAGCGAAGGCCTGAAGAGCTTTCTCCCTTTATTTCTTTACCGGAGGAAAAAGGAATGGATGTAAGAAAACTTCTCTACTGGATTTCAACCCCAGTTAGAGTCCTGTGGGAGTTCCACAAGGGTTTTCAGCTGTATTACCTTCAGGGGATTAAATGGGAGGAAGAGGAGCTGGAGAACATCTTCGCGCTCATACTCTTTGGTGACTACATAGGCCTTCCACACCCTCCAACCGATTTAACCTACCGCCTGTTGCCCTACGTCGTGAGGGAGCTATACGTGATGCAGGAGAAGAGCACGAAGGATATTTCCCTTAAGACCGGCTGGATAGGTGTATGAGGTGGGAGTATGGTAAAGAAGGTTATCGAGGACGTAAAAGCCTTTCTCAGGGGTTTTGGAGAGGCATTTAAGCATCAGTCAACCGAATACATAGAGTTCGAGGAGAGGGAGCTTGAGAACGTCTTCGCGCTGATTCTAATGGGGTCATTCATAGGGATTCCAAGTCCACCAACCACGCTCGTGGTGAGGCTCATGCCTCACATGGTCAGGGAGATATACGTGATGCAACAAAGGGCCGTTAACCTCGATGACATCTTCGGGGAAATAGCGGGGATGTTTGACATCGACTGAGGTGGTGAAGATGAAGGACTTCCTCCTTCCAAAGAAGGGGTTCAGGACGATTTTCGTCATAGGAAAGGGTGGTGTCGGAAAAACAACAACAAGCGCCGCCCTCGCAACGGCACTCGCGAAGAGGGGATACAAGACGCTGATAGTTTCCCTCGACCCGGCCCACAACCTGGGAGACGTCTTCATGATGAAGCTAAGCGACGAGCCAAAAGAGCTCGCAGAGAACCTCTACGCAAGTGAACTCGACATGGAGAAGCTGATACAGAGCTATCTGAAGCACCTCGAAACGAACCTCAAGAACATGTACAAGTACTTGACGGTGATAAACCTTGAGAAGTACTTCGAAGTCCTGAGATTCTCTCCAGGAATAGAGGAGTACGCCACCCTCGAGGCCATAAGGAACATCCTCGGCAGGGGTGAGGAGTGGGACATAATAGTCTTCGATACGCCGCCCACTGGCCTGACCCTTCGCGTTTTGGCCCTGCCGAGGATTTCACTCATCTGGGCGGACAAGCTGATAGAGATAAGGCGGAAAATCCTCGAACGGAGACGCATGATAGCCAAGATACAGGGCGAGCAAAAGTTCCAGATTGAGGGACAGGAGTTCGTCCTTCCGAAGGAGGAGGAAGAGGACCCCGTTATGAGGGAGTTAAAGAGCTATCGCGAGGAGATAAAGTTCGTTGAGGACGTCATAACGGACCCAGACAAGACGTCTGTTGTAGCGGTCATGAACCCCGAAATGCTCCCCCTTTACGAGACCGAGAGGGCCTATGAAAGCCTTAGGAAGTTCAAGGTTCCCTTCAACATGGTTATTGTCAACAAGGTCATAACCGTGGGGCGGGAGATTCCCGAGATAAGAGTAAAGCTTGAGGCGCAGAGGAAGGTGCTCGAGGAAATTCCCAAGAAGTTCCCGAACGTCGAGATAATAAAAGTCCCCATGTTCCCGAGGGAGCCGAGGGGCCTTGAGGAGCTTGAGAAACTCGGAGGTATGATACTTGAAGGTGGGAAGGAGGGAGATACTTGAACTCCTGAAGAGCGTCAAGAACCCCTTCACGGACATGGACATCGTCAACGAGGGGCTGGTAACGAAGGTCGAAATAGACGAAGTTGAAAACAAGGTCAGGATATACGTTGCCTTCGCGAGGCACACCCCACCGCATCCGTTTGTAATGGCCGTGAACTGGCCCCTTCAGGCGAAGATAGTTAGGGACATGGTAAAGGTTTTAGAGGACAAGGTGGGATACCTTGAAATACTCGATGACACAACCCTTCAGAGGTACTACCCTCTGAACAATGAGGAATGATAAAATGGGGGTTGAAGAATGGAGCTTACATCCGGTTTGTTGCTGGCGATAATGGTGCTCGCTGCTGTTTCATCGATTCAGTTTTACAAGGGGAGAAAGCTGAATCTGCAACTTATGCAGCACTACCTCCGCTCGATTGAGGAAGTGGTGAAGCCCGAGGACAAGGACTACGTGTGGCTCGGCGGCTACATCGGCTTCAGGGCGAGCTATAAGGTGAACCGCGACAACCTAAGGAAGTTCGAATACACGCTAACGCTCCTCCCGAGGCACAGCATCCTTTACTTCCCGATAGCGCTCCTTACGAGCAGACACGACAAGATTTACTTCGTAATCAGGCCCTTCGCCGAGATTAGGCGCGAGGCACACCTCATCCAGAAGGGCTACTACAGGCTAAAACCGAAAATCGAAAACGAGGACTTTCTCCAGAGGGACACCATTGAAATAGCCGGTAAAGAGTACGAGGTCCTCTTCGAAAAGAGGAGGGACGTTGAAAAGCTCAAGGAGCTCGTCGAGAACCTTTCCAGGCCCCACAACGTCAAGCACGTCTCCCTGACGCCGAAAACCAACGTCTTCTACGTTTTCATGAAACCCGAGCCCGACACTATAGGGGAAGACGTCGAAAGGCTTGTCCGCTTCACCAACGAGAAGCTCAGGGAGAGTCCGTTTTCCTCCTAAGCTCTTTTCTCTCGAAAGCTTTATTTTGTTGAACCGCGAGTTATACATGGTGATACCTTTGGTTAGCATACGCCTCAAGGTTGGCCCCAAGGGGCAGATAGTCATCCCCAAGGTTTTCCGTGAGGCCTACGGTATAAAAGAAGGCGGGGAAGTGATAGTCGAGCCTACGGAGGAGGGCCTCGTTATCAAAAAGCCGCCGAGCAAAGAGGAACTCCTAAGAAAGCTCAAGGAGTATCACAAGAAGCGAAAAGGTACTAAACCCGCCAAGCTTGGAGAGCTCAAAGGGATAAGCCTCGAAGACGAGTTCGACGAGGTCTGGGGGATTGAGGAATGAAGCTCTTCCTTGATACCAACCTTTTCGTTTACCTTAACTCGAGAATTCCAGAGGATATCGCCGATGAGCTCGATGAATTCTACGCGGACCTTACTCAGAAGCATGAGCTCTACACGGATGTGCTGGTTCTCGATGAGCTAATCCACGTCTCAAAGCGCAAGTATGGAATAGCTTACAAGGATACTCTCGAATTCATAGACGACATTGTTCTGCCCGCGGTTAGAGTCCTTCCCCTGACATTTCAGGACTATTTAACAGCCAAGGGAATTATCCTCCAATATAACCTCCGCCCTTCGGATGCCCTTCACGTTGCGGTTATCGAGAACAACGGCCTGCAGGCGATAGTAAGCGAGGATGAGGATTTTGACGTTCTTCCCCTCAAACGGGTCTGGCTGGGTGGTTGAGATGGAGGTTTACAGGGCCAAGTTCGGCGAACCTGAGCTCGGTTGGGTCGTTCTCGTTCACGGCCTTGGAGAGCACAGCGGAAGGTACGGACGACTGATTAGGGAGCTCAACGAGGCCGGCTTTGCCGTTTACACCTTCGACTGGCCCGGGCATGGCAAGAGCCCCGGAAAGAGGGGTCACACGAGCATTGAAGAGGCCATGGAAATAATTGATTCCATAATTGAGGAATTAGGTGAGAAGCCCTTCCTCTTCGGCCACAGCCTCGGCGGTTTGACCGTTATTCGATACGCCGAGACGAGACCCGATAGGATTAGGGGGGTGATAGCTTCATCTCCTGCCCTCGCCAAGAGCCCCGAGACGCCTGGCTTTATGGTGGCCCTCGCGAAGTTCCTTGGAAAGGTCATCCCAGGCCTTGTTCTCTCCAACGGCATAAAGCCCGAGCTTCTCTCAAGGAACAAAGATGCCGTGAGACGGTACGTTGAGGACCCGCTCGTCCACGACAGGATTTCGGCGAAGCTCGGAAGGAGCATCTTCGTTAACATGGAGCTGGCGCACCTTGAAGTGGGGAGAATAAAAGTCCCGGTTCTCCTGCTCGTTGGTACTGCGGATGTTATAACACCACCGGAAGGCGCGAGGAGGCTCTTTGAGGGGCTTAAGGTGGAAGACAAAACGCTCAAGGAGTTCGAAGGTGCCTATCATGAGATATTCGAAGACCCCGAGTGGGCGGATGAGTTCCATAGGACAATTGTTAGGTGGCTCGTTGATAGGGCTTACTCGGGGTGATAATTAACCCTTTTTTACGGGCCATAAACTATTTATTCTCCACATCCCAATCTCTATGGGGAGTCACTATGCCATGGGAACCTTCGATAATACTGCTCGCGCCAGAGGATTTCATAGTTGAGGGACTGGCCGAGCTCCTCAGCAGGGCCGGCTTTAATGAAACCGGAAGGGAATACAAGAGAAGAGGTAAATCGCGCCTCATAATAGTCACGGGGGAAAGAGAAGACCCATTTCATGGAAAAGAGACGCTTGCCGTTGCACTGTTGCGTGGAAAGCCCCGGAGGGACTGGCTTGAAAAGGCGCTGTCCGGGCACGGCAGGGTTGTTTTGATAGCCCTCGACGGGCTTGACTACGGTCTCGAGGGTATTACTGTGCTTGGGCCAGAGTGGCTTGCGGAGGCCTTCAATCGCTACTCCATAGAGCCCCCACGAACCCTTCTTGAGAAGTTCATTCCCGAGCGTGAGAGACCCGAACAGCTGAAGGAATTCGTCCTCGATGGTCCCCTCGTGGAGCCCGTTTCATCTCAAAAGCTCGTGGACGAAGCTAAGAGGGTTGTATCTTATAAATTCAGCGTTCGACAGGAGGAGCTCAAGATTGAGGGTCTGAAACTGAAGTTCAGACCTGTCTACGTCGTCTCGTGGTCAAGGGAAAACGAGAGTGGTAAGGCGTTTTATGATGGCAAAAAGCTTGTTCTGAACGTTGACGGCGAGCTCAAGGGACTTGCGATGAAAGTTCTCCTTGAGGACGTTGCAACAGTTCTGGCGACCGAAGTTGAGGTCGGAGAGGAAACAGACCCAACGAAGCCCGTCGTTGAGGAAGCCGCTCGGCGCGGTTGGCTTGACTTGAGGGTTCTTCACTCGAGGAAGGCTTACGTGCCGGAAGGAGCAGAAATTCTGTTCTCCATTGGGCCCCGGACAGTAAAGGTTTCCTTCGACTTCACGGTCGGTCGCGTGAGTGCTGAGGGGGAGCCACTCAGCGAAGAGGAGCTCGTTAAGCTGGCTAAGGAGCGCGTCAGGGCGGAACTCGGTGAAGAGCCCCTTGCCCTGGAAATCGTCCGCAGGGGACGCTTTACCTTGATGAGGGGCAGGACCAAGAGGTATCTCTTCGAGATAGAGCTGAACTCCTACAGCGGAAGCGTTAGGAGATTTCAGCCAGCGCTCACCGAGGAGGCAATGCTTGAGGTCGTTCTTTCAAAGTACAGCGATGGTCACGTCATAGGCGTTGAAAGGCGCCCCAGTGCGGTCTTCGTAGACCTTCTGGCGGGAGGAAGGGTTCTCGTCTTGAAACTCAACCAGAAGACGGGCGAAATCGTTGACACGAGGGACCTGGGCTCCCCGGAGGAGTTCCTTAAGAAGACCGCCGGTGAAATCCTGGAGGTCGTCAAGGACCTCGAGCTGAAGTCCTGTCAGGTTATGGACCATGAGGTCGTCAGGGCGGAGTTCGAGGGCAGCGGTCTCCGTGCGTACCTGGCATACGACGGTGAGACTGGAGAAATTCTTGAGAGGGCCCTTGAGATAGGCTCCAGCGTGGCGGTTGAACTCGCGGTCAGGAAGTACCGTAGTTACAGTATCCTCTTCACCGAGGAGTCGGGGGAGGGTTTCATGCTCACGCTTGAGGGCGACAGGGACGTCGTTAAGGTATTCGTCTCCCGCTCCGGCGAAATCCGTGAGCTCGACCGCTTCCTCAAGAAGGAGGTCGTTGAGGAAATCGCGCTCTCCAAAATCCGCGAAGTTGAGCCGAGTCCCTCAATTGAAGGCCTCAAGCTGTCCGACCACTGGGAGGTGGAGTTCACCGGTGTAAAGGCCTTTGGAAGGCTGACGGTTCACAGGACGAGCGGGGAGGTCCTTGACTTCGACTACCAGTACATCGAGAGCGTCATAACCAAGGCCTTCACGGAGTTCGTAAAGAAGAGCTATGGTGACACAATAGATGTAGAGTGGATAGCACACAACCTTGAGGAGGGCTACGCGGGAATAAAAGGAGTCGGAAAGAGGGGAATCTACTTCGGCAAGTACAACACCCTCACCGGAGAGCTAATCGAGCACGACTTCGTTCCCAGCAGCGGCATCACATCAAAGCTCAAGCTGGCCCAGGTCGAGGGCAAGTACGCCGTCAAATGACGTCTCGCCTGTCGATAATGTGCTCCAGCTCGGGCCCGGTCTTTATGAGCCCGACGGGGACCCCAACCCTCTCCTCTATTTCTTCCACGAACTCCTTCGCCTTCCTCGGCAGTTTATCGTAATCGGTTACGCCGAAGGCGTTCTTATCGTACTTGTCGAGCATCGTCAAAGCGAGCATCGTCGCTCCGTTGATTCTTGCGGAGTAGCGGGCGAACTCGAAGTCGAACCAGCCGACGCGCCTTCTCCTTCCAGTTACAGTTCCGTACTCGACGAGGCCAAGTTTTTCGGCTTCCTCCTGGCTCATCTCCGTCGAAAAAGGTCCAGCACCGACCCTCGTCGGAAAGCTCTTGAAGACGACTATAACGTCGTCAACCCTTGTCGGGCCTATCCCGACGTCGCTCGCTATGGCGGAGGCTGTGGTGTCCTTGGAGGTCACGTAGGGGTAAGTGCCGTAGTAGAGGCTCAGCCCGAAGCCCTGGGTTCCCTCGATGAGGACGAGCTTTCCCTCGTCGAGCGCGTCGTTAACTTCTTCCGCAACGTCCGTCAGGTAGGGCTCGAGCTCCGGAATATCTCTCGCGAGCTTTGCCTTCCTCATGACCCTGTCGGCGTTTGCCGGCCCGCAACCGCTTCCCGTCGTCCCTATCTTCTCGTGGAGGTGGCTGTTGGAGCGGTCGAGTTGCTTGTGCTTTTCCTCGATTATCGCGCAGCGGTGGTCTATCCCAACCCTCTCAGCGACGTTGAAGTCCCTGAGGTGTTCGAGCTCGTGGAAGAAGACCTCCGGGTCAACGAGGACGCCGGCTCCGACGAGAAGCCTCGCCTTCCTTTGCATGAAACCCGTTGGAAGCTGTCTTACCGCGTATTTCTTTCCATTGATAAAAACGCTGTGCCCCGCGTTCGTTCCAACGCCACCGCGTGCTATGACTTCGGGCTCGTCCTTCAGGGCAAGGTACGCTATGATGGAACCCTTTCCCTCGTCTCCCCATTGACCGCCAACAACGATGTAGCTCGGCATGGCTCCTTACCAATGTTTAAGTTAATAGGGGCCTTATAATGGTTTCGAAATTAACAGAAATTTGTTAATCCCCTGCCGGTGGTCTTGAGAATTTCAACGTCCCGGAGCACAATCTTAAAGTACGTTGGTGCCCAATGTAGTAATGTGATGCCCAATGATGAAGGCCCCAAAGGTTAACGTTAGGGTTGTCCTGGAAAACGGCAAGTTGCTTCTCGTCGAGTGCCCAAGTGAGGAGATAATCTGCGAGTTCACCCTGGACGACCTTGCGGAGATTATTGAGTTCCGCTACGCAACGCCTTGGAACAAAAGCAAGGATATTCTAGAGAAGCTCGCCATAATCATAAACGACCTCGTTGATGCTTACTCAAACGTCCCAGAGAGACCCCCCACGAAGGACGACCTGATGAAGGCCGTGAAGCTCAGGATGAGCTACTCGGAGAAAGAGACTTAAGGGGCCCGGTTCTACTCCCCCGGGGTTGAACATGAGGAACAAGTTAATCGTAGTCACAGGGGGAGCCGGCTTCATAGGCTCGCACATAGCCTGGGAGCTGGTCAAGGACAACGAGGTCATCGTTATTGACAACCTCTACACCGGGAAAGCCGAGAACGTTCCGCCCGGGGCGAAGCTGGTTAAGGCCGACGTAAGGGACTACGAGGCGATAGCCGAGCTGATAAGCAATGCCGACTACGTCTTCCACGAGGCGGCCCAGGTGAGCGTCGTCGATAGCATACGTGACCCAGTCTTCACCGAGGAGGTCAACGTTCTCGGAACCCTCAACATTCTTAGGGCCCTTCTTGAGGGACACGGAAAGCTCATATTTGCATCATCGGCGGCTGTTTACGGCGATAACCCCAACCTCCCGCTGAAGGAGACCGAACGGCCGAGACCGCTCTCGCCCTACGGCGTGACGAAGGCAACTGCCGAGGAATACCTTCGCGTTTACCACGAGCTCTACGGTCTGCCCGTGGTTTCTCTCCGCTACTTCAACGTCTTTGGGCCGAGGCAAAGTGCCAACCAGTACGCGGGAGTGATAAGCATCTTCATAAACCGGGCCCTGGCCGGGGAGCCCCTCGTAATCTTCGGCGACGGCAAGCAGACGAGGGATTTTATTTACGTGAAGGATGTCGTTAGGGGAAACCTTCTCGTTGCCGAGAGCAAGCGTGCCAACGGAAGGGTCTTCAACGTTGCAACAGGAAAGCAGACGAGCATCCTCGAACTCGCGATGAAAATCATCGAGATAACCGGGACGACGAGCTCGATAATCTTCGACAAGCCCAGACCAGGGGATATTAGACACAGCCTCGCAGACATAACTGAAATCAAAAAGCTCGGCTTCGAGCCGAAGTGGAGCCTCGAAGAGGGACTCAAGAAGACGGTGAAGTGGTATCAGGGGCGGAAATAGAGGGTGAAAGTGTATTCCCCACCTCCGATACTCGCCCCACAGTCAGATGGGACTATAACCCTTGGTGCGGGATATGCAATTGGCCTTACCCCTACCCATTCATATACGCTTGGTCCCCCATACCGCTGTCCTAACATGAAATACCTTGCTAAAGTTTGGCTACCGGTCCAGTATCCAGCAATAAACTCGGACAGCTCAAAGTACAACCTCGTGTGCACTCCGGCATTGTAAATGTAATTGACAATGGAATAAACGCCAGGTCCCCATGAGGGTAACGTTCCTACTGGGGCTCCACCGTTGTTAACTCTGTCCGGTGCGCTTCCCTCAACTACATAGATTGAATCGTTTCCCGTGGCCCCCAGGCCATAGTAGTATCCGGCGTCATCTACAACCGATATGAAATAGGGCCCAAGCCATGTAGGGAGGACTATACTGCCCAATGACGGTTTGCCCAAAGTAGCGTTTGTGTCTACTGCATACCCATCATAACCTGCGTTCAAGAAGTTGGAAACAGGATAATCGAGGACGTAGATATTCCCTGAGAGAAGGCCTCCCTGTATTGAAAGAGTGATATCGTTAAAGTACCAGAACACTCTGTTCGGGTTGAAGTACTGACTTGTTCCCGTCCCGTTGAGGTGTATCATTATCTCCCGCACGGAGTTAGCTGGCACGGTGTAGTTCACCCAGAACCATATTTTTCCATTGGTTGAATCGTTGAACGCCCAGAAATACAGCTGTTTCCCGGAGGAATCCGTTACGTAAACCTTGGAGAGGTCCGGAATGCACGATGGAGAAACTGTGAAGTTAATCACGTAGTTTCTCAGTTCTGGATTTCCAGTGTTGTTTACAGTTATTCTAATCTCGCTGACGTTCAGTGGAGGTGGCGAGTAGCTCGTTGAACCAGTGCCGATTCCCTCGGATACAAGGGAAATCTCTCCCGGACACAAAGCAGTCCCGCCAGCTACAGTTCCTATAGCATTAACAATTTCCGGTTCTGGGAGATTAAAGAATGGGGACACTGCATAGTTAGGACTGGCGTTCAACGTGAGCCGATACACTGCCCCCGCTGAGATACCCGAGTTTGTTGAAAAAGTACCCTTGACTATGTCAGTGGTTGGGGTAGAGTCCCCAAATGAACGGTACCCCTGGATTTTAATCTGAACCGTAAAATTGAACTCTCCATGGACATCATTGGAGAAAACAACGGAGGCGCCAGTGAGCGTCCACGTTTGAATAATTCCCCCTGATTTTGACCAGTAAAGGGTAATCGTCGCCCACGTAACAGGGCTCTTAACTTGGCATTCTCCTAAGCCGAGGGGCTGAACCTTCACACTAATGTCCGGCACAGCCAAGCTTAACCCAATGAGTAGCACTGCAATTAGAACGCCTGATAGAGCCCTTCTGAGTAATTTAACCGAATGCATCGTTATTCATTATGGTTGGAAAGTCCTTAAATCATTAACCTTTTTTGGAGAAAAAGAAGTTAGAAAAACTTCCGGTTGTAAAAAGGTCAGAAGGTGTAGTAGTCCACGCCTCCGCGCTCCTTCTCATGTCTCCGCTTCCTGCCCTCTTCGAAGTTCTTGTAGTACTCAATCATGTATGGCGTTATGCTGGGCTTGACTTTCTTCATGGCCTCCTCGAAGTCCCTCCTCGAAACCTTTAACCTTTCAAGGAACTCCTCGCTCTCGCTCTCAACGAGCTCGCTCGGAAGTTCGCGCATGACCCTGCGCATCGCTATTAATGCGGCTTCCCTGACCAGCGCCTCTAAGTCAGCTCCAGAGTAACCCTCTGTTTTCTTGGCGAGTTCGGCAAGGTTGACGTCCTTCGCGAGGGGGACGCGCCTCGTGTGGACCTTCAGTATCTCCAGTCTCGCTTTCTCGTCGGGCGCCGGGACGAGCACGAGCCTATCGAATCTTCCTGGCCTGAGCAGGGCCGGGTCGATGATGTCCGGCCTGTTGGTGGCACCGATGACGACGACACCGCTGTTCCGCTCTATGCCGTCCATCTCGGTGAGGAGCTGGTTGATGAGCCTGTCCGTAACACGGTCGCCCTCCGCTCCTCTCGCGGGCGCTATCGCGTCAATCTCGTCGATGAATATCACCGTCGGAGCGGCCTGGCGAGCCTTCCTGAATATCTCCCTTATTCTCTTCTCGCTCTCGCCGACCCACTTGCTCAGAACTTCTGGCCCGCGGATTCCGATGAAGTTGGCCTCGCTCTCGTTCGCTACTGCCTTCGCGAGGAGGGTCTTACCGGTTCCCGGCGGACCGTAGAGGAGTATGCCCCTTGGGGGCGTTATGCCGAGCCTCTCGAACGCCTTTGGGTACTTGAGTGGCCACTCTACTGCCTCGCGGAGCTCCTGCTTGACATCCTCAAGGCCTCCGATGTCCTCCCAGCGGACGTTTGGCACCTCGAGGAGGACCTCCCTGAGCGCTGACGGCTCGACCATCTTGAGGGCCTCGTAGAAGTCCTCCTTCCTGACGCGGAGCTCCTGAAGGACCTCCGGCGGTATCTTCTCCTGCTCGGGGCTTATCTTGCCCTCGTTTATCAGCCTCCTCAGGACGACCATAGCGGCTTCCCTTGCGAGGGCCGCGAGGTCCGCTCCAACGAAGCCGTGCGTCTTGTCGGCAATCTCCTCGAGCATCTTGTCGATGAGCCTGCTTCTCACTTCAGCGTAGATTTCGCCCTCGCTCTTGAGGGCCTCCTTGGCCTCCCCTTCGTCCCTTGCCTCCTCAACCCTGCGAATCAGCGATTCAAGCTTTTTCTCATCGAAGGAGCCTTTGGACTTCATTTCCCTCAGAATCCTGAGGACGGTGGCCTTGTCGTAGTCCGGTTCAAGGGGCATTCCCCTGGTGTGTATCTGGAGTATCTCCTTTCTGCCCTGCTTGTCGGGAACGCCAACCTCAATCTCCCTGTCAAAGCGCCCAGGTCTCCTAAGCGCGGGGTCAATGGCGTCGGGCCTGTTGGTTGCGGCGATGACTATGACCTTGCCCCTGCTCTTCAGACCGTCCATCAGCGTTAGAAGCTGTGAAACAACCCTCTTCTCGACCTCTCCAACGACTTCCTCCCTCTTCGGAGCTATTGCATCAATCTCATCGATGAAGATTATGCTCGGGGCGTTCTCCTCGGCCTCTTTGAAAATCTCCCTTAGGCGCTCCTCACTTTCGCCGTAGAACTTGCTCATTATTTCTGGACCGTTGATGGCTATGAAGTGGGCGTTTGCCTCGTTCGCTACGGCCTTGGCCAGGAGAGTCTTACCCGTTCCCGGTGGGCCGTAGAGCAGGACGCCCTTCGGCGGCTCGATACCAAGCCTTTCGAAGAGCTCCGGGTGCTTGAGGGGAAGCTCGACCATCTCGCGAATCTTCTGAATCGCGTCGCTTAAGCCACCTATGTCCTCGTAGGTGACCTCCGGAATGCTCTCCTCGCGAACTTCAACCGCCTGCGGGAGAACCTCCACTTCGGTGTTGTAGGTTATTTGAACTATTCCCTTGGGAACAGTGTTTACAACCACGAACTTGAGCTCGCCGAAACCGAGGGGCATTGCCTCGAAGAGACCGCGCAGGAGGTCGTCGAAGGGGGAGCCGCCGTAGTAGGTCTCGTTCCTGTTGCTTGCAACTAGGAGGTCGCCCTTGACGACGGGCCTGCCGAGGAGGTTCTGCTTGACCAAATCGCCGGGAATCTGGATGAATACTCCCTTCTGGGCCGGTGCAAGCACTACTTTCTTCGCCTCCTGGACTTCGGCCCTTCTAACCGTCACGTAGTCGCCTATGCTCACCCCCGCGTTCCTCCTGATGTAGCCGTCCATCCTGATTATGTCGAGTCCCCTGTCGTCCGGGTGCGGATTCGCCACTATCGCTGCTGTCGTCCTCTCGCCGACGAGCTCGACGATGTCGCCCGGTTCAACACCGAGTTGCCTTTGGTACTTCCTGTCAAAGCGAACTATTCCCCTGCCGACATCCCTTTTCAGGGCCTCGGCAACCCGGAGCTTAATCTCCTCAACTTTCTCTTCTTTTCCTCCGAATATCATCTTGAACGCCTCCTGTGAAGTTCAATCGCCTCCTCAAGGGTCAGGTTCCCGAGGGCAACCTCCCTTGCGAGGCTTGAGGGGATTGTTATGTTACCGCTCAGCTCCCTACTCCTCCTCTTAATATCCTCGATTTCCCTTTTCGTGGGTTCTTTTACCTCAAGGAGCTCCCCTATCGTCGTTTCCCTTCCGCCCCTCAGGCCGATGTTGATTGACGCAACTATATCAACGACCGAGGAGCTTTCGATTCCTCCAACTTTTGGCGTCGTTCTGAACTCGTTGACGACGATTATCGGGTAATCGTAGCCGAGCATCTCGCCGAGGGCCTTGAGGGTCATCGTCCTGTGCCTTTTGGCGCCGTGGCCGATTTTTATCCTCGCACCTGGGTACTTCTCAAGCAGGTCAACAACGATTTCAACGTCCCTCGGACTCCCAAGGCGGTGGACCTCTATAACCCTCCCATCAGCCACCACGCTCAAACCGGGTCTCGCTCCGGGGTCTATTGCGATGAAGACGTTCTTAAACCTCTCCCTCCCTTCGAGCTTCGCGAGGAGTTCGTCTATGAAGTTCTCGTCGTGAACGATGACCTTAACCGGGAAGTCCACCTTATCCCTCTCACCCGTCAGGACGACCTCAACGTCGTAGGGAATCCTCTCGCCAACGCGCAGGCTCAGGAAGGGGATTCGGTACTCCTTCAGGACCTTTGTTGCGGTGTAGTAGACCCGCGCGTCTCCTGTGACAATCGCAACCCTCATGGTCTCCACTTCTCACGGGGATATAAACCTTTTTCGAAATCCCATCGGGAGCGTTCAAGCCTTTTAAACTTTTGGAATAAAGTTTATAGGTCATTGAACTAAATTCCGGGCGAGGGGAGGGTATGGAGCCACCCAAGAAGAAGAAAGTGATAGATGAAGAAGAGGAGTTCCTCGACGAGGAGTTCGAGCTGGAGGAGTGGGAGGACGAGGACTGGGAGGAAGAGTGGGAGGACGAAGACTGGGAAGATGAGGACGAGTGGTGAGCTTTCCGGTTAAACGTTCTCGTTTACGCAACCCATTTATACGCCAAGGCTTTTCTTTTCTCCCGGTGATAGAATGGCGTTCCTCAAAGTCGTGCCCCTTGAAAAGGCCCTTGAGGTCATAGACTCCTTCCCGCTCGAACCGGAAGTCGAGAGGGTTCCTATTTCTGAGGCCCTCGGCAGGGTTCTTGCAGAGGATATCGTTTCGCCGATAAACGTGCCCCCCTTTGACAGGGCCACCGTTGACGGCTACGCGATTAGGGCAGAGGACACCTTCATGGCGAGCGAGAGCGAGCCCGTCAGGCTCAAGGTAATCGGCGAGGTGAACGCAGGTGACTATCCCGACTTCGAGCTGAGGCCCGGCGAGAGCGTCTACATCTCCACCGGAGCGCCCCTCCCGAAGGGCGCCGACGCGGTGATACAGTTCGAGGACGTTGACAGGGACAGCGACGAGGTAATCATCTACAAGCCCGCCTATCCTGGTCTCGGTGTCATGAAGGCCGGAGCCGACATACCTGCCGGCAAGCCCCTCCTGAAGCGCGGGACGAGGCTCGGCTTCAAGGAGACGGCCCTTCTATCTGCCGTTGGTTTGGCAGAGGTTCCCGTCTTCAGGAAACCGAAGGTTGCCGTCATAAGCACCGGAAACGAACTCGTTCTCCCGGGCGAGGAGCTAAGGCCGGGCCAGATTTACGACATCAATGGAAGGGCAATAGCCGACGCCGTCAGGGAGCTTGGAGGTGAGGCGGTTTTCCTCGGCATAGCCAGGGACGACCGCGAGAGCCTGAAGGCCCTGATAGAGAAGGGTGTTGAGTGCTGTGACATCGTGCTCCTCAGCGGTGGCGCGAGCGGTGGGATAAGGGATTTGACCAGCTCGATAATCGAGGAGCTCGGCGAGGTCAAAATCCACGGCATAGCGATTCAGCCAGGAAAGCCGACGATAATCGGCTTGATAGACGGAAAACCGGTCTTCGGTCTGCCCGGTTATCCCACGAGCTGTCTGACGAACTTCACCCTGCTCGTCGCCCCGCTCCTGAGAAGGCTCATCGGAAGGGAGAGAGAGGTCAGGAAGGTCAAAAAGAGGCTTGCCCACAAGGTCTTCTCGGTAAAGGGCAGGAGGCAGTTCCTCCCGGTGAGGATTGAGAGTGATAAGGCAGTTCCAATACTCAAGGGAAGCGGTGCCGTCACGAGCTTTATCGATGCGGACGGCTTCATCGAGGTTCCCGAGAACGTGGAGATATTAGAGGCCGGGGAAGAGGTTGAGGTTACATTCTTTGGCTAAACGCCGTACTCCCTCGCCCACTTTTCGTATTTCTTCAGCAGTTCCCTCCTGATGGGACTCTTTACCCTTTTGAACGCGTAGCGGAAGTCCTTTGCCTCAAGGGGCCTTATCGTGAGTTCCTTCCCCGCTATCGAGCCCACCTTTAGGGGGTCGCTCAGCTCGGGGTTCATCTCCTCCAGCATGTGGAGAACCGCGAAGGTGCAGGCGTTAGCTATCTCCCTTCCCGAGTAGAGCCTTCTTACCGCTACCCTAGCCAGGGATTCCAGCGTTACCCTCAGGGGAAGCCCCCGCAGGTGAATCGCGAAGATTTCTCGTGCGCCTTCCTCATCCGGCAACGGCACGTAAATCCTAAGCGGGAAGCGGGATAACATGGCTTCGTCGAGGTCCCAGGGTGCGTTGGTCGAAGCGAGCGTGATTACCCTCCCGGAGTCCTGAAAGCCATCCATCTCGGCCAAAATCGTGCCCAGGAGCCTCCTGCCGGCGTCCTCCATCGAGGAACGCTTCATTGCGAGCGCATCAAACTCGTCGATGAAAACGACGCTTGGAGCCTTCTGCCTCGCGAGGGCGTAGATTGACGACGCTATCTTGCTCGACTCGCCGAAGTACTTGCTGAGGACATCGCTGACCTTGACGCCGATAAAGGTGGCCTTCATACTACCGGCGAGGGCCTTTGCGAGGAGTGTCTTTCCCGTTCCGGGCGGGCCGAAGAGGAGGATACCTTTCCAGGGCTTGAAGTTTCCGGGAACCTTCGCCATCGTCATTCCGACGGCCTGGGCGAGGAGCTTTTTGGCTTCCTTCAGCCCGCCGACGTCCTCCCAGGTTACGTTGGAGGTAGTAATTAGCCTCTCAACCCCGTTCGAGCGCTTTTTAACGTCCACCTCGACGTTCTCTGCCTTCCTTTCCCAGTCCTCAGCCAGCTTGAGGTAGTAATGTGAGAACTGCAACTCCTCGGATGCGAGCTTTCTCAAGAGGCCGGCGCACTGGAGGGCGAAGAAACGCGCCTTTCCCGCGTTGCCCTCCTCAAGGGCCCTCTCGTAGAGGCGCTCGTACCTGTGGAGAAGCGACGAGTAAGCTACCTTCATCGCGCCGGCCCCTCTGAGGACTTCGGCGCGCGCTCTTATAGCGCTTTTGTGTAGGTGGTTGTGTAGCTTAGGAAACCTTTTTTAAAGGCCTCCCCGTTCTTTGATTAGGTGTTGGCTATGCTCGACATAAAGCTCATCCGCGAAAAGCCCGAGGTCGTCAAGAAGGACCTCATCAAGAGGGGCGAAACCGAGAAGGTCAAATGGATTGACGAAATCCTCGAACTCGACAGGAAGTGGCGCGAGAACCTGAAGAAAATCAACCAGCTCAGAAAGGAGCGCAACCAGCTTGCCGTACAGATAGGCAAGCGCAAGAAGGCTGGGGAGCCAATAGACGACCTCCTCGCGAGGAGCAACGAGATAGTGAAGCAGATTGAGGAGCTTGAGAAGGAAGTTGAAGAGCTGAGGAAGAAAATCGACTACTACCTCTGGCGCCTGCCCAACATCACCCACGAGAGCGTTCCCATAGGCAAGGACGACAGCGAGAACGTTCCAATAAGGTTCTGGGGCAAGGCCAAGGTCTGGGAGGGCTTCCTCGAAAGCTTTAAGGAGCAGAGCCTTGGAAAGATGGAGTACGAGCTTTTGAGCTGGAGGCCGAGGCTCCACGTTGATATGCTCGAGCTCCTCCGCGGTGCAGACCTTGAGAGGGCCGCGAAGGTGAGCGGTGCGAGGTTCTACTACCTCCTCAACGAACTGGTCATACTGGATTTGGCTTTAATCCGCTTCGCCCTTGACAAGCTCATCGAGAAGGGCTTCACCCCTGTAATTCCGCCCTACATGGTGCGCCGCTTCGTCGAGGAAGGCGCTACCACCTTCGAGGACTTCGAGGACGTCATCTACAAGGTCGAGGGCGAGGATTTGTACCTCATTCCCACCGCCGAGCACCCGCTCGCCGGAATGCACGCCAACGAAATCCTCGACGGTAAGGACTTACCGCTCCTCTACGTCGGCGTTAGCCCCTGCTTCCGTAAGGAGGCCGGAACCGCGGGAAAGGACACGAAGGGAATCTTCAGGGTGCACCAGTTCCACAAGGTAGAGCAGTTCGTCTATTCGAGGCCTGAAGAGAGCTGGGAGTGGCACGAGAAAATCATAGCGAACGCCGAGGAGATATTCCAGGAGCTTGAGATTCCTTACAGGGTTGTCAACATCTGCACCGGCGACTTGGGCTACGTAGCGGCCAAGAAGTACGACATCGAGGCCTGGATGGCAGGCCAGGGCAAGTTCAGGGAGGTCGTCTCCGCCAGCAACTGTACCGACTGGCAGGCGAGGCGCTTGAACATCCGCTTCCGTGACAAGACCCACGAGAAACCGAAGTTCGTCCACACTCTCAACTCAACTGCTATCGCGACGTCGAGGGCCATCGTCGCCATACTCGAGAACCACCAGACGGAGGAAGGCATTGTCAAGCTCCCGAAGGCCCTCTGGAAGTACACGGGCTTCAAGGAGATTCTGCCCGCGAGCATGAAGGAGAAGTGCTGTGGAGAATGAGTTCCTTTCTCCTTTTTGTTTGCTCATAGTCCCTCGCTTCTTGGACTGTGTGTAGTACAAGGGTTTATAAAGGGTTGTACTGTATGTAGTCCATGATGAGTCATGATTGAGAGGGAAACCTGGGCCGAGGTCGTTCTCGATTACCGTTCGCTTCCCTTCGAGGGCATAGAGCGAGAAATCGAGGTAAAGATTCCCAACACCCAGATGGCGGTGGCGATAATCGGGCCGAGGAGGGTAGGGAAGACCTACCTCATGCGCCAGATTATGGAGAGGCTTAAGTCCGAGGACGTCCCAGAGGAGGGCATCGCCTACGTGAACCTCGAGGACCCAAGGCTTGTTGGAGCTTCCCTTGATGACCTGATGACCCTGCTCGAAGTTCTGAGGGAGATGGGAGGAGAAAAGTTCTACCTCTTCCTCGATGAGGTTCAAGCCGTTAAGGGCTGGGAGCGCTTCGTTCGATATCTTCTTGACACAGGCCACAGGGTCTTTGTCTCCGGCTCTTCCTCAAAGCTCCTTTCGAAAGAGATAGCGACCCAGCTGAGGGGGCGTTCCATAGCGGTTCGTGTCTTTCCCTTCTCTTTCCGTGAGTTTCTGAAGGCCAGGGGATTCCAGTTCAAGCGCTACCTTTCGAGCGCCGAAAAGGCCCGTCTCAGGGCGCTTCTTGGGGAGTACCTGGAGTGGGGAGGCTACCCAGAGGCAGTCCTCAACCCCCACATGAGGATTGAAGTCCTGAAGGGAATCCTCGACCTTGCGATATACCGCGACATCGTGGAGCGCTGGGAGGTCAGGAACGTCTCCGCTTTACGTTTGCTCCTCAAAATCCTCGCTCGCTCAAGCCACCTCACGCTCACAAAAGCGTATTCGACAATGAAGAGCCTCGGAATCTCGATAGGCAAGGGCACTGTTGCGGATTACCTTGAATACCTGAGCGATGCACTCATCATGTTCCGCCTTCCTCCCCACGTGAAGTCATACAAGAAGGCCGAACTGCTCGGCTTCAAGCCTTACCTCGTTGACAACGGCTTGCTCAGGATTATGGGGGTCCGAGACAGGGGAAGGTTGCTCGAAAACCTCGTTATGGTCGAGCTCCTCAGGAGGGGCTTTGAGCCGGGGGAGGATTTGTTCTACGTCCCCGGTGATAGCTGGGAGGTGGATTTCCTCGCTGGAGACGAGCTTATTCAGGTTAGCTACGAACTCCACCCACTAAACAGGGAGCGTGAGCTTGGGGCGCTCGCGAAGGCGGTGAAAAGAATCGACGCCGAGAGGCTCACGGTCGTTACATTCGCGGATAAGGAGAGCGTTGAGGTGAATGGAAAACGGATTGAAGTCGTCCCGCTCTACGAGTGGCTTCTGCGCTAAACTCCTCCCCGCTCTCGCACCTTCCTCCTGACGTTCGGGTCGCGGTCGGCGATGATTTTCAGGGCCTCCTCGAAGGTCATCCAGTCAGGAACCTCTTCGTTGAGGTAGATGCCAGTCCTTCCAATCGCGTCCCTCCTCGTGAGGACGTGCACGCGCTCGGTAACGACCTCAACGCTCACGCCGAGGATTTTGGCGACTTCACTTTCCCTTCCAACAACTTCGCTCTCGATGTGGCCCCTCTCGGTGGGAATTATCAAAATCAGCTTCTTATTGACGCCCGGAACGCGCTCCTTCGTCTTGACGCCCCACAAATCAACGGCCCCTCCCCAGCGGTAGAAGTCCAGCTCCCTGTCGGTCGGCTCGATGAGTGGAAACGTCACGGTCGTTTCTTCGTCAATCTCGATAACTCCCTTTATCAGGTGCCAGGGAGTTGCCATGACTATCTTCCTTCTCCTCACGAGACCTTCCAGGGCCAGCTCTATGAGGTAGCTCGGAACCTTAATCGGGATGAATATGTCTATGTCGCTGTCTCGTCTCACGTCACCCCTTGCGACGCTCCCGTAGAGCAAGGGGTCAAACTGGGCTAAACGCTCCATAATCTTGAGTGCCTTCTCGCGCTTCTCCCAGAGGTAGCGCCACCTCTTGGGAGTATACACAACTTCCCTCTCGTCCCAGACACGGACAACCTTTTCCCTCGGCATCGGTGCAACTTCGGCGGGAACTTTTAAAGGCCTACCGATATCGTTTTATACAACTCTGTTGACTTCGGGGTGGTGAAAGGAGATGCCGGTGTTGGGCTACAACATAACGAAGGTTGAGATGGAAAAGCTGACGTCGAACATCCCCCCGGGACAGATTGAGGTCAAGCTCTCCCCGAAAATCGAGGAACTTCGCCTCGGTGAAATAAGGACTCCTACCGGGAAGATGAACGGAATCGAGGTTCTTTTCGACTTCCAGGTCGAGTACAATCCTCAGATTGCCAGGGCCTCTGTGAAAGGGGCAATACTCTACATGCCTCCCCAGAAGGACAAGATTGATGACATACTTACAGCATGGGAAGACGAAAAGAAACTGGACTCCGTTCTGCTCGTTGAGGTCGTTAACTTCCTCTCAATGGAGCTCACTCCGATGCTGACAGTAATAGCAAAGGAGATGCGCCTTCCCTACCACGTCCCGATTCCGAGGGCCGAGCTCAGAACTCAGTGATGCCCTCTGCCTCGAGTATTTTCTTTCTTATCTCCGCCAGCTCGTCTCTCTTTTCTAGTATCTTGTCAGCGACCTCAAAGGCCTTGGGGAGGTTGTTCTTCTTCAGATGGAACTCAACCACGTCAACTTCATCAAGAACCTCCGCGGAGCCTTTCTGAGAGGCGTAGACCTTCGCAACCGCGAGCCTCACGCGGGTTCTGTGGTGAAGTCCGCTCATCAGTTCAAGGGCGCTCTTGTAGGCGTTCATTGCTTCCTCAACCTTTCCAACGCCTATCAGTGCCTCGGTGGCCTCCATGAGCTTGTGGGAGGCCATTTTATCGTTCCCGGACGCGCGGTGAGCGCTGACGACCTGGTTGAGCATCCTGATGGTGTTGATGCCTATCAGCTTTGCCCTTCCGCTGTTTCCGGCCAATAAATAAGCGTACTGGGCCTTAACGAGGTAGCTTGTGGTTCCGTCGAGGTCGCCCTCAGAGTATGCCAGCTTGCTTGCCCTCTCGTAGTTCTTCGCGGCAGTATCCATCATCTCCTTGAAGTGGGCGTCGTAACCGAATATTACCTTCGTGTAGCGCGCCAGTTCGTAAAATGCATCTGCCGCCGCGCCTGCGTCCCCTTCTCCGAGTTTTGCCTCGGCAATCTGGCCGTAGAGGCTTATAAGTTTCTCCGCAACCTTTCTTGCCTCTTCTTCAGAGCCCGCCAGCCTGTAATATCGGAACGCTGACTCGTAGGCTCTTATTGCGAGTGGTATGTCGCTCGCCTCCTCGTAGGAGTTCCCGAGGTCCTCGTAGATGCTGGCGAACTCCAGTGCGTACTTGCCAAGTAAGCGGGTGTCGTTGAGGGTAGCGAAGACCTCAAGAACGCTGAAGCAGTAATCGTCGAGGACGTCTATGTCCACCTCGGGCTTGGAAATCTCTTCCTCGATGAGGTCTATGTAGAGGTAAGCGCTTTTGAGGAGAGAGGGCCTGGCCTTCTCGATTCCAGCCCGCTTGGCGAGGAAGTATCCCAAATAACGGTACAGTCTCGCGGCGTTCTCCTTATCTCCTCTCGCCTCGTACCCCTTGGCCGCCCGAAGGATTAGTTTAAGCCCTTCTTTGGCTTTACCCTCATCTACGTATTTGAACCCGAGCTCCTCAAGTTCTTCAGGTGAAGAGTCAATACCCGGCGAAATCAAAGTCCTCACCCCGCCCACTCGAATCGGGTTGATTTAATCGAAAGCAATATTTAAGCGTTGCCTAAGCGCGAATTATTCGGTAACCCGAAGCCTTTCTCAGCCTGTTCATTACAGCTAAGCCCAAACCCCGCTCTTCAACTCCCTCGGCGATTATAACGTCAACTCCGCGCCTGTCGAGCTCCCTAAGGGCCCTAAACAGGTTCTTGGCAACGTCCTCAACGGTTTCCCCAAGGTGGAAGAACTCGTCGGCCTCGAACTCTTCGGTGGCCATTACTCCCACGCGGTAGCCCTTCGAGCGGTACTCCGTAACGAGTTCCTCAATCTTTTCTCTAACCTTATCCCTCGGCCCCTCAACCACCACAACCGGGGCGTTCGGTGAGTAGTGCCTGTACTTCATTCCCGGCGCCCTCGCGAGGTCAACGGCCTTTCCCTTAACGGCCGGGTGAATCTCGACTGGGCCGATGACCTTCTCAATCTCCTCAAGGGGCAACCCACCGGGCCTGAGGAGCGTCGGCCTCTCGGAACTGAGGTCTATAACCGTTGACTCGACACCTACCCACGTTGGTCCGCCGTCGATTATCGCCTCTATCCTGCCGTAGAAGTCATCAACCACGTGCTCCGCCAGGGTTGGACTTGGCTTCCCGCTGATGTTGGCGGAAGGTGCCGCGATAGGTGTGCTGGCCCTTATCAGTGCGAGCGCTATAGGGTGGGCCGGCATTCTTACGGCAACGGTGTCGAGTCCACCGGTAGTAACGAGCGGAACTTCTTCCCTCTTCGGCAGGACGAGGGTTAGAGGTCCCGGCCAGAACTTCTCTGCCAAAAGTCTGGCCTCCTCTGGAATCTCCCTCGCGAGCTTCTTCAGGTCGTTGAAGTCTGCGATGTGGACGATGAGCGGGTTGTCGGCAGGCCTGCCCTTGGCCTCGAAAATCCTCCTCACGGCGTTTTCGTTCAGTGCATCTGCACCGAGTCCGTAAACCGTCTCGGTCGGAAAGGCAACGAGCTTTCCCTCTATGATGAGCCTCCCGGCGACCTTAATCTTCCTATCATCCAGACCGTCTCGCATGTTTATTACAATCGTCATGCTCTCACCCTTGGAAATCCCTAAAAAAGCCGTTAAAAACCTATCCCGTGAGGGACTCGTAAAGGGCTTCAACCTCCCTCGCGACTCTATCCCACGTGTAGAACCGGGCGACGCGCCTTCCGATTGCTCCGGCCTTTCGGTTCACCTTCGGCTCGAGGAGCGTTCTAACGGCCTCGACGAGCCCGTCAAAGCTTTCAAAGGTCAGCCCGTTCTTCCCCTTACGTATCAGCTCTGGAATAGCACTCACTCGCCTTCCAACGGCCGGAACACCGAGGGAGTTTGCCTCCAGAATCACGAGTCCAAAACCTTCCCTCCTCGAGGGGAGAACGAGCAACCTGCTCTCTGACAGGATTCTGTTCACGTCCCTCCTGTATCCAAGGAAGCGGATGTTGCCCGGGGCTTTCTCTTCAAGCCCCTTCCTCAGCGGGCCGTCGCCAACGACGAGGAACTCTTCCCCCGGAAAGTGCCTCGCGAGCTCGATGAAGGTTTCGGGCGACTTGTACTCCCTGAGCGCCCCGATGAAGGTGATGTATCTCCTCTCCGCCGGGATTTCTTCCATCTCTTCGACGCCGTTGGGGATTACCCTGACGTTTTTTGCCCCAAGTCTCTGGGCAAGTTTGGCGAGGTAGTGGCTGACCGTTATAACGGCGTCCGCCCCCTCGAGGCTTTTTCTAACGTAAAGCCCCCCAAGCGTCAGCTTTGCGGTGTGCTCCAAATCGCTTCCGTGGGCGGTAACGACGAGCGGAAGGTTAAGCCTCTCCTTCGCTAGAACCCCGGCGAAGCTGGTCGTTCCAACGAAGTGGGTGTGAATTATGTCAAACCTGAAGCGCCTGTGGAGCCGAACTATCTTCCTCGCGCCGAGGAATGCGAAGCTCGTCCCCCTCAGCCCGTAAACCGGCGGAACCCTAACTTGGTGAACTAAATTTCTCTCGAAGTCCCTCGGCTTGACCGGGCCATAGGTGAGAACGTGAACCTCGTGTCTCTTTCTCAACTCCCTGACGAGGTTGTCAAGGTGCCTCGCAACTCCCCCGCCGTGAGGGGGATAGTGGCCGACCATGAGGATTCTCATGTGTCGGGATTGGAAAAGGGGTTAAAAAGCGTTTGGAAATGTCTCACGAAAGAGCCTTTCGGTAAATTCTCTCAGCGAGAGCCCTTCTCTATTCGCGAGCTTTTCGAGGAGCTTTTGAGCTCTGCTACCATACTGCATGGCCTTCTTCTCCCGGTTTGCTATCCACTCAGGGACTCCGAGCCTTAAAGCGAGCCTCCTGAGGATTACCTTCCTCTCCCCTCCTGCTATCTTGAGCTCGCCCGGAGTTCTCAGGGCTATGCCAACCACGGGAAGCGAGAGGAAGGGGAAGCGCCCTTCGACCCCGTTGAGCATCGCTATCTTGTCGTCGCGCGCGAGGTTCCGCTCGGCTATGCTGAGCAGGTCCTCCCACATGAGTTCGGGCCTCTCGATGTACTTCGCGTAGCCCCCGAAGAGCTCGTCCGCTCCCTGCCCGCTCAGGAGAACCTTTACACCGTCCCTTTTGGCAAGCTCTGTGGCGAAGTGGAGGGGGATTCCTATCGCCAGGTTCATCGGGTTCGGCTCTTCAATGGCAAAGATGACCCTCCTGACGGCTTCTTCCACGTCGTCCAAGTCGAAAATCCTCTCCCTCAGCTCCCAGCCGAAGTGGTCGGAAACCCTCCTCGCCCACTCCAAATCCGGACTGTCCTCGGTTCCGGCAGTATAAAGGACGAGGTCTGAGTGCTTCGACGTGAGGTGGGCAATGAGCGTGCTGTCGAGCCCGCCGGAGAAGAGGATTCCAGTCCTCTGGGCACTCCTGAGCTTCACCGCGTAGTCAAGGACGTTTTCGAGTCCCTTCAGAACGCTCTCCCCAGGAAGGGGCTTTCCCTTCAGGCACTCCAGTGAGAACAGCCTCGCGCGCCGGACTCCATCTCCCAGAACGACGAGCTCGCCGGGCTCGACCGGAATCGCTTTCTCCCCAATCGCCCAGAGAACCTTCTTCTCGCTGGCGAAGAAGCCGTTGGGCGAGAAGTAGAGGGGCCTAACTCCAACCGGGTCCCTGAACAGGTAAATCCTCTCCCCGTCTGAGAAAGCCACCGCGTAGTCACCTTCAAGCCAGTGCATGGCTTCTTTAACCGCGTGGGGGAAGCTCAAACCCCTCTCCTTCAAAAACTCGATTAGGCGAAGTATTACCTCAGTGTCAACGTCGCTCTCAAAGGAAACGCCCTTTCCCTCAAGGAACGCCCGAATCTGAGTGTGATTGTAGATTTCGCCGTTGTGGACGAGGGCTAACTCGTTAACGAAGGGCTGTGTAAAGGTTTTTGAACCGGTCATGGCCAGCCTGCACTGGAGGAGGCCTATCCTTCCGTCAGGAACCTCGCTCAGCCTTGAGAAGTCGCTTGACTTGAGCACTCCCCCGTCCGTCCAGACGCCGAAGCTGTCTGGCCCGCGGTGTTTTCCGGCTAAGGCCATCCTTATGAGCCTCTCCCTGACCTCACCGATTCCACCGGCGATAAGGCACATGCTCTCACCCATCTTCCTTCGAGAGGGAGGAGAAAAGCCTTCGCCCTTCCCACTTGGGAGAGTTTGCAGGGAAAAGAATGTTTCCTGAACGCCCGTTCACGTCAGGTCTCCGCAGGTGCAGTAATGCTCATAGGCAGCCGTCTCAAGCTCGTCGAAGCCTTCCCTCGTTTTGGCCGAGAGGTAGAGAACCCTCGTCGGCGGGGCCAGCTCCGGAAGCGTTGAGCAGAGCTTGTAGGCGAGCAACCCCTGCGTTGAGGGTTCAAGCTTGAGCCTCGCCGTAAGGTATTCAACGTCGTCGAGGTACTTCCTCAGCTCGTCAATGCTGACCGTGTCAACTTTACTAAGCGCCGGAACGGTCGTTATTCCGAGCCTGAGGTCTATCATGAGGCCGAAGAAGAGCGCGAAGCAGAAGTCGGTCGGCTTCCTCAGTATCTCCGGCGAGAACAGGTAGACGCCGAGGGCGTCGGGAAATGCCTCCATGAGCTTTACCCCGAACTCGTGGAAGAGGAAGGTCTCCATCTGACCGGGGGTGTCTATTAGGACGTAGTCGCTTCTTCCGTCAAGCTCCCTGATTCTCTCAGCGTACTCGTTGACCTTCGGGACGATGAGGTCGTAGCTCCTGACTATCGCCCCGTTGGGACCCAAACCTTCCTCCATGAGCTCCCATGCGGTTATTTCCTCGCGCACATCAACGTTCGGCCGGTAGGGGAGCTTTCTAACTCCCGTGTCGAGGTTGACGTACGAGACCGAGTAGCCGTTCTCCTCCAGGTATTTTCCGAACTCGGCCGTCAGGGTTGTCTTTCCGCTCCCCGCGGTGCCTATAAACGCCAGAATCATCCCATCACCCTCGCCTTGAAGCCCGCTATCCTCACGACTGTCTCGGCCAGCTCGTAGAAGGCCTTCGCGCCGTCGGAGTCGGGGGCGTACTCGACGACGGGAACTCCCTCAAGCGTCGCCTCCCTGACCTTCGGGTCCTCCGGGACGACGACCAAAAGCGGGACCTCCATGACCTCTTCGGCAACGTCAGGGGGTATGTCGTTGTCGCTCCTGCCGTAGCGATTGAGGACGAAGCCGAGAACTGCCAGACCGGCCTTCTTGAGGACGATTCCAACCTTCATGGTGTCGGTTATGCATGAGATTTCCGGGTTCGTGACGAGGATTACCTCCTCCCCGCTCATCATGGCGTTCATCGCGTCCATCTGGAGCCCCGCGGGGCAATCAATGATGATGAAGTCGTAGTGGGGTTTGAGGGGCTTTATCGTGCCCGGTAGCTTTCGGGGGTCTGCCCTTATGACGTGTTCCCAGTCAACGGCGGCGGGAACGAGATAAACGTTATCGTAGCTCGTCGCGTAGATTGCATCATTAATCTGGGCCGTTCCGGCCAGAACATCATGAATCGTCGTCTCGGCATCGTCTATTCCCATGACAAGACTCAGGTTTGCCATCGTTAGGTCAGCGTCAATCGCCAGAACCTTGTAACCCATCTTGCCAAGGGCTATAGAAAGGTTCGCGGTGGTGGTCGTTTTCCCGGTTCCACCCTTCCCGCTCGCAATCGAGATTAATCGGCCCATCATCCCACCCCTTTAAGGTTGGCCTAAACCTTTATGAACCTTTAGCCTCAGCGAAAAGCGGTGAGAGAGATGAGAGTGTTCGTTCCAGACACGAGCGTGATAGTTGATGGGAGACTAACGCAGTTCCTCTCAACCCTCGACGAGAAGGTCAAGGTCGTCGTTCCGGAAGCGGTCATAGCCGAGATAGAGCACCAGGCCAACGAGGGGAAGGCGATAGGACATACGGGCCTTGAGGAGCTTAAAAAACTGCGCGACATGGCCGACAGGGGAGAGATACTCCTCGAGTTCTACGGCGAGAGGCCGGAGCTCTGGCAGATTAGACGGGCCAAGGCCGGCGAGATAGACCACATGGTCCGCGAGACGGCGAAGCAACTTAACGCAACGCTCATCACCGGCGACCAGGTGCAGAGGGACATAGCCATAGCGAAGGGCATCGACGTGATTTACCTGACGGCAAAGAGGGAGGTTCGCCACCGCCTTGAGGACTTCTTCGATGAAACGACGATGAGCGTCCACCTCAAGGCTGGAGTTAAGCCTCTCGCCAAGAAGGGGAAGCCCGGTGAGTGGAGGCTCGTTCCAATCCGCGACGAACCGCTGAGCGACGAGGAGCTGGAGGAGATAGCCGACGACATAGTGGAGAGGGCCAAGCGCGAGCCCGACAGCTTCATAGAGCTCGACGAACCAGGTGCTACCGTCGTTCAGCTCAGGAATTACCGTATCGTCATAGCCAAACCGCCCTTCGCCGACAGGATAGAGATTACCGCCGTCAGGCCGGTTAAAAAACTCAGCATAGAGGACTACGAGCTGAGCGATAAGCTCCTTGAAAGGCTCAAGGACAAGGCGGAGGGAATACTCATAGCCGGAGCGCCCGGTGAAGGAAAGACAACCTTCGCCCAGGCTTTAGCGGAGTGGTACGCGAGCATGGGCAAGATAGTGAAGACGATGGAGAAGCCGAGGGACCTGCAGGTGAGCGAGGAGATAACTCAGTACACCGCCTTAAACGGTAAGATGGAGCTGACCGGTGACATACTCCTCCTCGTGAGGCCCGATTACACGATATTCGACGAGATGAGGAAGACGAGCGACTTCAAGATTTACTCCGACCTTCGCCTGGCTGGTGTTGGAATGGTTGGAGTGGTTCACGCGACGAAGCCTATCGATGCCATCCAGCGCTTTATCGGAAGGGTCGAGCTCGGAATGATACCGCAGATAGTCGACACGGTTCTCTTCATCAAGGCGGGCAGAGTTGCGAAGGTTCTAACCCTTGAGTATCTCGTTAAGGTCCCGAGCGGAATGAAGGAGGAGGACCTCGCGAGGCCCGTCATAGAGGTTCGCGACTTTGAGACTGGAGAGCTTGAGTACGAAATCTACACCTACGGCGAGGAGATAAGCGTCGTTCCAGTCAAGAAGGAGGAGAAGGCCCCGGCACTGAGGCTCGCCGAGAAGAGGCTCAAGCAGGAGATTAAGAAGTTCCTGCCAGACGTTTACACCGAGGTCGAGATAGTTAGCCCGCACAAGGCCGTGATTTATGCCGACGAGTTTGACATTCCTGCAATCATAGGCAAGAAGGGCAAGCGCATCACCGAGCTGGAGAAGAGGATAGGCATAAGCATAGACGTCAAGAGCTTCGCCGAGAGGGAAGCGCAGAAGCCCAAGGAGAAGATACCCGTCGAGGTCGAGGAGAAGAAGAAAACGATTGTCCTGAGGGTCTCGCCTGACTACGCGAAGAAACCGCTCAAGTTCTACGGTGGCGAGCAGTACGTCTTCACGGCAACGCCGAGCAAGAAGGGCCTCATAAAGGTGAGCAAGAGCACGCCGATAGGCAAGGAACTCAAGAGGCTCATCGATGCGGGAATTCCGATTTGGGCCAGCACCTGAGTCCAAAGCTTTTTAATTCCCCCTCCCATTCTTTTTCAGGTGGTGTCCATGAAGTACGACGTCGTCATCATCCCGGAGAGCTTCCACCGCTTCGACAAACACAACATGGAGCACATCTGCCCCCCGATGGTAATCGGCGACAGGAGCTACGACATAGCTATGGAGATAGTGAACGGTGTTGACAAGGTCCTAAGGGCCAACTTCAACGCGAGCGTCGAGGAGCTCGAGGGCGAGGACTGCGACGTTCTCTACAGGAAGTACACGCTCGAAAAGGAGGGTACGAAGGGCATCGTCCACGTCAAGCTGAGGAGGATAGCCGAGAACTGCCCGCCGATAGAGGGAAACCGCTGTTCGGTCCTCGAGTTCGAGAGGGACATCGAGTGTATAGGCAAAGCCATTGAGGAGTGCCTCGCTTAGGCTCGGTTGCGAGGGTACTCATCACCGTTCAGCTAGCGAAATTGTCGTCATCGCCCGTCCAACTTGGGCGCTTTCCTTTTAACGTTTGGGGGTGTGGGAATGCTCGTTCTGGCGTCAGCTTCACCGAGGAGACGGGAGATACTATCGCGCTTCATCGCCGACTTCCACGTAATCCCGAGCAACGCGGAGGAGAGGTGTTCAGGAACTCCCGAGGAGTGCGCCGTCGAGCTCGCGAGGCTGAAGGCGCGGGAAGTTTACTCTCGAGTAGGCGGAACCGTCATCGGCGCTGATACAGTCGTCAGCATTGATGGAAGAGTCCTTGGGAAGCCGAAGGATGAGGGAGAAGCCTACGAGATGTTAAAGTCCCTCAGCGGAAGGGTTCATCGCGTCACTACCGGCTACTGCATAATCCACGAGGGAAAGGAGATAGCTGGCTCCGTGACGACCGAAGTCAAGTTTAGGGAGCTCGACGATGAGCTAATCTGGGCCTATATAAGAACCGGCGAGCCGATGGACAAGGCCGGAGCCTATGGAATTCAGGGAAAAGCGGGCCTCTTCGTCGAGTGGATTAAGGGTGACTACTACAATGTCGTGGGCTTTCCGATGGAGATTATCTGGAAGCTTAGGGAGCTCGGCTTTGAGGTGTTATTATGCTGAAACTGAAGAGTTCTTGGATTTCGAGCGTATTCCGCCATGTTTTCAAATTTGGCCTGCTGTCCGGGTCTTGGAAATCGATTTTGACTTCTCCAAGAATGTAACGTTTTGTACCAAACTATGGTTTGAACCATAATGAAATTTCTTCGAAATGCGAAACAAAGTATTTAGACCCAGTGGATTTTGTTAAACTCCGTTGGAATTGCGTCTCATTTAGTCTGACCTTCTTAAGGGAGTTCGTTTTGGGTTTACTGCCTGATTATAGCTTTAGAAATCGATACGTAGCTATTTTGCATGGAAATTTTGAGGCTCGTTATGTCCCCGCGAGTCCCGTTTCACATTCTGAAGGCCTCGATTTGCGGTCTTTATTTGGCCTTTCATGGACCAATTTTCAGAAAGCCTTAAATATTGAGGCGTTTTTCTTTTTCTGTTGAACGAACTGGAGGAATTTTCGCCCTGTTGCAATAAGACTCGAAGAGAATTGAAAGCCAGGTCCCTGGAGGAGACCACTCCCCTGGAGGCTATGGTTGCAATAAGACTCGAAGAGAATTGAAAGTGCTCCTTCAAAGTTCGAGATAAAGGGCTATATCTCGTTGCAATAAGACTCGAAGAGAATTGAAAGATGTTGGGAGCTCAATAACACAAAGTCCAGGAGGTGGGTTGCAATAAGACTCGAAGAGAATTGAAAGGTTGGCGACGGCTGGATTGGAGCATTCTTCGTTTGGGAGTTGCAATAAGACTCGAAGAGAATTGAAAGGGCGTCAAGATAGTCGCTGCGAGAGCTGGAACAAGAGTTGCAATAAGACTCGAAGAGAATTGAAAGGTGTGGCTGAGTTCATCTCGTCAACCTCTTCATCGCGTTGCAATAAGACTCGAAGAGAATTGAAAGAGGTAATAACGCCCGTCATCACTTGGATTAACTACCGGTTGCAATAAGACTCGAAGAGAATTGAAAGGTCTTCTCGCCGAACTGGAATTCTGAACCGCTCTTTAGAGTTGCAATAAGACTCGAAGAGAATTGAAAGTTGGAGCGAGGTATCCTGTCCGTCAAAATACGCCCGTAGTTGCAATAAGACTCGAAGAGAATTGAAAGTATGTATCTGATCCATCCTCTTCAGCTTTGCCTCACGTTGCAATAAGACTCGAAGAGAATTGAAAGAGTATTACGATGTCATGAAAGTGCTCCTTGGGAGTTGCAATAAGACTCGAAGAGAATTGAAAGCAGCAGAGGCTCTCAGGACGGATTCATAGTCAGCAGGGTTGCAATAAGACTCGAAGAGAATTGAAAGTGACAGTCATCATATAGTCGTCCTTATACTCGAACTCGTTGCAGTTGCAATAAGACTCGAAGAGAATTGAAAGCAGAACCAGTCGCTAATTTGGCTTCGAGGCGCTTGAGCGTTGCAATAAGACTCGAAGAGAATTGAAAGGGGCTTTGAAGAATTCTTTGAGAGTGAGTTTTGGGGGTTGCAATAAGACTCGAAGAGAATTGAAAGCGATATTGCCCCTAAAGACGAGCTTTCCGTCTAAAGGTTGCAATAAGACTCGAAGAGAATTGAAAGCCGATTTCGCAGAATGGGCAGAGATGGTAACGGCTCCAGGTTGCAATAAGACTCGAAGAGAATTGAAAGCATACCACTTGACCATTCGGCGAACTTGGTCATAAGTGTTGCAATAAGACTCGAAGAGAATTGAAAGGTCGACCTGTCAAAGCTGACGGGGTGGATT
>NZ_JAMOQU010000010.1 GCF_027063845.1 Thermococcus sp.
CAGGCTCGACAACGCTTTCCCCAAAGAACCGCCTCAGGAGCTCGGGGTCGTCCTCGTTGCCTGGGACGATGTAAAGACTCGCGCCAGAACCTTTGAGAATCCGCGCGAGCTTTCGCAGACCTGCCTCATAGGCGGGCTTCAGGTCGGGTCTCCGTTCGAGCTTGACGTTGTCAACCAGGTCCCCAGTGTGGATTATCACATCTGGCCGAGCTTCCCCGATGAGACCTTTGAGAAAGGGATAAACGCGCTCTGGAGTGTCTCCTATGTGCATAACGAGGGTCTCGTCAGCCTTCTGTCTGAGCTTTCTAAGCTTTCTCCTCCTCAGGAAGCCGAGCATTGGGGAACACTAATAGAGTTTGGCAGGTTGGTCTATATTATCCTTTTCCATGCAGTGCTTTATCATCAGCAAACCCACAAGCAGGGCAAGTCCGAAAAATGTAGTGGCGAAGATTGTGAGCTGAATTGACTTCATAACACAACCCCAGAGCAGGAGGAACGGAACGTACGCTATGAAGAGCAGTACCCCCAGGGAGCTTGGGTTTACCTCCTTTCCCTTAGCCTTGAGCTCATCTAAACCCCTCTGTATTCCCCTCGTGAGCAAAACGCCGAAGATTCCAATCAGGAGCAGTGAGCCGAGGGCAAATTCGCTGTTTCCAATCTTTAGGGCCCAGGCAAAAGAGAAGGTGACGGTGATAAAATAAAGGGCTAAGGCAATGTTCCCGGGAGTTTTTACGGGCTTGGGCTGGGTTAGATATAGCGCGTAGTTTATCGAGGAGAACCACACCGCTAAGAACAGGAGCTGGACGACTACAAAGCCCCCAATCTGAGTTTCCAAACTCGTCGAGATAATTATCGGGGCGACCAGCCAGCCGAACCACAGTCCGGTGTTCCAGAGGGTATTTCTAAGTCTTTTTCCTTTAACGGCCCCCGAAGCTATGGGAGCGAGCACAAGCCCGAGGATTACTGGTATTCCTATGATTAACCCCGCTAAAACGCTCAGCCAGTCCACCCTGACAGGAACGGTTCCTTTCCAGTAGAGGTCAATGGTGAGGGGATATTCTTTTTCCCCATCGCTCCCAACAGAGTAGAACCAGAGAAACTGGTAGAGGCTTATGTTCATTGAGTCATGGTTTAAAGCCCAGCGGAGTAGAGTGAAAGGCTTGTACCACATTTTGAAATACATCACGATGGGAATTCGCTCTCCGGGACTGTAAACCTTCTTTTGAATGTGGAGTGTGCTCCCGTAATCGTGAGGGGAAGGGCCTGTAACGTTCCAATGACCCAAATGATAAACACTCTGCCTCGGCAAGATAGTTAGGTTGGTGGGATTGAGTACGTATCCCTCGCAGGTCCCGTTGGCTATAAACCGAATCCCCCAATCGGTACTAACCACAGTAACCCGTATTTGAGAGCAGTTTAGTGTTGCGTTGACCTTGTATACTGAAGGCACTTTATCCGCGCCTACTGGAAGTGCAAGCAGTAGGATTAGCAACACTCCGAGACCGAGTCCCAGGGAGGTTTTCGCGTTCATTGTCCTCCGCGTTTCTTATCGGGGAGGGCTTATAAATTTTTACTTTTGATAGTATCATGCAAGCCTTATTAAGTTCCACATTAACTTATTCTGGTGTCCAAAATGAAGGTTCTCGTTCTCGGTGCTGGAAACGTTGGAAGGGCCATAGCGTGGGACCTTAGAGATGAGTTTGACGTCCACGTCGCCGACCTCAGCGAGGAGAGGCTGAAGGCCGTCTCCGAGTTCGCCACACCGCTCAAGCTCGACGCTTCCCGCTTCGACAGGCTCGTCGAGGCGATGAAGGGATTTGAGCTCGTTATTGGTGCACTGCCCGGCCGCTTCGGCTACTCATCAATCCGGGCCTCGATAAAGGCCGGCGTTGACATGGTGGACGTCTCCTTTATGCCCGAAAACCCCCTCGAGCTCCGCGAGGAAGCTGAAAACGCCCAGGTTACGGTGATATTTGATGCGGGCTTTGCCCCGGGACTGAG
>NZ_JAMOQU010000011.1 GCF_027063845.1 Thermococcus sp.
AAAACCCTCTCTATTTCGGGTAAGCCCTCTCTCCTTCTTGAGCGCCCAGTGTTCTTCTCGAAGACGGTCTCTATTTCGGGCTCAACCTCCATTATGGCCTCGGCCAAATCGAGCTTGAAGCGCTCCATACCAACGCTCGAAATCTGGAGGGAGGCTATCTCGTTGAAGCGGTCGACTATCAAGCCCGGAAGATAGTCGGCCTCGCCGTAGACCATTCTGTAAGCCTTGTCGTAGCCGAGAACATTCTTTCTGTACTCGTTGGCCTTCTTAATCCTCTCCTTGAAGAGCTCCTTCGTTATCGGGGTTTCCCTGTCCTTGATGAGCAGTCGGACCATTATGTTCGAGTTGGGGTTGACGAAGCCCCTGCCGAGGAACTTCCCTCCCCTCGTGTAGACCTCGACTATATCTCCGGGTTCAAACTCGCCCTCGGTCCTCACGACACCCTTCTTGAAGACTATCATCGCGCCCTTCCCTATGGCCCTCGCCGCCTGGGCATCAACGATTACCCTCGCCATTCTCACCACCGGAGGGGTTAGAGAAGGGGGTTTAAAAACCTGCCCGGCGATAGGTATTTAACCTCTGGAGCCCTATATTAGAGCGGTGGTTTCTATGCACTTCGACGTTGTAAAGGAGTTCTTGGAAGAGATTGGCGCCGACTGGATTGAGCTCGACGGCGAAGTCCACCTCGAGCCCGAGGTCTTCTATGAGGTTTGGAAATACATCGGCCAGCCCGAGCTGAAGACCTACGTCGTCGAGGACGATGTTGTAGAACCAGGCTCCTACGACCCGCCCGAGATGAAGTACACCGACGTCAAGAAGGTTAAGGTCAAGAAGGTGTACTTCGAGACCCTCGACGGCAAGAGAATCGTGACGGATTACTCCGAGTTCCAGAAGATTATGAAGGAGAAGTCCGCTTGACATTTCATCTTAGCAGAACCGGAAGCATCAGGGAGCCCATGCAGGCCGTTCTCTTCACCCCGAGGAGAACCGCCAGATAGCCAACAATCGAGGAAGCGGTCAGTGCGAGCAGGCCCTGAAGGCCGTCGAAGAGGAGAGCAAGGAGAACCAGAAACGCCAGAAGGGCAAGGTTAATGAAGTGGTACGGGAGCCTTGAGAGGGCACCCGCCAGAAGTCTCGCGAGGGGCTCACCGTAAAGGAGAACTGCAAGGCCCACAAAAAGCGCAACGAGTAGGAACGCCGGGAGGGCTTTGAGGCTCAGGGGCTCCATCAGCGTCACCACTCCGTTTCTTTCCCTTCCCGTTTCAAGGAAGTTGAGGAAGGCGAAGAGGAAGTTGGCGGTGTTGACGGAGTAAACGATTGTCAGGAACGAGCGCTCGTCCCTGGAGGTGAACGAGCCGAGCAGGGCCGCCTGAGATGCCGTGAAGGCCGGGAGGAGGGAAGCCAGCATGCCGAAGAGTGTCCCGAGGAAAGAAAAGAGGACAAGCCTTTTGGGAGTAATCTCAAGCTCCGGACTGCCGGGTTCTATCCTCTTGGTTCCGGCTTGGAGGGAGAAGACTATGACAGGGACGCCGAAGAGCCCGGTGAAGAGCGCATAAAATGGCTCGTTCAGCGGGAGCGAGAGAATAAAAAGACCAAGAAGTCCCGAGAGGAGTACCACGAAGAGCGCATAAACCTTTTTCACGTCCCGCTCCGTGAAGACGAGGAGAAGGATTAGGAGCAGGACGGCGAGCTTTCCAAAAACTGGCCTGTAAAGCGGGGCGAGGAGAATGTAGAGGGGAACCATCGGGAGAAAGAAGATGACAGCCAGAAAGCTCGCGATGAGCGCTATCCTGACAACTTCAAGACCTTTACCGCCGAGCACGAGCCTATGTGCCGGTAAAACGCCGAGGGCGGTTCCTTCGTCTGGAACGCCGAGGAAGGTTGAAGGGATTACATCGAGGAAAGTATGCGTCAGTCCCATGGCGAAGAGGGCAACCGCGCTTAGGCCGAAACCGCGGAGCATTGACGCCAAAGTGTTCACGTGGATTCCAG
>NZ_JAMOQU010000012.1 GCF_027063845.1 Thermococcus sp.
GGAACGGGATGTTCTCATAGACGCCGACCTCCGTAATGGTTTGACCATTGAGCTCCTCGGGCATGTAGCGGGCCCAGTAGCGCCAGCCGTTGCTCAGCTGTTCGAGCTTTGCGTCGGCGCCCCACGGTAGGGGTGTGATGACGAGCCTCTCGCCGACCTTCTCGTTCTGGTTGTTGTAGATGTCCTCGATGGAGATGCTGAGGCCGTCTTGACCCTCACCACGGGCCGATGCGTTGATGGGGTTGAACAGTCCGGTGTCGCTCTCGCTGGGCGTTCCGGAGCCGGTGCCAAGGACGATTGCCCACTGCGGGCGCCTGTAAAGGGAGATGTCGTTTGGACACTGATACGTCTCGTCGGGCTTCTTGTACTCCGCGACGAACTTGCCGGTGAGCCAAGCCTGCTGGAGTAGGGCGATGCCGGCTGAGGTGATAACGTTGTCCGTCTCCACCTTCCAGCGCTCACCGGTTTCAACGTCCGTGACCACGACCGTCACGTGCCCCTTGATGACTGCCTCGTTGAGCCTCATGGCGCACCACCCGTCTGGTTGAGTATCCTGGTCAGTATTTGCAGGCGGAACCAGCTCGGCTTCAGCTTGAGGCTCTCAATCTCCTCGGCCCGGCTGTTGAGGTACTCAGTTAGGTCGGGCGGGTTGTTGCCGAAGAGCTTCGCCTCCATGTAGCTGGCCACGTAGTCGTTGATGATGTCCTCTACCAGGTCGGCGCAGTCTTGGCAGTAAACCCTGCCGTTGATGAAGACGGCGCCGGTCTCAAACTCCTTCCCACACCTTGTGCACTTATACACCACCTTTCACCACCCCCTTCAGACGACGGCCGGGGAAGACCTTATCCAACTTGCGGTTTGGTACGTCCACTTCAAGCTCCCATCTGGGTTTAAGGCGTAGAGGTTGCGACCATCGCTCCCGACGTAGATTGTTCCGTCGGGAGCTACTGCTGGGGAAGAGGTCACATAACCATCAGCCCAAAACTTCCACTTCAAGCTACCGTCTGGGTTAATAGCGTAGAGGTAGCTATCATTACTCCCGACGTAGATTGTCCCATCTGGAGCTACTGCCGGAATAGAATATACATCACGTCCAGTCTGATACTTCCATTTTAAGCTCCCATCAGGATTGATGGCGTAGAGGTAGTTGTCATTACTTCCAACATAGATTGTTCCGTCGGGAGCAACTGCCGGAGAGGAGTATATATAGTCCCCGGTCTGATACTTCCACTTTAAGCTACCATTTGAGTTGATAGCGTAGAGGTAGTGGTCATAACTTCCAACATAGATTGTCCCGTCTGGAGCTACTGCTGGAGAGGAGTACACATAACTACCAGCCCAAAACTTCCACTTTAAGCTACCGTCTGGGTTAATAGCGTAGAGATTGCGGTCATTACTTCCAACATAGATTGTTCCGTCGGAAGTTACTGTTGGAGAGGAATACAGCTTGTTCCCCGTTAGATATTTCCATTTTAAGCTCCCATCAGGATTGATGGCGTAGAGGTAGTGGTCATAACTTCCAACATAGATTGTTCCGTCGGGAGCAACTGCCGGAGAGGAGTATATATAGTCCCCGGTCTGGTACTTCCATTTTAAGCTACCGTCTGGGTTGATGGCGTAGAAACAGTGGTCGTGGCTCCCGACGTAGATTGTCCTATCTGGAGCTACTGCCGGGGAAGAGAAAATACGGTCTCCAGTCTGGTACTTCCATTTTAAGCTCCCATCGGGATTGATAGCATAGAGATAGTGGTCATAACCTCCGACGTAAATCACGTTGTGCGCGTCAGCAACGCCGGTGTGCTGTGGGTCGTGGTGGAACATCGGCCACGTGCCGGTGGCCTGCCCAACCTCAATGCTAATTGAGTCCACGCTCGCCTGCTCCTCGGTCAGCGTGCTGAGGGCGCCCTTCTGGTACAGCAACCTGTCGCTGACGTACACCGAGTCGGCGAAGGCCCTAATGACCAGCGTCTCCCCGCCCTGCGGAA
>NZ_JAMOQU010000013.1 GCF_027063845.1 Thermococcus sp.
TAAAGCAAGTCAGCCCGGACGGCTCGCTCAGCAAGGACGTTGACACCATCGTGCTCCAGTCCGGCCAGAGCGAGATGGCTGACGGGTGCTGGGGCGTTTACGACCTCGATAGGGGATTCAAACTCGTTGGCTCCCTAAGTGCAAGTGGTACGGTGCTCGTTACGGTCACCTACGAACTAATCTGAGGGGGTGACCGTAACGGGAGTGTTTAGGAGCGACCCCAACACGGCAGAAATCAACGCCAAGATTACAAAAGCTGACACAGACCACACCATCGCCTACACCCAGTACCAGATAAAGGCCAGCGAGGACAAGGCGTTCTTCGTTTCAAAGCTTTGGCCCCACATCTCCAGCGGAGCGACTGCCGACCTAACCATCATCAACCCGGCCGGGAGCGGTAAAACTATCCACATCATGACCACCAAGATGAGCACGACAGACCAGGCGTGGATTAAGTACGTCATTGACCCCACACTCCAAGGCGGGACCCAGATACAGCCCGTCCCGTTCCGGGTCGGTTCCACTGCAACGAGCGTGGCACAGGTCATCATTGACGTGACCAACTACTCCGGCGGTACTGTGGTGGGAGAAGAGGTCATCCCTGGAGGCTCTGGCAACAAAGCGGTCGGCGGTATGGACGAGGGCCTCGTAGCCTTCGTGATACCACCGGGACACAGCGTCCTCTTTGAAGTCATCAACAAAAGCTCAAACGCCAATCAGATTAGCATCCGCGTTGACTGGTGGGAGGAATGATACTATGGTGGACATACTCGGGTTACTCCCCATCCTCAATGGATGGAATTGGGTTAGAGTGAACGGTAGCGAGAAACTAAACGCCGACGACGCCCCAAAAGAACTTTACGAAAGTGAAAACGGCGAGTTCGGTTGGCTCATAAGCGCCCGCGTCAGCACCGATGTAGCAGATGCGGGCCTACGCATATCCTACGACCCCGAAGAGAGCGGACAGTCTCTCCAGTTCTCCCTCATACCGCAGGAACTCTACGACGCTGGCTACTTTGACAAGAGCAACATGCCCTACGTAGCCAACTACGACCCGGCCGGCAAATACACAGCAGAGTTCACGCCCCAGCCACCTTTGAGCCTAAAGGGCACGCTGACAATTACGGCAGTCCCAGGTTCCACCGATGCTACGGTAAACTACGACGTGCTAATCCTCGAAGTGACCGACATCGGGGTCTTCGTTGACTCACTTAGGGTCATATTTGGCATTGAAACGATAATCCAGCTCCTGAACCAGCCAATCAGACAGCCGGAACGGCCCAGACAGCCGGTTACTTTACCGCCGGTGGCACCGAGCCAGTACACCGGGTTCCTGCCGTGAGGTGATGAGCAATGCTTGGGCGCTCGATAGGTGTTGATTATGACCGACTCAAGCGGGCGCTTGGGCCGACCTTCAGCTCCTACAAGCCAATACCAAAGGGTTCTAAGGTCGAGCTGACTATACCAGCCGGCTCACCGGTGGGGTCAGAGTTTACCGCCACCTTCGAGCCTGATGACGGCTACCTACTCGATGTCTCGTATGTGCGTATTACCCTCCCAGACGGTACAGAGGGCAACGTCATAGCCACGACGGACGAGGGTGGCACGCCCCTGCTGGCTAAGAACACCACCGGCACACTCCTCCTTGACGCCTCGGACTTTGGAGCCCTAACTGGCCTTAAAGCACTCGCGCTCTACGTCAAGGTGAACCAAAGCCCAAGCTCCAACGTGGTGGCGACCCTTGAGGTTGGGGGCAGACAGGTGAGGTGGTCGCCATGATTAGCTACCGCGCAATGAAAGACCTCCTGGGCTCGCCCTCGAAGGGCGGGACCTTTCAGTTCACAGTCAGCACGACGCCGACCGCCCTCGGGGCGCTGGAGGTGAAGATGGTCACCATCAAGGCCGACAAGGCCAACACGGACGCCGTTTACATCGGCTTCGACGACTCGGTTAGTACCG
>NZ_JAMOQU010000014.1 GCF_027063845.1 Thermococcus sp.
CGCGGGGATGACGTTTGAGTAGATGACCCTCGCCAGACCGCAGACCTTCTCCGTCCTTATGGGGTTCCTCTTGTGGGGCATCGTCGAAGAACCAACCTGCTTCTTTCCGAAGGGCTCGCTGACCTCAAGGATTTCCGTCCTCTGGAGGTTTCTAATCTCAAGGCCGATTTTGTCGAGGGTAGACGCAACCAGGGCCAAAAACATCATCAGCTCGGCGTATAAATCCCTCGGAACAAGCTGGTTGGTTATCAATGAAGGCCTGAGGCCAAGGTCTTCCATGACGAGCCTCTCAATCTCGAGGGCCTTCTCCCCGAAGGAGGCAGCAGTTCCAACGGCACCGCGCATCTTGCCAACGAGAACGCGCTTCTTGAGTTCTTCAAGTCTCTCAAGGTGTCTCTGAACCTCGTCGAGCCAGAGGGCGAACTTCATGCCATACGTAGTTGGAACCGCGTGTTGGCCGTGTGTCCTGCCGATGCAGACGGTGTATTTGTGCTCCTCGGCGAGACCCATAAGAACGTCTCGGAGTTCTCTAAGGTAGCGCTCAATAAGCTCAAGGCTCTCCTTTATGAGGAGCGCGTTGGCGGTGTCGATTATGTCGTTGGAGGTCGCGCCGAGGTGGACGTACTTCCCGTGCTCACCGCAGACCTCGCTTAAGGCCTTAACGACGGCCATTATATCGTGGTGTATCTCCGCCTCTATCTCTTTGACGCGCTCGAGTTTCACCCACTCCGTGCTGGCCCTCTCGGAAATCACACGGGCGCTTTCCTCGGGAATGTTGCCGAGCTTCGCGTGGGCCCTCGCCAAGGCCGCCTCAACGTCGAGAAGCTTTTGAAGCTTGTTCTCCTCATCCCAGATGCGCCTCATTTCCTCGCTTCCATAGCGGTAGTCAATTGGGTGAACCGCCATTTTAATCACCATTCTTGTGACTATTTTGGGCATTAAAACGTTTTCTTTTGACAACTATACGCCAATATCATCCAGGCAAACGAGCGTTTTTGAGATGCGCTCGCCACTTAAAAAGCTCTTCCCACAGATAGAACCGAAAAGTATTTAACCCTATGTCCGCGATAGGCTGATGACAAAACTTCCGGAGGTGCCAGAAATGGCTGAGGAGCACGTCGTCTACATCGGAAAGAAGCCGGTTATGAACTACGTCCTCGCCGTAATAACCCAGTTCAACGAGGGCGCTAAGGAGGTCAGCATCAAGGCTCGCGGTAGGGCTATCAGCAGGGCCGTTGACGTCGCCGAGATTGTCAGGAACAGGTTCCTCCCCGAGGTCAGGGTCAAGGAAATCAAGATAGGCACCGAGGAGCTCCCGACTGCCGACGGCAGGACCGCCAACACCTCGACCATCGAGATTATCCTCGAGAAGCCGTGAATTTGACCCCTTTCCTTTTCCTTCAGGTTTCTTCTGAGAAGCAAAGTTTAATAGCACCGCCCCGTACCCCTTCTGGTGGGCCCGTTGGAGTACGAGACCATAGACGTTACAGATGAGCGGGTTCGCGAGCTCGCGCAGGTTCTCGCCAACGAAAGGGCGATGGCCATTCTGAGGATTCTCCGCGAGCGTGAGCTCTCGATGAGCGAGATTGCGAAGGAGCTCGACATGCCCATATCAACAGTCTCATACCATCTTGACAAACTTCTCCGTGTGGGTCTCGTTGAAGTGGCCGGGAAAAAGTACGGCAAAAGATTGCAAGAGGTAAAGCTCTACCGAGCATCGAGCCGACCGATTCTTCTGCTTCCGCGCCCAGCAGAGCGGAGAACGTCACCGTTGAACAAACTGCGCGTCATAACCATCTCAGTTGCAACGGGCCTTTCCGCACTCGTCTACTGGGTGACTGACCGGTACTATGGGAACCCAGGCTCTACAACCTCCCAGACAGAACCGATACGTATGTTATCTGCGGAGACTGGCAAACAAGCGGGTTCATCAGGGAGTTACGTTCCCGTCCTCCTCGCGATAATGACGTTCGTCATCGCAATTTCCGCAGGGTGGCTTCTTAAGAAACGTTTTTAAGAAACTTAAATCAACCCCAACTCGTGGGGTGAGATTCCAATGATGGCCGTGGGACAGGTGGTCAAGAGAAAGGCAGTGATTGTGAAGCCCGACGACACCATAGAGAGGGTTGCGAGGATACTCTCAAGGCACAAGGTTGGGAGCGCCGTTGTCGTGGACGATGACGAGATAGTTGGGGTCATCACCGACCGCGACATCCTCGACAAGGTCGTTGCGAAGGGGCGCGACCCTAAGACCGTCAAGGTGCACGAAGTCATGACGAGGAACCCGATAACGATTGAGGACGACTACGACATAAGCGATGCAATAGATAAGATGATGGAGAAGGGTATAAGGAGGCTCCTCGTAACGCGCCTTGGAAAGCCCCTCGGTTTCGTTACCGCGGCGGACCTGCTGGCGGCCCTCAACAGCATGAACAGTGAAGAGGAAGAGGAAACCGTTGAGGAGACCGAGGTCTACGGAATCTGCGAGCTCTGCGGTCAGTACGGCCCGCTCTACAAGGTCTACATAGAGGGGCAGGAAAGGTGGATTTGCGAGAGCTGTAAGGATAATCTCAACCTTTAGCCTCTCAGCTCTCTCATTATCTCATCGAGGATTATTCCAAATTCCCTGTTCCTGTTCTCAACGCTCAGAACGTGGGTCTTTCCAAGGGGCCTGAACTTGTCAATCATCCTCCTGTGGACGACAGCTAAGAGAGGTTTGTCCGAGTTCAGCACCTCGCCAACGGCCTTCACGAACTCGTCGCTCTTGTACTCCATCGGGCCAATTTCGTCTATGACGACCAAATCCGCCTCGACGAGCGCACGCCTTATCGCTGAAACTCCAACCGCTCAAGCTCGTCAACGTGGACGACGTACTTTCCGAAGGGAACCCCTGACAAGTGAGACGTTCCGCGCAGGCTCGCGAGCGTTCCCTCCTCACCTGTGTCGAGGGCGATGATTTTGAAGCCTATTCTCCTTCCGTTCCGCTTGACTTCCTTCGTTATCATGCCCCCAACGATGTAACCCCATTTCTCGACTTCCCTCGCGACCCTCTCGACGAGCGTCGTCTTCCCAACCCCTGCCGGGCCGGTCACGAAAACTCTGACCATTTTTCATCACCGAAGGAGCTTTAAGTTCCTCCCTTAAACCCTTTGGGGTGGTCGCGGTGGAGATAAGGTATAAGCCTGAAGAACTCACGAGGCTCCCAAGGAGCGTTCGCTACGAGCCCGGAAAGGTTATCATGATTGACCAGACGCTTTTGCCGAGAGAATTTAAGACCATCGAGCTAAGAACAGTTGATGAAGTGGCTGAGGCAATCATCACGATGAAGGTACGCGGGGCCCCTGCCATTGGAGCCGCCGCCGCTTTCGGCCTGGCCCTCTACGCGGACACGAGTAAAGCGAAAACCAAGGACGAGTTCATGGACGGCTTTTACAGGGCATACAACAGGCTGAGGAACACGCGTCCCACCGCCGTAAACCTCTTCTGGGCGCTCAACAGGATTAAGAAGCTCGTCGAGGAGAACGCCGAGAGCCCTCTCGATGAACTCAAAAAGCTCATAGTTGCCGAGGCGCAGAGGATAGCGGACGAGGACGTTGAGGCAAACCTCAGGATGGGCCACTACGGTGCCGAGGCCCTGCCCGAGGGCAACGTTCTTACCCATTGCAACGCGGGAAGTTTGGCTACAGTTCAGCTCGGAACCGTGGGGGCCGTGCTAAGGGTTATGAACAAAGACGGAACTCTAAAGCTCCTCTGGGTGGACGAGACGAGGCCCGTCCTTCAGGGGGCCAGGCTTAGCGCGTGGGAGTACCACTACGATGGAATTCCGCTGAAATTAATAACCGACAACATGGCCGGCTTCGTGATGCAGCAGGGAAAGGTTGACGCGATAATAGTTGGCGCCGACAGGATAGTGGCCAACGGCGACTTCGCCAACAAGATAGGAACATACACCCTGGCGGTTCTCGCCAAGGAGCACGGGATACCGTTCTTTACGGTGGCACCGCTCTCGACGATTGACATGAGCCTGAAGAGCGGGAAGGAGATACCAATTGAGGAGCGGAAGCCGGAGGAAGTGCTCACCTGTGGTGGATGCAGAATCGCTCCAGATGTGGACGTTTACAATCCTGCCTTCGACGTTACACCGCATAAGTATCTTACAGGAATAATAACAGACAGGGGCGTCGTTTATCCGCCGTTTGAGAGGAACCTGAAGAGGCTGTTTAAGGATTTAGAATGACTAAATCCATGTCCCTTCTATTTCCTTTCTCTTAGAAGTCTCTTAATCCTCCCAAGGATTGACTTCTGCTCCTCGACCTCTTCAACGACAACATCCTGAACCTCACCGATGTGCTCCTCTATAGCCGGCAAGAGGAGGCCGAGGAGCTCAAGGGGCTCCAGACAGGGACAGTCAACGGAGTAGTCGATTGGCTCCCCCTCTGGAAACTCCACCCTAAGCGATACTCCCTCTTTACTCTTTTGGACTTCAAAACGGGCCGTTCCTTCCTTTCCGACGACTTTTCCCCTGACGAGCATCAGAAGTAGTGCGAGGGGGAACTTAAAGGCCTTTTTTAAACGGATGGTTGAAAACGAGATGTTAAACTCATTTTCGAGGATGAAGGCCCCCTCGTGGTAGTTTCCTCTACCCCAAAAGGGAGAGCCCGTAATGAGATGACACAATTAACACATTTTAGTCTCCTCCAGCAACAATAAAAGTCTCTTAGAACTCAATAACACTCCCCGTTCTCACGATTACGAACTTCTCAGGGTGTTTCTTCTGGATGTAAGTCTTAGCTTTATCGCCCGAACAGTGGGCAGGAGCTACGAGCTCCGTCATCCCAGCAAGTCTATCGAGGGTCGCTTTGGACGGGTAATGGAAGCCGCCGATTACAAGGTGGGCTCTTTTGTACCCTGAAACCTCAAGGACGGCCTCCGTCAGCCTGTCTGCGCCCGGATGAGAACAGCCGACTATGACGACGAGTCCAGAGGGCGTTTCCACCCCCACTGCCTGTTCGAAGCCATCCAGCGCTCCGGAGGTCCAGACACCATCGTTATTCTCCCCGCTTCGTGCACTTTGGCGATGTTCAGTCCCCAGATTTTCCCTCCAGGTGGAGCGTACAGTTCAAGCCCCGGGTTCAGCTCCGCAATTGTTGAAAAACCGCCGTAGTGATCGTAGTGCCAGTGGCTGAGAACCGCGAAGTCGAGGTCCTTCAAAGAAACACCGAGAGCTTCTGCATTATGGAGGAGGATTTCTCCCCTCGTGTCTGCATCGAAGAGGAAGCGGTGCTTCCCCTCAACCAAAACGCTCCAGCCCCAGTCATTGAGAAGTCCTTCAGCGGGCACGTTGTCGTTTAAAACCACGAGCCTCATACCAATCCCCCGAATTAAGGGTTTCCTTGTTCAGGGTAACACTATCCTCTATAGGAGCCCAAGGATAAGACAGCAATCAAACATATCTTGGTGCGAGACCGTTAAAAGGACTTTCCAAAACCTTAATGCGGTGATGGTGATGTTCTGGCTCAAGACGAGAATCATCGAGGGTAAGGGCTCCCTTGAAAAGCTCCGAAAGGAAGCTGAGGGACACGAGAGGGTTCTTATCCTGGCCGGCAACTCGATGAAGAGACACGGCTTCCTGAGCGAGGCTGAGGACTACGTTAAAGAGGCAGGGGCGGAGGTCTTCTCAATAACCGGCCTTCCGGCGGAGCCGAGCGTGGAGACGATAGAGGAGTTCCTGCCGAAGGTGCGGGAGTTCAAGCCAGACCTGCTGATAGCGCTCGGCGGTGGAAGCGTGATAGACACGACGAAAGCGCTGAAGGTCTTCTACGATGCCCCCGAGCTGAACTTCGAGGAGATAGCCTTCTTGGATAGATTTTCGAAGCCCAAACCTGTTCCGAAGCTGAAGACGAAGCTTATTGCTATCCCCTCGACGAGCGGTGCCGGGAGCGAGGTTTCTGGAGCGAGCGTTCTGAAGAAGGGCGGAATCAAGTACAATATCGTTACGCCCGAGATAGCGCCCGATGTGGCAATACTCGACCCGAGGCTGCCGATGACGATGCCGAGGGAAGTTGCGAGGAATTCTGGACTGGATGTGCTCGTTCATGGAATAGAGGCATACACCACCAAAGTCGCCAACGACTTCAGCGACGCGATGGCGATTAGGGCGATAAAGACCGTCTTCAACTACCTTGAGAAGAGCCTTGAGGGAGACGAGGAAGCCCGTGAAAAGATGCACTACGCTGCGACTATGGCAGGGATAGCCTTCCTCAACGCGCGCCTCGGCCTCTGCCACGCGATGAGCCACAAAGCCGCGTGGATTGGACCGCACGGGCTGCTGAATGCAATATTCCTTCCCTACGTCATGGAGTTCAATGCCGAGAAAAGCGACTACGCAAGGAGGCGCTACGACGAGATAGCGAGGGAGCTCGGCCTTAAGGACTGGAGGTCGCTGATAGAGGCCGTCAGGGAGCTGAACGAGCGGACGGACGTTCCGAAGCTGAGCGAGCTCGTCGATGAAGAAACCTTCATGGCAAAGCTCGACGAGATGGCCGAGAAGGCCTACCGTGACGGCCTTTTGGCCTTCAACCCCGTCGAGGCGAAGCCGGAAGAGATAAAGGAGCTCTACCTTAGGGCGTTCAGAGGGGAGTGAGGAAAAGAAAAGGAACAAACGGACTAAGCAACCTTCACCTCCTTTTCTCCCCCGTTCTCCACCTCGCGAATCTTTCCACCCTTCATGACCTCAACGATGGCCAGGCTTAGTATCGCTAAGAACAGGTAGATTCCTGCGGAAGTTCCGAAGAGCACCTCGTAGGCTTTGGTCGTCGGTATCTTTATCTGAACCCACGAGGGAGCACCGGGCGGGTGGAAGAGGGTGTAGTAGGTGCTCATGATGGTTCCCGCGATAGCTGGCCCCCACGTCGAGCCGAAGTTCCTGAAGAGGCTGTTCGCTCCTGTCGCAACGCCCATGACCCTCGGCGGGACGCTGAAGACGAGGACGTTGATGAGCGAGATGTTCATGAGCGTTATTCCCGCGCCGACGTATGCTATCATCGCCACGAAGGCCCAGAGGTGGTTCGGTGGGAATTCAGGGGCGTACTTTGCCAGAACGGTGAGGCCCGAGCTCGCGATGAGCGCTCCAGTTATCGCGAGCGGCTTTGCACCGACCTTCGGCATTATCCTTCCGGCGAGAGGGGCGATGATGAGCATCACAAGGGCCATTGGGGTCATGAGCAGACCGCTCTGGAGTATCGTCTTGCCGAAGCCATACGGGGGCTTCATCTGGAAGATGTAGGTGTTCGCCTGGCTCATCATGGATATGCCAAAGGCCGCGAACATGATTCCGAGGTTCACTATGGCGGGGTTCCTTGCGGTCACGATGTCGAGGGGAATCAGCGGGTTCTCCGCGCGTTTCTCCCAGAGGACGAGCAAAATTGCGCCGACTATCGAGACCGCGAAGAGGACGAGGGTTTCTCTTGCGGTCCAACCGACGTTCGGGGCGCGCGTTACCGCAACGAGTGCAGGGACGACGGCCCAGACGAGGAGCAGAGCGCCCTGCCAGTCGAGCTTTCCGGGGTTGATGTATCTGCTCTCGCGGAGTATCTTCCACGCGAGGATGAACATCAGCACGGCGAATGGGGCGGCGGTGTGGTAGGTCCAGCGCCATCCCCAGTGCTGGGTGACATAGGCACCTAATGGAAGCGCGATAACCATACCGACGCCGAACATTGCGCTTATCATCCCCTGAACCTGCGGGACCATCTCGGGTGGGAACTCCTCACGGACAAGGGCGAAGGCGAGCGGGAATATTGCCATTCCAAACCCCTGGATTGCCCTCGTGGTGAGGAGCCACTCGAAGCTCGGGGCAAAGCCGTTGAGTATGACGCCGAGGGTGTAGAAGCCGAGGGCAACCAAAAACATCTTCTTCTTGCCGTACATATCGCCGAGCTTCCCGAAGAGTGCCACACTGACGGTTCCGACGAGGAGGTAGATTGTGAGAACCCAGCTGACGTCGTTTGGATTTATCGCGAACTCCTTCTGAATCGTTGGCAACGCCGGTGTGAGCATAGCTTCCGTGTACATGACGAGGAGAGGCAATAAAACCACGACGAGCGTGGCCTTCTTCGCGTATTTGAGGTCGTAGGTTTCGCCGTTCCTCGTGACGTTCATATCTCTTCACCGATATGTCGAACGATATATCGTCTTATAAAGTTAGCGGTAGGGGTTATAAACCACACAACGCCAGGTTTAACCATGCACCCCCTCCTCAGGAAGGCCATCAGAGAGCGCTTTGGGAGGCTCAACCGGCTCCAGCAGGACGCTTTTAGGGAGGTTAGCTCTGGAAAGAGCGTCCTAATCATCGCACCGACCGGCTCGGGGAAGACCGAGGCGGCGGTTTTACCAGTCTTCAACGAAATCCTTGAAGAAGGACTAAAACCCATTTCGGCCCTCTACATCGCCCCGCTCAAAGCGTTAAACAGGGACTTGCTTGAGAGGCTCGAATGGTGGGGAAGGAAGCTCGGGATAACCGTCGAGGTACGGCACGGCGATACATCATCCTACAGGAAAGCGAAGCAGACGAAGAATCCGCCCCAGATGCTAATCATCACCCCCGAAACCCTCGGCGTGATTCTGACTGTCAAGTCCCTCCGGAAGCACCTGAGCAACGTGAAGTTCGTCATCGTTGACGAGATAGTGGAGCTTGTAGACAATAAGCGCGGTTCCCAGCTCCTCCTGAACCTTGAGCGACTTGCCGAGATAGCGGACTTCAAGAGGATAGGCATGACTGCAACCGTCGGCAACGAGGAAGAGGTGAGGGACTGGCTGAAGGCCGAAACGATAGTGAAGCCGAACTGGAAAAAGAGCTACCGCTTCCACGTTCTCTATCCAAAGCCGAAGGAGGAGGACAGAGAGCTTGCTGAGAAGTTGAGCGTCTCGCCCGAGATAGCGTCCCGTCTGAGGATTCTGTGGGAAATCGTTGAAAAGCACGGAAAAGCCCTCATCTTCACCAACACGCGCCAGTTCGCAGAGGTTCTTGCGCACCGCCTCAAGGCCTGGGAAAAGCCCGTAGAGGTTCATCACGGCTCGCTCTCGAAGGAGGCGCGCGTTAGGGCGGAGAAGGCCCTCAAGGAGGGGAAAATCAAGGCCCTAATCTGCACCTCCTCAATGGAGCTGGGCATAGACATCGGCGACATGGACGTCGTGATACAGTATATGAGTCCGAGGCAGGTGAACAGGTTGGTTCAGCGCGTCGGAAGGGCGAAGCACAGGATTGGCGAAATTAGCGAGGGCTACATCATAGCGACGAACGTCGAGGACTACCTCCAGAGCCTCGTCATAGCGAAGCGGGCCTTGGAAGGGCGTTTCGAGGCGGTCGAGCCGATAGGCGGGCTTGACGTCCTGGCTCACTTCGTCGTCGGCCTTCTGATTGAGTACAAAAGACTCCCGCGCGAGAGGCCCTACGAGATAGCGAAACGAGCGTATGTGTACAGGGATTTGAGCTGGAGTGACTATCTCGATGTTCTCCGCGTTCTGGAGGACGCTCGTTTGGTCGGCTACGACGAGGAGAGCGACCTCCTCTACCTCAGGAGGGGAGCATTCCAGTACTACTACGAGAACCTCTCGACGATTCCCGATGAAGTCTCGTGGCGCGTTTTCGACGCCAAAAGTGGGCACGTCATAGGGAGGCTCGATGAGAGCTTCGTGATGGATTTGGAGGAGGGTATGGAGTTCGTAATGAACGGGCGGAGCTGGATAGTGCTTAAAATCGACGACGAGGCGAGGCTTTTGAAGGTTCGCGAGAGCAAGAGCCTTGAGAGCGCGATACCGAGCTGGGAGGGCGAGATGATTCCCGTTCCCTTCGGGGTTGCGTTCGAAGTCGGCAGGCTGAGGAGGGAGCTGGCCTTCGACTTCAACAAAGCTTCAGACCTTTTGGAGGGCGTTGAGTTCAGCGAGGAGGAACTTAGAAGGGCATTTGAGGAAATCAGGGACGAGCCGTTTCCAACCGACCGAGATATCGTCGTCGAGAGCACCCCGAAGGCGACCATAATCCACGCCGATTTCGGGAGCAGGGCGAACGAAGCGATAGGAAGAATAGTCCACTCGTTCCTAATCCTCCGCTACGGCCGGGTCTTCTCCGTGAGGAGCCAGGGGCACGCGATAGTCTTCAAGACCCCGTTCCAGCTCAATCCAGAGGAGGTCAAGCGCTACCTCTATCAGGAACCTGAGAGCGTCGAGTTCATAGTTTCCCGCGCTCTGAGGGATTCCCACGCCTACCGCTGGAGAATGCTGAACGTGGCCAAGCGCTTTGGGGCATTGAGGAGGGACGCGAGGATAAGAAAGGTGGAGAGACTTTTCGAGGGGACGGTGATTGAGAGGGAAACGCTCAACGAGCTCTACCACGACAAGGTGGATGTAAAAAAGGCCGAGCTCGTGATGGAGCTACTCAAGGCCGGCTCGCTGAGGGTGAAGACCGTCTTAAGGAAAGAGCCGTCAACGCTTGCTAAGCTTAACATGACGGTGAGCGGGGAGTTCCTGCTGTCGGGCGTTCTCGAGAGGGACGAGCTAATTGAGCTGTTCAAAAAGAGACTGCTTGAACACGAGGTCGTTCTGGTCTGCACCAACTGCGGGTGGCACTCGAAAACGAAAGTGGCGAGACTTCAAAACATCAAGCTGAGGCAGTGTCCGCGCTGTGGTTCAAAGATGTTAGCTGTGGCGCACCCGATTGACGCCGAGGAGTTCCTCTCGGTACTTGAAAAGGTCCGCCACGGAAAGCCGTTGGAAAAGAAGGAGGAGAGGGCTTACAGGAAGCTGTTGAAGGCGGCAGATTTGGTCGATACCTACGGCTTCGAGGCTGTGCTGGCCCTGGCGAGCTACGGAACGGGGCCAGATACCGCCGCACGTCTGCTGGCGCAGTACCGGGGAGACGCCTTAATCCTCGCGCTCATGGAGAGGGAGAAGCAGTTCATAAGGACGAGGCGGTTCTGGGTTGATAGGAAGGAGAAGGAAGATACAGAAAACAGGAGTGCATCTTGATTTTGTGTCCAACAATAAGGGTTCCTTTGACTGAACCCCCACCAGTTACTGGTGGGAGCCTGCTTAAAAAGATTGGGTCAAAAGGAAAGAAATGCTCAATCCTTCGGCTCGTTCCCGCCGTAAATCTCGTTAAGGGCCTTTAGGAACTCGCTTGCCGTAACAACGTCCCTGACGTCTATGCGCTCGAATTTGGTGTGCGAGATGTCGAGGTTGCCGGGGCCGAAAACTATCGTCCTCGTTCCGTTGTACATGAAGTTTATCGCGTCCGTCCAGCTCCTCATCCCGCCGAACTCGTCGAGGCCCGTCTTCTCCATCGCCTTCTTGGCGAGCTGGACTATCTCCTCGTCCGGCTCGAGCTTGTAGCCGTCCCATATCTCGGTGTACTCGTAGCTCTTGGTGTACTCGTCGAGTATCGGATCCATTAAATCCAGAACGTCCTCGACCTCCTGCTCTGGTAAGAGTCTCGCCTCAAGTCTTCCCTTGCACAGGGCGGGGATTAAGTAGACGGGGTTCTCGCAGACGAGCTCTTGAATGCCGATATGGGGGTCGAAGAACTCGCCCTTGGCGTTGAAGGGTTCGAGCTTCTTGAGCTCCTCGAGCATCTTATAGGTCTCCTCAATCGCGTTGACACCGCTCTCGGGACAGGCACCGTGGGCCTCCTTGCCATCCACCTCGAAGTAGGCCTCGATGTTGCCGGCGTGGGCGATGTGCACCTCAAGGTCGGTCGGCTCCAGAACGACGGCCATCTTGGGCCGGTAACGCTCCATAAAGAGCGCGCTCCCACGACCGCCGAGCTCCTCGTCGCTGACGAAGACGATGCCGACGTTGAGGTCTTTGTTTTCCTTCTTCAGCTCCTCGAGCA
>NZ_JAMOQU010000015.1 GCF_027063845.1 Thermococcus sp.
ACGAGGTTCACATAATAGCCGGTGAGTGGGACCTCCTCATAAAGGTCCGCGCCCCCAGCTCCGAGGAAGTCGGTAAAATCGTCGTTGACAAGCTCAGGGAAATAAAGGGCATAGGCCAGACGGTAACTATGGTGTCCTTCGTTACAGTTAAAGAGGAACTCTGAGGCTTTAGGGCGATGATTGGCGTTCTCCTTTCTGATTTATGATGATGCGAGGTTTGATGAGCCCTACATCACACAGCACTTGTAGATTATCTCGATGTCTCTAACAGTTTTTGCCCACTCTATGATTTTCCTCGGCGGGTTCGTCAGCCTGTCAACGCTCGCCAAAACTGCCCCCCTGTCGAACTCAAGACGCCACCTTCCAGTCGGGCGCATGCAACCGATGCTTAGTTCTCCGTTGAAGCGCTCGCGGGCGTATTTTATGACCTTCAGGCTCTCCTCCACGCTCGGCTTCGGAACGCTCTCCATCTCAGTTCCCTTCGTCGGGATGAGAACGTCCAGCACGAGGACGTCTATTGGATACTCCATGAGCATGTCAATCGCCCGGTACTCCCAGTGGATTCTCCCGAAGTCGAGGCCTATCGTTATGTGGGGCGCCACGCGGATTCCGTTCTCGGTCAGGAGCTCGATTATCCTCAGGTAGTCTTCAAGTGTCTTGCCTATCTTGTAAACTCGCCTTATCACGTCGTCATCGCCGACGAAGTCGAGGGAAACGACATCAACGTATTTCAACCACTCCAAATCGCTCTCGTCTATGAAACCGACGTGGGCGTTGAGCTTCAGGTTCGTTCTCCTCTTAATCTCCCTCAGCTCGTCCGCGTACCTGTCAATCGGTACCTTCAGGCGTGAATCCATTCCCCCGCTCAGCAGACAGCCCAGTCCGCCGGAGCGCTCAAGGTTCAGGCAGAAGTCAACGAGCTCCCTTTTCCTGGGCTTCTTCATACCCTCGAGGTAGTGCCTCCCGCAGTGGGCGCAGTTGAGGGCGCAGTAGCTCCCCGTGAGCGAGACAGAGGGGAATTTGATTCCGGGGATGTATATCTTCAGTTTCTTTTTTTCTGCTTCCATTTCAATCACCTTTCAGAGCAGGGGGGTTGCAGGGGGCGGAGCCCCACCTTCGGGGGAGGGGGTTAGCAAGGACGTGGGGGGGTGAAACCCCCCGGTCCTGCGAGGGAAACTTGATTCCGGGGATGTATATCTTCAGTTTCTTTCTTTCTGTCATACAATTCACCTCTCAGAACGGAGGTTTTGCCCCCTTCATTGGTTACCTTTTTCTGAATGGCACTCCAGTGAAGAAAAGTGAAAAGGGGGCTAAAAACCCTTCCGGGACAAAAATGGGAAAGATGTCACTCCTTCCTGGCCTCTTTGTGGTTCTTGAACAGAGGCCACCAGGCCTTCTCGCCGAAGAGGCTCATGAAGGCCGGGCCTATGAAGTACACCGCCATCGTCGCCGTCAGCAGGACTCCTGCCGCCAATGCAAAGCCTATCTCCCTCATTCCCCACGTGCTGCTGAGCATCAGCGCCCCGTAGGTGCTCGCCAGAACCACCGAGAGGCCGATTACCAGCATGTCCATCGTTCCCGCGGCGACTACCAGTGCATCCTTCGGCGAACGGCGCTCGAACTCGTCCCTGGCCTTGACGAGGTAGAAGCTGTTGTAGTCTATGCCGACTCCCATGAGCACGACGAAGACCATCAGCGGCAGGAACCACATGACGTCCTTGCCGAAAACCCTGCCGAAGAGCCACGTCGAGACCCAAATGCTCGTCATGACGCCGAGGAATATTGTCATCATCGTCGATACCACAGCAGGCAGTCCCTTGAGCGTCGGTATCAGCGAGAGGAACATCAGCACTAAAGCTACTGGGATTATCCTGTGCCAGAAGATGTCGTTTATCCTGTCGGTGAGGTCCATCGA
>NZ_JAMOQU010000016.1 GCF_027063845.1 Thermococcus sp.
GAGGCTCAAAGAAAAAGGCCTTGACGTTCCAATCAGCTTCGACTCCCTCAATGAGAGGGAAATTGAGAAAGCTTTAAACTACGCAGACCTCTTTCTGAGCGTTGATGAGAGCAACATTGAGGAACTCGTCACCGATAAGCCGGTCGTTCTAATCCCGACGAACCAGAGGAAAGGATTCTTCCCCCCCAGACCCTCGGAGAGAGTTGAGTTTCTCGAGAGACTCAAGGAACGGGCACTCGATTTGGGCTACAAGACCCTAATCCCGGATTTAATCCTCGAGCAGGTTCCCCACTTAGCGCGCTCAATTACGGCCTTCCAGCTCTACCGCGAGAGGAACCCGGACGACATTCTCTTAGCTGGAGTCGGCAACGTGGTTGAGCTCTACGACGCCGACAGCGTGGGGATGAACGCTTTATTGGCAGGAATCGCGAAGGAGCTCTCGATAAGCCTTCTCCTCACGACAGAGACGAGCGCAAAGGCCAAAGGTTCCATCAGGGAGCTGAGAAGGGCTGTGGACATGAACCTCTTCGAGACCCCGAAGGACCTCGGCTTCGACCTGCTCATTCTGAAGGAGAAGCGAACTAAAGAGTGGCGCTTCGAGCCGGCTCGGGAGGTCGTTGAGGCGAGGAAAAGGCCCGTCCAGCTCGAGCCCCTCTACTTCCGCATCTGGGTTGAAGGCGGAAGAATCTGGGTGAACGCCCACAGGGGGACTAAGGTGGTCCTCACCATCGTCGGCGACGAACCGAACGCGATAATTGACACTATTCTTGAGCGCTTTGAGATAAGCTCCAGGCACGCCTTCTACCTCGGCCGGGAGCTGGAGAGGGCCTACACAGCATTAAAATTGAGGAGGAGCTACGTCCAGGAGGTTGAATTGTTCCCTGAGTTTTATTCTCGTGGTTCTTACTGAAGGTTCTGCATCGCCGGCTTCCTGAAGAGCTCGTCGAGCTCCGCCCGCTTGGCCTTGATTTCCTCGTAAAGCTCCGCAACCTCTCCTTTCTCCGGGTACTTTATCTTCAGCGTCATCATGAGTCCCTCCAGGAAGCTCAGAATCGAGAGCTTTATGTAGTCCTCGCCCTTCTTCGTCTCAAGCCCCTCGTTTAAAGCGATGAATGAGTCCAGCCTTCCTATTAAGGCCTCTTCACCAAGCTCCTCAAGAAGCGTCCTCACCCTTTCCGCCTCTTCGACCTTCATGCTTTCACCTCCAGGGCAAAGAACTCGACGGTGTTTTTCTCGGTTTCCCTTTCGACCTCTTCAAAATCCAGCTCCTGAAGCTTGGCTATCCACTCAACCGCAACGCGAACGTTGCACGGGACGTTGCGCTGTCCCTTGAAGGGGCTCATGTATGGACTGTCCGTCTCGGCCAAAAGGTAATCCACGTCTATAGCCTCGGCAACGGCCCTCACCTCGGGGATGAAGACTATTCCGGTGTTTATCCCGATTACGTGGCCGTTCCCGACTATCTCTTTTGCAAGCTCAACGCTCCCGGCGTAGGAGTGGAAGTAGGCCTTAACGCCGGCTTTCTGAACCAGTTCGTACGCCTCCTCCTCGGCCTCGCGGGCGTGTATCACGACCGGAAGGTCGAGCTCAACGGCCAGCTCAAGGAAGTGCCTGAAGATTTCGCGCTGGTTCTCCCTCTGCCTTTCGTTCTCGGCGTAGTGGTAGTCGAGGCCTATCTCCCCGATGGCGACTATCTCCCTTGAGTGCTCGCGTATGAAGTCCTCGACCTTCTTCACCTTCTCCCAGTTGCCCCTCCTGGCTTCGTTTGGGTGGTAGCCGAGGGTCGGGAAGATGAAGCCGAAGTATGGCCTGAGTAGCTCCCAGCTCTTCCAGACGTGGGTCTTCC
>NZ_JAMOQU010000017.1 GCF_027063845.1 Thermococcus sp.
CGATAAAGGCCGGCGTTGACATGGTGGACGTCTCCTTTATGCCCGAAAACCCCCTCGAGCTCCGCGAGGAAGCTGAAAACGCCCAGGTTACGGTGATATTTGATGCGGGCTTTGCCCCGGGACTGAGCCACATCCTCATGGGCAGAATCTGGAACGAGCTCGATGACATGAGCGAGGGCCACATCTACGTTGGTGGCCTTCCGAAGGAGCCTAAGCCGCCGCTTTATTACAGAATTACATGGTCACCTAAGGATTTAATTGAAGAGTACACCCGGCCGGCGCGGGTTATACGGGACGGCGAGGTTAAGGGGATAGACCCTCTCTCCGAAATTAAGACTGTGGAAATAGAGGGTTTCACCTTCGAGGCCTTCCCGAGCGACGGGTTGAGAAGCCTGCTCGAAAGCGTGAGGGTTGACAAACTTGAGGAGTGGACGCTCCGCTGGCCGGGGCACCTTGAGAAGATGAAAGTTTTAAGGGAGCTCGGGTTCTTCAAGGAGGAACACGTTGACAAGACGCTCGAGGTCATAACCCCGCTGATGACCTATGATAGTCCAGACTTCTCGATTATGAAAGTTATCGGAAGCGAGCCCGGAAGGACGATAAGCTACACCCTCTACGATGAGGAGAGGGAATTCACCTCGATGGCGCGCGTAACGGGTTACACCGCCTCCGCTATAGCGAGGCTTGTAGCCGAAGGAAGCTGCATCTTCGGCGTCATTCCGCCCGAGATTCTCGGTATGCGCATAGACACCTTCAGGAGAATCCTCGACGACCTTGAGGAGAGGGGAATAAGGCCGAGGAGGGATGAGAATGCTTCATCTGGTGATAGCTGATTCGGAGCTTGAGGTTGTGCCAAAATCGATAGCTGACCATCCAGCCGTTGTGAACTATGCGAGGAGGAGGGGCAAGAAGCCTGGGGAAGTGATACTTGAGGGCAGTTATCATCACGCGGCGCTCAGGAAGCTCGAAGACGGCGAGAGAAGGGGAAGGCCGGACATAGTGCACATATGCCTCCTCAACGCCCTGGAGAGCATAGCCAACAAGGAGGGGAAGCTAAGGGTTTACGTGCATACGAGGAACGACGAGGTGATATACATAAAGCCAGAGACGAGGCTTCCAAGGAACTACAACCGCTTCCTGGGCTTAATGGAGAGCCTCTTCAAGAACGGGGTCGTTCCAAAGGATTTAGCTCTACTCCGCATCGAGAAGAAAACGCTGGGTGAGCTCGTGGAAGAAATTGGTCCCGATGGGGTCTTTGTGATGCACGAGGATGGAGAGCTAATGAAGCCGAGGGACTTTGGCGAGGTTTTAGCGGGGCTGGAGAACCCGCTCGTAATCGTTGGCGGCTTCCCGCACGGGGACTTCAGGAGCTCCGTTGAGGGAAAAAGGGTTAGCCTTTATCGTGAGCCCTTAATGGCGTGGACCATCGTCAACGAGGTGCTGGTCAATTTTGAAGCGTTCCTGAACTTTTGAACTTATTTCTCTCCTTCTCCGCGTTCCCTATGCACAATGTTTTTATACAATCTATTACATCATGCTTTGAACGTTCTAAAATATGGGGGTGCTTACAATGAGGAAGGTAAACGTGATGATGGCCCTGCTTATTACGGGCTATATTCTCGGTGTGTGGAGCTTTCTAGTGGTTCCAAAGTACTATATGGTCTTTGGTCTCAAGGGATTCCTGATTTCTCTGGTTCCGGCTGTCGTTGCGCTGTTCCTGGCATACAATGAGGCTCAAAGCACTAAGAAGACAAGGTACCTCATCTATGAGCTCCTCTTCAAAGTTGCGAGGGTTCCTGCTGTTGTATTCACGCTACTGATGTTCCTGCTTGTAATCCTTGGTGTCACTGCTTATGCCTCAGGCTGGGGTCTTGTGTATCTCTTTGGGGGCAACACCGAGTACACGGTTCCCCTGGCCGTTCTAACAATACTCCTCGCGGCACTTCTCCTCATGCTTGCCAAGGGCAGAACCCTTGAGTTCATATCTGGAATATCAGTCCTCATGATTCTGTTCACCATTGTTTCAACACTCCTCATCAGGAGCAAGGCCATGAGCGTCGTCACATCCGAGCAGGCGAAGTATTACATGAATCAGGCCGTTTCGAGCATAACCTCCTTCAGCCAGCCACTCACCTTTGAGGGCGTCATTATGCTTCTTGCTTCAGTTATTGTCGCCTTCGGTCTCGGTGCTGGAGTTTACTACGTTCTCGGTAGTTTTGCTCCAGAAGAGCTTGATTTCAGGCGCGTTCTAATAGGCGTGTTCTTCCTTCAGATAGTCCTCAGCTTTGCCGTCGCTTACACAATGGCGTACTCCCTCGGTCCCGCGTTCCAGGCCTTTGAGAAGAGCGTTCACAATCCAAACCTGAGCGTGAAGGAGACGTACAGGCTCTACTCCCAGTTCAGAGCCCTCCAGGCCTACGCCACCAACAGCACAGCTCCACTTCCGCAGTCAATTAGGGTGTTCTACTTCATCCCGCAGATTATCAAGGGCAACGTTCCAGGTGCAGGCGCCATAACGCTCTTGCTCATCCTGTCGTTCTATTTCGCGGGTCTTACTACAATAATAGTCCTCCTTGAGATGGGAACCCAGATGCTCTCTGAGGTTACCCAGCTCGGCAGAACAAAGGGACTCGCTGGCGTTTCAATAGTGGGCATATTGATTTCAATAGTCATGGCACTGGGCTCTGTCAAGACCATGTTCTTCGCAGTTCCCTTCAGCGTTGGTGCGATAATAGCGCTGATTGAAGCATATCCCGTGCTGAAGTCGGACCTGTCCTCTAAGAAAGGAATTGTTTTGATTTCAATGGCTTTTCTGGCGTTTGTAGGCATCTTTGCACTCTACTACGCATTCAAGAGTTCAAGCGATGCCGTTAAGCTCGGCGCGGTGCTCGGACTCGTCCTCCTGGTGCCCCTCCTGATGAACGGAGTGCTCCTGAAGAGCCGCCGCTGAGCTTTTTTCAAAAATTTTTTAAACGTCTTCCCGAACTCAAACCAGAACGCTTAACGGGAGGTATGTGAGATGGGAGACAAGACCAAGGTTCAGGTCAGCAAGCTCAAGCCCGGAAGGTACATAATTATCGACGGCGAGCCCTGCAGGATTGTGAACATAACCGTTTCTTCCCCAGGAAAGCACGGTTCAGCCAAGGCCAGGATTGAGGCCGTTGGAATCTTCGACGGCAAGGTCAGGAGTATCGTCAAGCCGACCAGCGCTGAAGTTGACGTCCCGATTATCGACAAGCGCGTCGGCCAGGTCATCGCGATAACCCCTGACACCGTCCAGATTATGGACATGGAGACCTACGAGCTCTACGACGTTCCCTTCGAGGGCGGCGTCGAGGACGAGGTCAAGGACCAGCTCAAAGAGGGAATCACCGTCGAGTACTGGGAGACCCTCGGCAGGATTCAGATTAAGAAGGTCAGGGGCGAGTGAGCTGGTTTTATCTTCGCCCTGTTCTGGTTATTTTATTAAACAAAATCCATATAAACGGCTTTTCTCCTGAGAGCAAGCGGGGGTAGGAATGCCAGACATTAGAAAGCTGATACTTAGGAAGTTCAACTACATCGCGGGCTCAAGGTACGAGGAGATACTGAAAGAGTACAGGGAGTTCTTTTTGAGCGAGGAAGAAATGGAGATTCCGGTTATTTCGTCTATCCTCGTGGCCTTCGACAGGTTTTCAGGAAGACCCTCCGACGAGTTTTATGATGTTATAACTTCCTACCCTGGAGCCATTATTCGGGTCGTCTACCTGATTGACGGTGGGCTCTTTGAGGTTATCAGGGAGACCCTTGGGGAGAGCGTTGCCAGGGAATTTCAGCAAAAGGAAACGAGTTTTGGGAAGGACTTTCTTAAGGAGGTTTCTAAGCGGTTTTCAGAACTCGGGCTGGATTTTACTGCCGAAATTATCTTCGGGGACAAGGCGTCATTTGTTGAAGAGGCCATGAGGGAGTACGACCTTCTCGTCATTTCAAAGCACTTTGGGTCCGAGGGCCTCAAGACATACAACATCACTCCCCTCGTCTTCAAAATCATCCAGCGGGTTGAGAAGCCTGTGATAGTCTATTAGGGGGCGGTAGAATGAACACTCCAGAAATCATAGCCCTGTCGGTGTTTCTCGGAACCTACGCTTTCATAATAACCGAAAAAATCCACCGAACAGTGGCGGCAATGGTCGGTGCTTCCGTTATACTGCTCACCAACATAGTTCCCTGGGAGAAGGTTCCCGAGTACCTCGACCTCGACACGATACTGCTCCTCGCTGGCATGATGGTCGTTGTGAACATTGCAAGGGAAAGCGGGCTCTTCGAGTATATAGCCATAAAAACCGCCAAGTTCTCGAAAGGGAAGCCCATGCGCGTTCTCCTGCTGTTCTCGGTTGTTACCGCCGTTGTAAGCGCGTTTCTCGACAACGTTACCACAGTCCTGCTCCTCACCCCAATGCTGATATACATAACGAAGAAAATGAACGTCAATCCCGTCCCATTCCTTCTCTCGGAGGTCTTCGCTTCCAACATCGGTGGAACGGCAACTCTCATCGGAGACCCGCCGAACATAATGATAGGCTCCGCCGCTGGCTTGAGCTTCAACGAGTTCATACTCAACATGGGACCGATTGCCCTCATTGACCTCTTCGTGACCATAGGAATAATCTACCTCGCCTACAGGGGGGCAATAAAGGTCAGCTCCGCGAGGGAAAGGGAGCTCTCCCGTTTGATAATGAACATGAGGGAAAAAGAGGCCATTAAGGACAGAAAGCTCTTCAGGAAGTCCCTAACCGTCATCGGCCTCGTGGTAGTCGGCTTTTTCCTCCACGACAGGCTCGGCGTTGAGCCAGCTGTGATAGCCCTCACTGGGGCCTCATTGCTCCTGCTCTGGAGCGGGGCCTCGCCAGAGTATGCCCTTGAGAAGGTAGAGTGGGCGACGCTCTTCTTCTTTGGTGGGCTCTTCATCCTCGTTGGTGCCCTCGTCGAGACGGGGGTAATAGCCCAGATTGCAAACTGGATGATGAACCACATTCACTCCGAGAGCGAGGCGATATTCCTAATCTCGTGGTTCTCGGCCTTTGCGAGCGCAGTGGTTGACAACATACCCTTCACCGCGACGATGATTCCCCTGATAAAGGCGATGGGAACAACCCTCAACACGTATCCCCTGTGGTGGGCTCTCTCCCTCGGCGCCTGTCTCGGTGGAAACGGGACTGCCATCGGTGCGAGCGCCAACGTAGTGGTCATCGGTATAGCGCACAGGGAGGGAATCGAGATAACCTTCGGGGACTTCCTCAAGGTGGGTATGGTCGTTATGATTAGCACGGTTGCCCTTGGAAGTGTGATTGTATGGTTGAGGTACGTGGTACTGTGAGGTGATAGTATGAGGATACTCGTGCTCGTTGACGGCTCGAAGTGGAGCCAGAAGGCCGCTCTGCACGCATTTGCAATAGCGAGGAGCAAGAGGGCGAAGGTGATACTATTCTCAGTCCTCGACAGAAGGGAGGCCAGGACGATAGCATTCCACGCCAGTGTCAGGAGCGGAAAGCTGGAGGACATCAAACAGTTCGAAGAGACCCTGTGGGAGGAGAACAAGAGGAGCATAAAGGAGCTGTTAACGACGCTCCTTGAAATAGGCCAGAATGAGGGCATCAACTGCGCCTTTAAAATCGTCGAGGGGCCAGCCAAGGACAGAATCCTTGAGGAGGCGAACTCAGGAAAATACTCCCTCGTCGTTATGGGCGCCTACGGGAAGAGCGGAAAGACGAGGATAGGTTCCCTCCTTGAAGAGGTCGTCGGCAACATCAAACCGCCCGTGATGATTGTGAGGTAGCTTTAAAACCCCTTCCTCCATCTCGGGCGAGGTGGTGGTATGGAGTTCCTCTACACCTACGAGACCCTCAAGCTCGAGTTCCCGCTAACTGAGCCTGAGAATGCGAGATACGTCATCCTTGGGGTTCCCTTCGACGGGACGACGAGCTACAAAGCTGGAGCGCGCTTCGGGCCGACGCTCATCAGGCAGGCAACGCTGAACCTTGAGAGCTACATACTGGACTACGGCGTTGACATAGCTGAACTCCCGATAGCGGACATCGGCGATGTGGCTGTCGTAGCTGGCGACCCGAGGAAAACCGCTGACAGAGTCAGGGAGACGATTAAAGAGCTCAAACAGGTGAACCCGAACGCGATACCGATACTTCTCGGCGGAGAGCACTCCCAGACGCTTGGAGCGGTTGAAGCTTTAAGACCCAAAAGCTACGTCGTCTTCGATGCCCACCTCGACCTTAGGGATAGCTATGAGGACAACCCCTACAACCACGCCTGCGTTGCGAGAAGGATAGCGGAGCTGGGCGTTAGGGAGGCAATGTTCGGAATCAGGAGCGGGACGAGGGAGGAAGTCGAGTTTGCCGAAAAAAACGGAATCCGCTGGGTTCACGCGAGGAACTACGACTTCGATTCTTTTGTCGAGCTCGTTGAGCCCCTTCCAGAGCCTGTTTACCTCTCGGTGGACATAGACGTCTTTGACCTGTCGCTCGTCCCGACGACGGGAACGCCCGAAGCAGGCGGTCTGGGCTTCTGGGAAGTTATAAAGACTATAGAGTGGCTGGTTGAGAACAAGAGAATAGCTGGCTTCGACATCATGGAGGTAGCAGGAGAAACGCTTGGCAACCCGACGGCGCTAACGGCGGCAAAGTTGCTGTTCTACTTCATCGGGGCACTTTCCAAGTAAATTTTTCATTTCCTTCGGAATCTTCACCCTTGAATAATCCTCGCCGATAAAAACTTCTGGAGGGCCAATACGAATTCCTGGGAATCATTGGGCTGGTACAATGTCCTAAAAGCGTTTCCAATGCACATTTTTCCCCACGAAGCCTTAAATATCCTTCTTCTCATTTTTAGGCGGTGGTGGTAGATGGAGCTCGAAAATGCACTCGAAACCTTTCACTCCATGAAGGTCAGGTCAATAATGCCCCGTCCAGAGACCCTGCCCGTTGTGGAACGGGACGCCGAGATTATCAACGTGCTGAAGCTCCTCAGGACAAGGCACCACGTCTGGGTGGTTGAAAACAGGGAAACCATGAGGCTTTTCGGTGTAATCAGGTACCTCGACGTCATAGACGTTCTCCTTCCCCCGAAGAGCTACAAGTTTAAGCTTGGCACAACGAGCAGGACAATGAAGTCCCTCCTCGGTGGGGCGACGAGGGCTGAGGACATGGCCGAAAAAAACCCCCTCACCATAGAACAGGACGCGACTGTTCTCGATGCCCTAATGAAGATGAGAAAGTATCGCGTTCAGGTTCTTGCCGTCGTTGAGGACGGACGCCTTGTTGGCGAGGTCAGTCTGAGGATACTCATAGATGAACTCCTTAGACTGCTAAGGGTGGGTGGTGCCCAATGGAAGCAGTGACGTGGTTGCTCTTCACAATCGGTATCGCGCTGATTCTCGCAAAGATTGGAGACGCCATTATAGAGCGCTTTGAGTTCCCAGGAGTCCTTGGAGAGCTCATTATGGGTATGGTTCTCGGCAACCTCGTTTATTTCGGTCTCGTTTCTCCCCACTACCTCCCCATAGTGAGCGGTCAGGGCTTTACGACGACAGCCACTGAGATATCAGAGTTCCTCGCCAAGCTGGGCATAATCTTCCTGCTCTTTCTCGGCGCCCTCGATACTGACATAGAAAAGCTCAAGAAGACGGGGTTAACTGCGACGGTTTCAACGGTTCTGGGCGTTTTTGTTCCATTGGTTCTCGGATGGTTTGTCCTTATGAAGATGGGCTACCCGAGCAGGGAGGCCTTCGCTGGGGGCGTTCTCCTTACGGCAACGAGCATAGGTCTAACCGTCCGCGTCATGATGGACCTTGGAGTCCTCAAGAGCGAGGTTGGCGCCGCCTCCCTCAGCGCGAGCGTCATGGACGATTTCCTCGGCATAGCCCTCGTTATATTTGCCGTTGGTTCTGGCAGTCTAATTGAACTTTCGGCCAAGATAGTTCTGTTCTTCATCATAACTGGTGTAATCTGGTGGTATCTCGTTGATTACTACATTAAATTCGCCGAGAAACTGCACGTCGAAAAGGGAGTCCTCGGGATGGCCCTTGGGATGATGTTTGTATTCGCGGCTTTAGCTGAGGGCTGGTTTGCCGCGGCCATTGAGGGCGCTTTCATGATGGGTCTCGTGCTTTCAAAGCTCCCTGAAGGGAAGCGCCTCATGGACGACGTCAGGGCAATCGGCTACGGCCTTCTCATACCGTTCTTCTTCGTCCACACGGGCGCAATGCTGAACCTCACAGTCTTCAAGAACGCCAACGCCCTCGTCCTCGCGGCAGTCCTCACCACGATAGCCGTCGTTGGAAAGGTCTTAGGCAGGGGCTTCGGTGCGTGGATAACCGCCTGGGGCCGCGGAAGGGACTTTCTGTTCACGAAGGAGAACTTCTGGATGTCCCTTCAGATGGGAATCGGTTCCATTCCGAGAACCGAGGTTGCGCTCGTTGACCTTATGGTGGCCATACACGGGGGTGCGATTCCCCCCGAGGATGCGCCCGAGTTCATAGCGGCGACGCTGATATTCATAACGGTGTCCGTGTTGATTACACCACCGCTCCTGAAATGGGCCTTCAGAAGGGAAATAGAGGAGGCGAGGGCAACGAAAGTCGCGAGGAAGGTCGAGCGCATCCAGGAAACCAAGGAGAAGATAAAGGAGCTCAAGGGCTCCCAGTGAGTTCTCTATTTTTCATCCAAAGAAAGCGCCCATCATGTCCATCTGCTCGTCGCTCATGGACTTTACTTTGAACTCGGGCATCTCCCCTTTGAGCTTCTCGTAGTCTTCCTTCGTTATCTCCCTCGCCTCACCGTCCTCGACGAGGTAAAAGATGCCGTAGTCAGGGTCACGGTAGGCAACGAGGAACTTCTCCACCTCGATGTCGTCGAAGTTCACGAAGATGACGTTTCCACCCGTGTAGGGCCTCCTGCACTTGAAGGGAAAGCTGGAGGAGTTGAGCATGGCATCGCCCAGGGCCTGGTTGGCCCTCTCCCCGTTTATCTCGGTCCAGAAGGGTCTTCCCTCGAAGTCGCCCTCAACGACGATGAGGAACCTCTGGCCGTCGAGCTCGACTATCGGGGCGCCCTTCTCCTGAAGTATCTTGAAGAGCTCGCCGATTGTCTCGGCGTTTCTGAGCGAAGCAACGAATCCCTCAACCTTCATAGTTTTCACCGTTAGAGGTTCTGGAAGGGGGTATAAAAGCTTAAGCTTTTTATTTGAGACGCTAAATTCATTTGATGACCTCTGGAAACGGAGCGTACCTCAGAAAATGGGGCATTGTAATGGCCTTTTCCATACTGGCGGGCGTAGTTGGCGGTCTGGGGGCCGTTGTGTTCAGGCTCATGATACGCTTCACTCATAAGTTTTTCTTCGGAATGCTCCTCCCGCGCCTCTCTTTTACCCTCTATCATCTGAATCTCGGCTACGTTCTTCTGCCAGCAATCGGCGGGCTCTTCGTGGCCCTGCTTGTGGTTCGCTTTCCCGATATCAAGGGAAACGGAATCCCCGAGGTCATCGAGGCGGTAATCTTCAAAGGTGGAAGAATCAGCGGTGTCTTTGCGATAGCAAAGATAGTGGCGACTTCAATAACCATAGGCTCGGGCGGTAGCGTCGGCAGGGAAGGCCCAATCGGCTTCATCGGGGCCGCTTTGACCTCGGCCTTAGCGAGATGGTTTGGTCTTTCCAGGGAGATGCGCAAGCTCCTCGTAACCTGCGGTCTTGCCGCTGGAATCGCGGGAACCTTCAACACGCCCCTCGCGGGGGCCATGTTTGCCCTCGAGGTCGTTTACATGGGTGCTTTCTCAATAAACCTCGTTCCCATATTCATAGCCTCCGTGACGGGGAACGCCGTCACACTCGCCGTCCTCAGGAGGGCTTTTGAGGTTGAGATTCCAGGAGGAATGGGGCACACTCTACCAGAGCTTCCGTTTTTCTTCGTTCTGGGGTTGCTCCTCGGCGCCCTGGCGGCCCTCTACGTTCGCGTTATCTATGCCTTCATCGAGGGTTTCGAGCGCCTTCCAGTCCCCGAAGTCTTTAAACCTGTTCTTGGCGGTCTGGGCGTGGGTCTCCTCGGCGCTTTCTTCCCGAACTACGGCATCTTTGGCGTTGGTTACGAGGGCATGAACTTGGCCTTCTACGGGAAGCTGGCGGTATGGTTGCTCCTAACCCTGGGCGTCTTGAAGATGCTGGCCACGGCCCTAACCATCGGCTCGGGTCACAGCGGTGGTGTCTTCGCGCCGAGTCTATACATAGGCACCATGTTCGGTTCCGCCTTCGGAATGGTCGTCGCCAAGCTGTTTCCCTCCCTTGGAGCAATGCCGACGGTGTACGCGCTGGCTGGGATGGCGGCGTTCTTCAGCGGGATGACACAGGCGCCGATAACCCAGATTCTGATGGTGACCGAGCTGACGAGGAGCTACGCGATTCTTCCAGCTGTTATGACCTCGGCAACGATGGGTTTTCTCACCGCGAGGTTCTTCCTGAAGGGCGAGTCCGTGTACACACTAAAGCTCGTCAGGAAGGGCTACCGCGTCAGGACGGGGAAACCAGTGATCTTAGAGACGATATCCGTCGGGGAGATAATGACGAGGGAGCCAGTCTACGTTACGGCGGATATGACGCTCTTCGACGTTGAGCACCTCATAAGCGAGACTGGCCACGACTGCTTCCCCGTTGTGGACAACGAGGGCAGGGTCATCGGAATAATCGGGGTCAGGGACATACTGAAGAAGCCATCGTCGCTGAAGAGAATGAGGGTGAGGCGATTCCTCCGCAGGGCGTACGGTGTCACGTATCCAACTGAAACCGCCGAGGCGGCACTTGAAAAGCTGATGGCCTACGACCAGAACCTCCTCCCCGTCGTCAGGGGACCGAACGACAGAAGGCTCATCGGCGTCGTGACCAAAAAGGACATATACACCGCATACTACCGCGGACTGGAGGGGATGTACATAGACTGAGGTGGTTTCATGCTCGTTGACGCTGACCT
>NZ_JAMOQU010000018.1 GCF_027063845.1 Thermococcus sp.
CGTATATAGCCTTTCCGAGGGCCCTTGAGACATCTTCGTCCTGGATTCCAAGGGTTATCGGGACGATTTTGACGTCCTTTCCAGCGAGCTCGGCGAGATACTGAATGAAGGGCACCTGAACTTCTATCGAGTGCTCGTACCTATGAGCCAATTCGTCCAAATCCGCTATCCCGGAGAGCTTTGCTATTGCCTTGGCCATCTCGGCGTCAATGGCTATGCTCCCGAGCGGGGTGAGCCACTCACCCTCCGGGTATATCGCTATCGGCGAGCCTAAGCCTGTGTGGTTCGGCCCGAGGATTACGAAGGTCTCCGGCAGGCCGTCCTCGAAGATGGCCTTGTAAGTTCTCGATGCTGTGTAGCCTGAAAAGACATAGCCCGCGTGGGGCGCCACTCCAGCAGTTATCCTTCTCTCGCTTCCCTCCTCACCGAGGTCCCTGAAGAACTCCTCTAACATCTCGATGAGCGCCTCGTCAGATGGATAGAAGCTTCCCGCGACTGCCGGGTACCTTATCATCGCCATCACCCCCCGGAGTTAGTTGACGTAAGAGTTTAAATACCTTGGGTTAGTTTAAGTCCAGACCCCGTCAGGGGCAGAACAACGAGTGCCCCTTTTTCAACCAGGCCCCTTTCAATGAGCTTCCACAGCGCGGAGAGGACAACGGCAGATGTTGACTCGACCAAGAAGCCATGCCTCTTAAGCCAGCTGAGTGCGCCAATCGTTTCAAGCTCGTCAACGCTCACGCAGAGCCCACCGGTCTCTTTCAGCGCCTTTCTCATCTCATAGTGCCTCGGCGGTTCGGGAATGGCTATACCTTCAGCGAAGGTGTTTTTCACTGCCGAGCGCTCGCAGAGGCTTTCGTAGCCGGAAGCCTGAACCGCAACGAGCCTTGGAAGTCTATCAATTTCCCCCATTGCACTTAGCTCGGAAAAGCCCTTCCAGAGGCCGAGAAAGAGTGTTCCGCTTCCGGTCGGGGCAAGAACCCAGTCAGGAACGCCAAGTTGCTCGTAAAGCTCAAAGGCGATTGTCTTGGTGCCCTCCATGAAGTAGGGATTGAACCAGTGGGAGACGTAGGTAACTCCCCTCCGCTCGGAGAACTCGACCGCGCGCTCGTGGACGGTCATCCTATCGCCGTCAACGTAGTGAACCACGGCACCAAGCCCCTGGAGGAGCGAGAGCTTGCCGGGACTCGTATCGTAGGAGACGAAGGCATGAACACGGATTCCGTTTGCAAGGCCGTAGAGCGCGAAGCTCAGCGCAGCGTTGCCGGAGCTATCGAGGACGACCTCTTTGATGCCCTCGTCGAGCAACTTTGAAACCGTAACCCAGGTGCCCCTGTCCTTAAAGGAACCGCTCGGCTGGAGGTAATCAAGCTTAAAGAAGGCCTTAACACCGTTGATTTCGAGCCCGCTTACAGGCGTAACCGCTGGAACCGGGGCTACTTCCCCGTTAACGGGCAGATACCTGCGGTAGCGCCTCACGTCAAGGAACGGCTCTGGTGTGAAGGCTTCTAAGTTCCGCTCAACGAGAAGCGTTCCTCCGCAGTCGCAGGTAAGGCGAAAGGTTTCTGGATAAGTTTTCCCGCAACGGGAACAGCGCAGCATAGCATCACCTTTTTTAGGGATGGTGTGGAATAAAGGACATCGAAACTTAAAAAGGTGGTTGCCATGGGTGAGAAGTTCATTTCAGCCGAAAGGCCACAAACAGAGGAAGGCTACCAGTACCACATAGCCTGCAAGCCCGGTGATGTTGCGCGCTACGTTCTCCTGCCGGGCGACCCGGAGAGGGTTCCGAAGATAAGCTCCCTCTGGGATGAAGCAAGGGAGATAGCCTTCCACCGCGAGTACAGAACGCACACGGGCAAATACAAGGGCGTTCCAATAAGCGTCACCTCGACGGGGATAGGCGGGCCTTCGACCGCTATCGCCATCGAGGAGCTCGCGGCGATAGGCGCTGACACGTTCATAAGAGTCGGCTCCACCGGCGCAATCCAGCCGGGGATGGAGATAGGGGACCTGATTATAGCCAAGGCCGCTGTGAGGCTTGAGGGAACCTCAAAGCAGTACGTCCGCGTCGAGTACCCGGCCGTTGCTGACCTTGAGGTGACGCTCGCGCTCATAGAGGCTGCCGAAACCCTCGGCGTTAAGTACCACATAGGCATAACTGCCTCGACGGACAGCTTCTACCTCGGTCAGGGAAGGCCGGGTCTGAACGGCTACTTCCCAAGCTTCGCGAGGAACATCCTCGACGACCTCAGGCAGGCGAGGGTCACGAACTTCGAGATGGAAGCGGCCACGCTGTTCACGCTTGCCAACATCTACGGGCTCAGGGCAGGTTGCGTGTGCGCCGTCTTCGCGAACCGCATTACGAACGAGTTCGGAAAGGCCGGAGAGAAGGAAGCCGCGATGGTCGCGAGCGAGGCGGTGAAGATACTCGCCGAATGGGACGAGGAGAAGGAGAAGAAAGGAAAGAAGGTGTGGTTCCCGGGGCTGAGGGGTTGAGATGGACGAGAGGCTGTTACTCGTCAGGCAACTCCTCAGTGAAGGGGACGTTGCGGGGGCAGAGGGGGAGGCAAGGAAGATAGAAGACCCCTACTGGCGCTCCTACGCCCTGAGATGGGTCGCAGAAGCCCTTGCGAATGAACCGGAGAGGGCCCTCGAGGTGGCACTGTCCATAGAGGAACCCTCGGTTAGGGACGAGGCGCTTCGCTCCCTGGCCTACGTTTTTTCCAAGAACGGGAAGTTCAAAGAGGCCCTGGAAACTGCGAGAAAGATTGAGAACTCTTTCCTGAGAAAGAAAGCCTTTCGGGCGGTTAGCAATTTCCTGGCGAGGGCCATAGCGACCAAGGGCATTGAGATTCGGCTGAGCGACCTGAAACTCGATGAGAGAGACCTCGAGGACCTCAAACCCCTCCCCTATGGAGTTATCTACAAGGACGGCAAGCTGATGCCTGGCTCGGTGCTCCACAGGATTAAGGGGGAGGTCATGGGTGGGGTAATAGACAGGTCGGCAGAGGGGCCAAAGAGGGAACCGCCGAAGCCGATTTTTGAAAGCGAGGAGTCAGAACCTGAGGACTACGTGTTCGAGTACATCAGAAAGCTCATCGAGGATGGTGGGCTTGAAGAAGCCGAGAAGCTCGCAAAGGGGCTTCCAGAGCCCTTCAGGAGCTTTTACCTTGAGGAAATTGGCGTGAAGCTCCTTGAAACGGGAGACACGGCCAGGGCAGAAGAAATATTCCGGGAGCTCGAAGTTTCGGATGTCCTGGGGTCACTCTTGGCCAGGAAAAACCTCGACCGGCCGGAGCTCGTTTTGAAGTACCTCGAAAAGACCCATAACCCCGCAACGAGGCTGATGGTAGCCTATGAGGTCACCAAGGAGAGGGGAGTTGACACGGAGTTCCTACGAAACGCGCTGATATGGGCAACGGACGAATGGAAGAGGGGCAGGATTCTGAAGTTCCTCGCCTTTGAGATGCTCGAGGAGGCCAAGAAAAAAGGCGACGAACGGCTGAGAAGGATTTCCAGGGAGCTCTTTGAGCTTGGAAAAAGCGTTGAAAACTCCAGTGAGAGCTAAAACCTAATATTCTTTTTTGTTATGAGAGAAAGCAGACCGAGAGAACTCGTTTTGAGATGAAGTCCCAGAAGAAGTTTGTGGTGCGGTGGCCGGGATTTGAACCCGGGCCAGCGGCGTGGCAGGCCGCTGTCCTAGCCAGGCTAGACTACCACCGCACAGGCCCGATACTAACTCATCCGGAGAGCATTTATAAATTTTTCGGTCTTTGGGAAAGGTTAAATTTATAAAGCGTTTCCGAGAAGGGTTAGCGGGCAGTGCCCCGGTGGCCTAGTCTGGATAGGGCGCGAGGCTGCGGACCTCGAGGTCCGGGGTTCAAATCCCCGCCGGGGCGCCAGTTACAAACTTCGCCTGCGCGAAGTTTGACCAAGGTTCGTGATTCTTTTCTAAAAAAGCAACTCCAAGAAGTTTGCACTCTTAAAAGGCAGTACACCATTTGTGAAGAAAAGGAAATTCAGGAGAAAACTCATGTTCTCAGCTTCGCCAGCGCGTCCTCGGCCGCCTGGAGTATCTGATAGCCGACGGGCGAGGCCGTCAGAAGCGGATGGGTCGCTATCTGGAGGGTGTAGAGTTCGCTCGCCGTGAGCCTCTTCTGTATGGCCAAGGCAAGGATGTTTATCATCTCGCCGACGCTTTTGCCACCAGCTATCTGGGCCCCGAGTATCGCACCCCTGTCGCGGGAGAAGATGAGCTTCACCGTCACCATCGAGGTGTCCGGGAACTTCGCCGGGTGCCTGTCCGGGCCTGACGCCCTGCCTACTATGACCTCGAAGCCCTCTTTTTTTGCGGCTTCTTCGGTTAGGCCCGCCGCGGCCAGTGTGAGACCTGCCACGTGGGTCGAGTAGGCACCTATAGTCCTTCTGTTCTCCCTCACAATCTGAAGCTTGAAGAGGTTGGCCCCTGCAATCCTCGCCTCGAAGGTGGCCGTAGAGGCGAGCATAAGGCCGTAGGGCTTGCCGGTGAAGAAGTCCCTGTGCTCCACGCAGTCGCCGACCGCAAAGATGTCGGGATGAGACGTCCTCATGTACTCGTCGGTCCAGATGCCGTAGCGCGTAACCTTGAGGCCGGCCTTAACGGCCAGCTCAACGTTGGGCCGGTAACCTGTGGACAGAATTACCAAATCGGCCGGGATTTCCCTTCCGTCGAGGAGCTTGACTTTCTCCACCTTCCCGTTCCCCGCAAAGCCCTCAACCTGCCCGTAGGCAATTTTTATTCCAGCTTCCTTCATCCTCTCCTCAATCATCTCGCTGAACTCCGGGTCAAAAGAGCTTCTCAGAAGCCTGCTCCTGACGACCAGAGTCACGTCCTTGCCAAGCTTCCTTATCTCGTCGCCAACCTCTAAGGCTATGAAGCCCCCGCCGACGATAACAATTTTCTCGGCTTCCTCTACCTTCTCCCGGAGCTTCTTGAGGTACTCGTAGTCCTTGGGGACGGTGTATATCCCATCGAGGTCAACCCCCGGGAAGTTCGGCCTTGCAGGCTTCGAGCCTGTCGCCAAGACCAGCTTCTCCCAGGCTATCTCCTTTCCGGACTTGGTCCTGACGACCTTCCTCTTCGGGTCGATGTCGGTAACCTCGTCCGTCAGGATATCAACGCCAAGGGGCTCCAAGAACTTCTCAACAGGCAGTACGTCGTCGTCAACACTCTTCAGGGTTCCGAAGATGTAGGGGATTCCACAGGGAATCATGCCCACCTTTTCCCTCTTGATGACGAGGACGCTCCTGTCGGGGTAGAACTTCTTGGCCGAGATGGCCGTTGTGATACCCCCAGCTGAGGCTCCGATAATCACGACATCGTACTTCATTCGCATCACCGGAAGAATTAGGCCTCCCTACTATTAAACACTTTCTTTAACCTTCGGTTCTCAACGTAAGCACTTTTCGGGGGAGAAATGGAGGGAAAAGAACATCACTCGCCCGTTGCACCCTTAAGGGCATCCTTGCACGGACAGCGACGCTCCTTGGGGATGTGCTCCACTGCCTTCATGAGGAGGAGCTTTATCTCCTCGCCCTTCTTTGCCATGAGCTCGACGACCTCGGTGTGGGTGAGCTTCTCCTTGCTGATTCCCGCGGCGTAGTTGGTAACTATGGCAACGCTCGCGTAACACATCTCAAGCTCCCTCGCGAGAACAGCTTCCGGACACTGGGTCATGCCAACGACGTCCGCACCGAGTATTTTGAGCGCCCTTATCTCCGCCCTCGTCTCGAAGCGCGGTCCCTCCATGCAGGCGTAGGTTCCGGTCGGGTGGTAAGCGAAGCCGAGCTCCTTGGCCGCTGTTATGAGCGCGTTCCTGAGCTCCGGGCAGTAGGGGTCGGTAAAGTCCACGTGGGCGACGAACTTCCTGTCGTGGGGGCTATCTTCACCGTCGTAGAATGTGTAGTGCCTGGTCTTCGTGAAGTCCATGAGCTGGTCGAGGATTACGAAGTCACCGGGCTTCATGTCGAGGTTGAGAGAGCCAACGGCTGAAGTTGCCAGAATCCTTTCAACACCGAGCTCGTGAAGCGCCCAGATGTTGGCGTGGTAGTTTATCTTGTGGGGCGGAACGCTGTGCTTCTCCCCGTGCCTTGGCAGGAACGCTATCTCCTCGCCCTTGTAAGTCCCTATCTTGACCCTTACCGCTCCGTAGGGGGTCTCAACGGTTTCCTCTCTTACGTTCTCAAGCAGTTTAGGGTCGTAGACTCCGGAGCCTCCAATGATGGCTATCCTCGGCATGGTATCACCTGAAAAGAGAATTGAGGGAGAACTTTAAAACGTTAGCTTCCTTCCCAGAGTTTGCGCTGTGCTTCGGCGCGCTCCTCGATGTCCTCTTTTAACTCGCCGCCGGTTTGAACCTCAAGGATTTTGGCGAGGATTTCGCTGAGGAGCCACGAACCCCAGCGCGGGTCTTTCACTTCGAGCGATGCATCTATCGCCCCGTCAACGTCGTTCTCCTTGAGCTTCTCAACGGCGATGCTTCCGAAGGCCAGCGAGCGGAGATACGGATTGGTCACTTTCGAAGCCAGCTCCCAGGCGTCGTCGTAGGCGTGGAGCTTTGACAGGTAGCGGACCGCCTTGACTATTACCCTCTCGCTGTCGGTTTCAGAGCCGATTCTCTTCACGAGCTCGTAGTACCCGTAGTTGGGCTGTCTTTCAAGGAGGGCATCAAGGATTGCGCTCATAACGAGCTCCTTCTCATCGCCGATGAGTCTGTCAACAAGCCTCTCCAGGAGCTCGGGTCTATCAAGAACCGCCAGAACTATTGACTTTAGAAGCTCTGGGCGAAGCTCACGGGGAACCTTCGAGAGAACTCCAATGACGAAGTCTATCTCCCCTTGGGCCGCAACACCTATAAGGAACGATATGAGTACTTCGAAACCCACTTTCGAGGAGATACTGAGAGCTATATCAACGAACTTCTCGTAGGTGCCCTCCGGAACGTTGGCCTTCTTGAGATGAACCGCGACGGTCTTCATGGCCTCCCCGAGCCAGTACTCACTCTTGAACTCAGAGAGAACCTTGATGGCACTGCCGAACTCCTCACGCTTAAGGTGCTCTTTAAGAACCTCGTACGCCGCGATGGAATGCCAGGGTTCGTCTTCGATGAACTCAAGAATGAGCCGGGCCTTCCGCAGGTTGCCCTTTTCAATGTAGCTATGGAGAACCTGAAGAAGTGTGTCGTTGCGCTTAACGCGGTTCTCAATTTCCTTGGCGTAGAAGAAAGCGTCGTCAACCCGTCCAAGCTCCAAAAGCCTGTGGACAAGTTCCTCAAGCATTTCATCCCGTAGGGGTTGGGGGAAGGTCTTAATGGACTCGTAAGCCTGAATAAAGGTCTTCGTGGCGCTTTTGGACCCGGTCTTTCCGAGAAAGGTGGCGACCTCTATAAGGGCCTTCACCATTAATATTGGATTGTCCATGGAAGCAACGGCCTTTAAGGCTCTGGTAAACGCCTCGCCGTAACGGGGGTTTTTAGCCCGGTGCATGTAGTACCCAATTCTCGCGTACGTTATAGCCCGGAGGTAAGGGTCCTTAATACTTCTCGTTAAGTAAAGGACTTCATTGTAAAGGTCAACCGCCATGCTCCCACCAAGTCAGGTAAAACAAAGCCCTATTTATGATTTCCGCCTAAAGTCAGAAGTGGATAAGGCAAAAGACGAAATCATCCCATCTCGTCGTAAACGACGCCGACGACTTCACCATCGTCAAGCGACACAAAGCTAACCTTCGTTTTCTTTCCAGTCTTGGGGTCAACGACGACGAAGTCGGGCTTGAGAAGGTATTTGCTTGAGGGCATCCTCCAGACATCGCCGTAATGAACCTTCATCTCCTTCAAAAACCTACCAACATCACGCTTCAGCACCGTTGTCATAGGTATCACCACTACTATCTACAACTTCAAAGTATAAAAGGTTTTCTGATAGACATTCGTTAAAAATAATATCGACAATCAGCGAAGATGAAGGTTGAGGCAGAGAAGGGAGCCCATTGGAACACCGATTTCTCTCGCGATTGCAGGGCACTTTGCCTTGAGCAGGAAGAAAATTCTGGAATCGTTGAGCTCGCTGAGGGTCTCGAAGTTGGCTTGTCCCTTCGCTATGACAACGTCCGCCGAGCGGAAAACCCTAAGGAACTCCCCGGAAACGTAGTCAAGCGGAGTGCCGGGCAATCTTGAGCCCGTCGAGATTACCTCCGCGATTTCCCCAAAGCCAGCCTCGAGGAGGTCTTCAACGGTCGCGTCGTTTATTATCGGGCCTGCTTTACCCGCGACGATTATTTTAAGGTCGGGGAACTCCTCCCTCAGCTTCTCAATGAAGAGCCTGTCGAAGTATATCTCACCGCAGTTATCAACGAGGTAGAGGAGTGTCCCAGCGCGCTTCAGCCTCTCGAAGAGCTCATCGCTGTGGTCTATGAGAAGGCTCTCATCGAGAACCCTTCTTATGTCCTCCTCCAGCTTCTCGGGATTGTAGCCCGTCGAGAAGTCCACGACGTTCCCGGCTATCGCGAGTTTTAGTGCGGTTTTAAGGTCGGAGTTCTCGAAGTGACCGACGAGCCTCCCAGCCATCTCGTTTGAAAGGCGCTTGTATTCCCTGAAGGGGTCGTCGTTCCCAGTGAACTCGTAGAGGTCAAGGAAAAGCAATCCGCCTGTAACCGCTGGAATTGAGTCCTTCGAGAACAGCTCGGAGGCGCGCTTGAGAGAAAACAGCATCGCGTCCCTGCGGGAATTCTCATCGGTTAAGCTCATCTCGACGATTTTCTGACACTGATTTATCGCACAGGAAACGCACTCGTGATGAATCCTCATAGCACCACCGGGAGAAATAGAAAGGACCGTTTAAATACTTCACTGGAGCATCTCAACGTACTCGAGCTCCTCGGGTATGGGCTTCCTTCTCCTCTTCTCCCTCTCACGCATGAGCATGTACTCGTACATGGCTATCGGCCATATCATTTCTCTCACCCCCTTTTCTTTCTCTCCAGTTTATCATACGCCTTTTTTAGTTTAAAAAGGTTTTCAGCGCCGTTTCTGGCAAGAATGACACTTTCAGCTCTATACTCGCTCAAAAAATGCCTTAAGACGGATTTTGAACTTCAATGAACACTTTTGTCCAAAGAAAAGAGACATATCATCGCTGTTTTTGAAAAATGCGTGCATTTATACAGAGTTCTCCCACCCAACCGTTTATAAACTCCCCGGCCCTCATAGTAACGGTGGTGAGATGGCGTTAGAAAAACTTGGAAAGGCCCTTAACAACGCCCTCAGGAAGCTCGCGCGCTCCGGAACCGTTGACGAGGCGACGATAAAGGAGATAGTTAGGGACATCCAGAGGGCACTCCTGCAGGCAGACGTCAACGTCAAGCTCGTTCTTCAGCTCACGAAAACAATACAGAAGAGGGCCCTCGAGGAGGAACCTCCCGCAGGCGTCAGCAGGAAGGAGCACATAATCAAGATAGTCTACGAAGAGCTCACGAAGTTCCTCGGAACCGAGGCAAAGCCCCTTGAGATAAAGGAGAGGCCGACAGTTTTGCTCACCGTTGGTATTCAGGGCTCAGGAAAGACGACGAGCGTGGCGAAGCTGGCGAGACACCTTCAGAAGAGGGGCTATAAAGTGGGCGTCGTCTGTTCCGACACCTGGCGTCCTGGAGCCTACCACCAGCTCAGACAGCTCCTCGACCCCTATGGCATAGAGGTCTTCGGCGACCCCAACGAGAAGGACGCGGTCAAGCTCGCGAGAGAAGGGGTTGAGCACTTCCGCGAGAAAGGAGTTGACGTCATAATCGTGGATTCAGCCGGAAGGCACAAGGAGGAGAAGGGCCTCATCGAGGAGATGAGGCAGATAAGCGAGGCCATAAAGCCCCACGAGGTCATCCTCGTCATAGACGGAACCATCGGCCAGCAGGCCTACAACCAGGCGCTGGCCTTCAAGGAGGCAACGCCGATAGGCTCGATAATCGTCACGAAGCTCGACGGTTCTGCCAAGGGCGGTGGAGCGCTTTCCGCCGTTGCCGCAACGGGGGCGCCGATTAAGTTCATCGGTGTCGGCGAGAGGATAGACGATTTGGAGCCCTTTGACCCCAAGCGCTTCGTTTCAAGGCTCCTCGGCCTTGGAGACATTCAGGGACTCCTTGAGAAGATTGAAGAGCTCCAGAAACAGCAGGAATTCAAGGAAGAGGACGTTGAGAAGTTCCTCAAGGGCAAGTTCAACCTCAAGGACATGTATGCCCAGCTCGAGGCGATGCAGAAGATGGGTCCGCTCAAGCAGATACTCCAGATGATTCCTGGCCTCGGCTATTCGCTCCCCGACGAGGCAATTCGCGTTGGAGAGGAGAAGCTCAAGAGGTACCGCGTTATAATGGACTCGATGACGGAAGAAGAGCTTGAGCACCCTGAGATAATCAACTACTCCCGCATAAAGAGAATTGCCCGGGGTTCGGGCACAAGCACGTCTGAAGTCAGAGAGCTTTTAAACCAGTACAACCAAATGAAGAAGATGTTCAAGAGCATGAACAAGAGAAAGCTTGCCAAGATGGCCAAGAAGTTCAACCTCGGGGGGTTCGGGGTATGATTGAGGCCTTCGTGTTGGTGGTTGTGAAGCCTGGAAACGAGGAGAAAGTTTACAAGGAGCTCAAGAAGGACCCGCGCGTTAAGGAAGATTACAGGGTCTACGGGGAATACGATATAATACTTAGGGTTGAGGTGCCCACGATAGAGAACCTCGACAAGTTCCACGATGAGGTTCTCAGGAAAATTCCGGAGATAGAGATGACTGAAACGCTGATAGCAAGCACCTACCGGGGGTGAGG
>NZ_JAMOQU010000019.1 GCF_027063845.1 Thermococcus sp.
CCGCTCGAGATAGTCGTGATTCCGATAATAAGGAGCTCCCTCGGCCCGAAGATAAGCTCCTCTCTGATAAGGGCCGGTTTGATAGACCCATTCGGCAGGCCCCTCTCCAGTGGAAACGAAACTCCCCGAAAGACGTTTAAGGGGAAAGGACTTAACACCAACGGTGATACCCATGGCAAAGCTGAAGGAGCCGATTATAGCGATTAACTTCAAGACCTACATAGAGGCAACAGGGAAGAGGGCGCTAGAGATAGCGAAGGCCGCCGAGAAGGTCTACAAAGAGACAGGGATAACCATAGTCGTCGCGCCCCAGCTCGCGGACCTGAGGATGATAGCCGAGAGCGTTGAAATCCCGGTCTTCGCCCAGCACATCGACCCGATTAAGCCTGGAAGCCACACCGGCCACGTTCTCCCAGAGGCAGTGAAGGAAGCTGGCGCGGTAGGAACGCTCCTCAACCACTCCGAGAACAGGATGATTCTGGCAGACCTCGAAGCGGCCATAAGGCGTGCCGAGGAGGTTGGTCTTATGACGATGGTCTGCTCCAACAACCCGGCCGTTTCCGCGGCGGTTGCAGCTCTCGGCCCGGACTACGTTGCAGTCGAGCCACCGGAACTCATAGGGACGGGAATCCCAGTCAGCAAGGCCAAGCCTGAGGTCATCACTGACACCGTTGAGCTGGTTAAGAAGGTCAACCCCGAGGTTAAGGTTCTCACTGGGGCCGGAATCAGCACGGGCGAGGACGTGAAGAAGGCTCTTGAACTCGGAAGCGTCGGAGTTCTCCTCGCGAGTGGTGTTACCAAGGCCAAAGACCCAGAGAAGGCGATAAGGGACCTGGTGTCGCTTATCGTCTGAGCCCCTTTTCCCACTTTTAAATACTGGTTTGTAGGCTTAAGATTTATAAGCCTGGACTCTGCTTTTCTATCGGGCAGCCCCGTGGTGTAGCGGCCAAGCATGCGGGACTTTGGATCCCGCGACCCGGGTTCGAATCCCGGCGGGGCTACCATAGAAACTTTGCCTTCGCAAAGTTTCATCAAAGTTTGTAGCTCTTTCTAGAAGGCCCTATTTCAAAATTTCAAATTAATTGGCTGTGTTGAGTAAGAGAACTTTTTAAATTGCCCCTTTTGGAAGGGTTTGATATTTAAATCGACGCCTGGAGGGCGTCAAGGGAAATAAACCCTTTTGAGGGTGTCGGCTCTAATGGTTCTCTCTTAAAAGGTACGGTTTTACAAGCAAAATCTGTGCTCCATTCGAGCCTTGAGCGGAGAGCTACCAACTTTTGGTGAAGCTTTTTCCAAAAGCTTCCTGTACTCTCAAACCCCTGGAGTGGGGCTTCGCCCCACCCTGAAACTTTGCCTGCGCGATGTCGAGCTTTGCTCGAGGTATGGGACAGCAGTTCCTCAGAGTTTGACCAAGTTCGTAACTCCCTAGAATCTAAATCAACGCCCAAAGAGACCCTCAAAAGAGGAGTAAACCCTCTATAGAGCTGTTTCAGTTTGTTCGCTCTTAAAAACTTCTTAGTCTCTAGCGGAATGCAGTCAAACTTTAGGGCTTTCTTAGTGTCCTCTTCTTGGGATGCATATTTAGATGTCTCCACAAGAAGAACAAAATAGATCTATCCTTTCTTGCGTGTTTGATCTTTTTTGCTTCTTTCAATTTTGAACTCTCAGCAGAGGAAACAAAAAGAACATCATCCAAAAACAATTTCATGAAAAACATTAGGAGAAATCCAGGGATTAAAAAAACCTCTGATGGAGACTTAAGGGTAAAATAACCCAAGACTAATATCATAAAAACAAACAATCCACAACCTTTTGACACTTTTAATGATATTAATAAAATGGAAACAGCAATAACCCAAATAATAACAGTCAGAACACTTACATGTACGAAGATTCCGCTCTTAATAAGTCCAACAATAACAAAGACTATTATGCTAATTCCAACAGCCGAGTACTCCCAAGTACGCGGAGTGAGATTTGGCTTTGGAGACAATTTTAGTTTTAGGCTTTCCTCAGCCATATAAATGAAAAATATAAACAGAAAGAACGCAACGCTAAATAAAGCTATCATACGGGGGAGATTGCTGATAAAATCCTTGGGATTATCTGATAGATACCTCGCAATTACAATTGAAACTGACAAAGCTAAAAAAGCATCAAGGAATGCACCAGCAATTTTGTCCATCCCCTTGTTTTTGTTGGAGGAATACACGTGACCTAAAGCAAATGACATAGCCATGAACATTGAGAAAACCGCTACAAAGACATATTCATCCTGTATCCCACTATCCTTGAGCATCTCCGACACAACAGTTGCGATTATCGTAGCAACTGCGATAAAGAAACTGAAGACGCTAATAGGATCTGGATGATCTGGATTATTTTTATCGTCAGCCATTAATCACCACCGTCTTCACTGTTTATCAAAACGCAAACTCCTCCACGCTGAACTGCTCGACGACTCTCTCGAAGTCAGTCTCAGGAGTGTAAACGAATCCACAGCGGGTGCACTTCAAAACGCCGTTCTCTTCGCTCAACGGGGAGAAGCAGACCGGACAGCGGTACTCCTCTCGCCTCAAAGAGTCATAAACCTCGTCCCTCATGACGAGCAGGTTGAGCTCGCTCTCCCAGTCCTCGTGGAGCATTCCCCAGTAGGGGGTCTCTACGGGGTAGAAGTCCTCGAGGATTAGGGCCTTAATCCCTATCCCCCTCACGCCAAGAGGAAGCCTCTCGGCGGGCTCAATGGAAACAACGAACTGGTCGTAGAACTCAATGTTCTCGGCCCTAACGGTTAAACCCCTCGACAGCCTTGAACGGAGCGGAATCAACTGGAGGAACAGGCTTTCCCGCTCGACGTCCCAGCTCGCGCTTATTGAGACGCTCCCCTTCACGAAGAACTGGGTTATCGAGCGCTCGTCCTTCTCTTCGCCAGCAAAGGAAAAGCCCAGCTTTCTCATCGCCCTTCCGAGGAAGTTCGGCCTGGGGAGCTTTTGGTAGTTAATCAGATACTCCCCTATCCACCCCGCAAGGGGCATGGAGTAGCCTATGAACGCCTGCCTCTCGACGCGCAGGTAGGCAACGCTGGGGAGGAGCTTGAACTGGTCGAGCATCGGAAGAAATAGGCAGAGGGACTATAAATAGCTAACTCCCGAAGAACTCATCGAGGCTTATGCGCTTCTTCCGCTTTGCCTTCGCCTTCTCCCTCTTGACTTCCTTCTTGAGGTCTATCGACTTTTCGGCCTTGGGCATCTTCTCCTTCTTGACCTCATTCTCTGCCTTCGCTTTCCCCGCCTTCCCGTTCTTTCCGTTGAAGCCGTCGAGGTAGCCGTTCTTTCCGTTGGAAGAACCCGTCCGCTCCCTAATCATCTTCTCGCACACATCCGCCGAGAAGCCGAGCAGAGTCCTCTGCTTTTCGGGCAAAACCGTCTCGAAGAGCGTCTTTATGTCCTTTTCGGTCAGGCAAATCCTCTGCCTCGTGTAGTCCTTGACTTTATAGCGGGTAACCAGCATCTTTGCAGTGGGCAGGTACTTTTCCACCGCACCTTTGCTCACAGTCAGGACGATTTTTCCACCGCACTTCGGACAGCGCCCGATGAGCGGAGGCCTCCGATATTTCGTGTTGCACTTCACACAGCGGAACTCCTGCCTCGTGAAGCTCCTCAGGTTACCCCTTAGGTCGGGAATCAGGTGGGAGTTGAGTATTGTTTCCGCAACGTGGTGTTCATCGACCGCGCGAATGCGCTCCGCCAAAGCGAGCTGTCTCTCGACCTTCTCGACCATGTCGCCGAGCTGTTTATACAGGCTCATCTTCGGACCAAGGCCTATGTCGTCCGTATCGTGGGTGAACTTTATCCCCTCGTACATCTCAGGCTTGCCGAGTCTATCTTCAACGCGCTCGATGAACTTAACTTCCTTCGGCGATTTCATCTCGTAGGTGGCTTTGTAGAACTCAAGGGGATAATAGCGAACGACGTCCATGTTGTGGACCTCGCTGTCCACCTCACGCGGGTCGAGCCTCGTCGTAACGACCAGCGGTGCGTCCATTTTACCGCCGCGCTTCTCGGGGAGGTAATACTTGCTGAAGTTTAGTAGCGCATCGAGGAGAAGCATTACAGCGTCCTCGTCGCCGTCGCATTGGTGTGTTACAATATTTTCATTTATTAGCACATCATGGTAGCTTTTAGCGTTCAATGAGAACACAAAGTCATCTTTAGGCTTGAGATATTCGACGTGCTTAACTTTGACAATCCATCCCATCTCATGTGAGTATCTGTCCCTGTTGTTTGTTTTGGCCGAATGAGTTGAATAGACAGAATTCTTGCGCTTACTGATGAACCCTATTTCTCTAAAGAACACATGGTAGTGCTCACCCGCAATGTTCAATGCATAAACTGTTGAGACGGGAACTTCGCTTCTACGTTCAAGGTGATAGAGCCTGCTACGAGCGTTTCCCCTGTTGGCATTCTTATCGAGAGTATAATATCCTCTGATTCCGAATTTCGAAATCAGTAGCGTTTCAATGTCCTCAAGGAGGGCCTTATTAACGCTGTAAACCACCACCCTCGGAACTGTACTGAGAGCACTTCCGTCGCCCTCAAAGTAAGCCCTCAGCATCTCCGCAACGGCGTCTTTCGGTAGTACATAAACCAGACTGGGAACGCGCTTTGTGTGGGCGTTCTTCCCTGCACTGAGAACTTCTGTGAAGAGCAGGTACAGAATACGCGAGCCAACGGTGACCTTCTCCCCGCGCTCATAGATTCCAAAACCATCACCGAAAGCCTCTCTCAATGCTCTCTTGAGGTCCTCGCGAACTTCATCGTCCGCTATCGAGAAGCTTATCTGGTAAACGCTGTTGCTTTCCCTCGCGTAGCCCTCGGCGAGGTAATAGCCAAGAACCCTCATCAGAGGCTTTATTGGAACAAAGCGCTTGATTGTGACTTTATCCCTCTTGAAAGCAAGCTTACAGTCGGGAACATCCTTAATGGACAGGCCCTTTTCCTCAAGAGCTTCAAGCACTCTGGAAAGCGGTACCGAGTCTCTCTGAAGGTAATCGTATTTGACTTCAGCCCCAATCAAAGAAAGCCAGTACGAAAGTCCGCGAACCATTATGGAATCCCAGAGGGATTTAAACTTCTCGTCAGCGAAGGCCTCCAACAGGTCAAGGTTTTCAAGGGAAACTTCTCCGAATTCAAGTCTCGGAACGAGTATCCTATCGCCCTCCTTCACCTCAAAGGCCCTCTTTTCCACGAACTTCCCGTTTTCGTAGACGAGAACCGGGTGATCGACGGTCGTTTCGAAGCTCCTCCCGAGTTCGAGCTCGAAGCGAATCAGGTGGTCGGTGCTTGGAGCTTTTATGACGTCCTCGATGTCGGTGAGAACAACCTTCCCGCTCTTGGGGTCAAAGGAGTAGACCTTAACGTTCCTCTTCGGCTTCCTTCTCACGTAGACCATATTTTCGTAGCTCTCCCCTTCAAACAGCTCGTAGAGCTCGCGGAGAGTTATCCTCGCAGGTTTTCCATCAATCTGGACTAAGATTCTCGTATCCCCAGGGAAGCAGTTCCTCCTCTTCGCCGCATGATAATACGGGTGCGCGTAGCCGACCAAAACGTCGGAGAAGCCTATTATCCTGCCGATGATTCCGGCAGAGGTGTGGGGCGCTAAACCGATGACGAGGTGGCCTATCAGGTCTTCCATCTTCTCGGCGTTGTAGAACCTCGGCAGACCGTAGAACTTCTCAAGCAGGTCATCGACGAAGCGCGCGACCTTGAGGAGGTATTTACCCGCCTCGTAGGAGAGGATTATGTCCTGAACCTTCAGCTCGACTATCTGGTCGTCCCTCTCAAGGGGCTTGCCCTCGAAGTCATGCGTATACCCGAGTTCGCGAAGCTTTTCAACGCTGACCCCTATCTCCTTCGGCTTGAAGTGGGTTATCGGAGCATCAGTGGCGTCGAAGCGGATTGTGCCGTCCTTGAAAACGTAGACGTCGTTCTTGACCCTCAGAAGGCCCTTTTCGAGGGGCTCGGCCATCTTGTAGCCCGAGGTCATACCCTTGACGCCCTTGAGCCTGTCGATGCCGTAGACCTTGACGTTCTCCATCGCCCTTCTGAGCAGTTCGGAGGGCTTTATTTCCCTCTCAGCGTAGGGCCTCAGCTCGACGTCACAGCGCGGACAGCGGAAGCCGAACTCCTTAGCCTCGCTTTCAGGATAATCAACGTTGCACTTGGGGCAGTGCCATAGGAGCTCCTTCCTCGTCCCGCAGACGGGGCAGAGGTGCTCGGGGCCAACGTGTCCGCACTTCGGGCACTTGAAGAATGCTATCTCAACCTTAGCAGTCTTGCCCTCCTCAGCGGCCTTCTTAATGTCCCTGCTCTGCCCGCCAGCGAGGCCAATCGGGAAGAGCACCTGAACAGGGGGCTTCATCTTCCTCTCCTTGGCCTTCTCGGGTCTGCCCATTCTGGCCCCTATCCAGCTTATTCCCCTGTCGCGGAGCTTTATCGGGTTGTTCTCGTTGATTATATCAATGACCGTGTGGAACGGCTTAGCCTTGAACTCCCACTCGAGGTTGCCGAGGGGCGTGAGAAGGGCCGAGCTCCAGGGATAGTCCACGACGATGACCTTCCTCCTGTCCTCTGTCCTCTCGAGCCTGTGGGGCAGGCCGAGGAGCTCAAGGTAGCGCTTGATTTGAGGGTCGTTTTCGAGGATTACCTTCTTCGCGAACTTCAGCTTCCTGAACTCGTCCCACTCGATTTGGGCGTTTAGTAAAGCCTTCTGGAGTTCCTCCACTTCCTCCGGCTTCAGCGTGTTCCAGTAGAGGGTGTAGTAGGGGTGGAAGGGTATGTCCAGAACCTTCGAGAGGTGTATCGCCAGCTCGACGCTCGGCTTAACCCGGAGTGGGTCTCTCAAAAGGCTTTCCAGAAAATCTGAGTCTATTTCAAGATATTCGGCTGCTTCCTCAACGGCCTCGCGCGGGTTGTCGGAGAAGGGCTTGAGCTCGACCTCGTAGAGCTCCTCGATTGCTTTCACCAGCTCCTGAACCCACCATTCCTCGACGTAGTTGGCCGGCAAAAGCGTCTGATTGTTCTCAACGAAGTCGCCGAAGTTCACGAGGGCATCTCCGACGTATAGAATCTCCTCAATCTCGTTTTTAACCCTAAGAGCCGTCTCGTAGTCGTCAACCCGTACGACGCTCCCGTCCTTGAGCTTGACTATCGGGCCTTCCACTGTTGTCGCGGGGGTAACGATACAGCCCTTTCCGGGCCTCTCGGTTTTCATCTGCGTTCCTATCGCTATGAACTCGTCGAGGATTATCATTGTGGCCGGGTTAACGCTCCACGTCGCGAAGCCGCTAACGCGACTCCTTCCGTAGCGCAGGCGGAAGCCACCGTTCTCTGAAGGCTCGGCAAAGAGGGGCCTGCCACCTATTATCTCCTTCGTGTACTTCTTGTTGGGGGCGATGTTGGCTCTAAACCTCTCGTAGAGCTCGTAGTAGAAGCCCTTTTCAACCTTCTCGGTGATTTCCTCTTTAGTTGAATCCTCGGCCTTGGATTCGTCGGCCTTGGGCTCCTCGGATTTGCCCTTCTCCTTGGCCTCCACGAACTCCTTTATCCAGTCCCAGCCTTCCACGCCCATCTTGTCTATGTACTTGACGAGCTTCTTTGCCTTCTGGAGGACGCCTTCCGCCAAAACGAGAATCGCTCCACCGCGCAGGTGGTTGGTCTCGACGCCGGGAACGTTCCTGTGACTCACTTCCACCTTATCGGTCTCTTCACCGGTTATCTCGATGGGGATGTTTCTCATCGCGAGCCTTACCTCATCGGCCTCGGGGTGATACTGCAGTCTCGTAACGGCTCTATGATAGAGGTCTATCTCCTCGACCATCCTCTCTATATGCTCCTCGCTCGGCTTGAAGCGGTCGAGGCCGAGCTTTTTCCTCACGTAGTCGCCAACGAGAACGCTCAACGCCTGAGCAGTTCCACCGGAGCTCCTAATTGGGCCCGCGTAGTAGAGGGCCAGGTACTCGCTGTTGTCAGCCCAGGTGTTGCGCTTGATTTTGACGTCAGCTATTCCCTCAAGCGGAGCCGAGACGATACCCTCTGTGAGTATCGCGAGGGCAGTTCTGACGGCCTGCTCCGCGTACTTCTCCTTGCTCCCCAGGTCGCCGAACTTGCCCTCGATGATTTCATCAACGACCTTAAGAGCCGCCAGTTCCTTACCGTACTCCTTGACGAGCTCTCTAATCCTTTCGGCGACTCCAGGGGGGCCGACGAGGCTCTCAACACGGCCGGCCATGTCGGTTGCTTGGGGAACCTCAACGTCGAGGCTTGGGTCTTTCCCCTGGGCCCGGGCCTTTCTCGCAATCTCGTAGGCCCTGTCAATCTCCCTCTGGAGTGATTCGAAGTAAGCCTTCATCTCAGGCGAGTAGAGCTCTTCCCCCATTCAAACCCCCTCGCAGAACTGGTCAAAGCTCACAACGGCTCTCAAACGGGCCGTCTCAACGTCTATTATCGGCACGCGCGCTGGAGTGGGAACTATGTTCACCATCTTCTGGAACTCGGTCTGGGCCTGCCAGGTTCCGCTGTTGATGACGAAGACGCCGTTGTAAATCCGGTACTCCATAACGTGAACGTGGCCGGCCTGGAAGAGGTCAGGAACGCTCTCGATGACGAGGGTATCCTCGGGGTCGGGAGCTATGGGAACCTTGTTCCCGAAGGTCGGCGCGAGGTGACGGAGCTTGAGCAAATCAACCATCGCCTCGGCGGGCCTGTGGTGGCTCCTCCCAGGAATGAAGTCAACGACGTCCTCTATGCCCCTTCCGTGCGCGATGAGAAACTCCCTGCCGTGGAGGTTTATCACCGCAGGGTTGCTTATTATCACGGCGTTTTTGAGCTTGTATATCGGCTTGGCGTACTCCTCGTAGAAGCCGGGCTGTGGCAGAGCGGTCCTCGCGGCGTCGTGGTTGCCCGGGCCGATGAACATGGTTATATGCTCCGGAACGTTGCGGAGGAGATTGGCCAATGCCTCGTACTGGTCGAAGATGTCGGGAATAGCCAGCTCGTTGTACTGGCCAGGGTAGATGCCGACGCCGTCAACGACGTCACCGCCGATTATCATGTACTTAATCCTGCTCACGAGCTCCTCCTCGGCCCTGCTGTTGACCTCGCCGTTGAGCCATTCGAGGAACTTCTCAAAGGCCTTCTCGCAGAACTTGTTGGAGCCAACGTGGATATCGCTCAGCAGGATAGCGTAGACCTTCTCTTCCAGTGGAGGCTTCTCGCGCCTGAACTTCGGCACATCCGGGAGGAAGACGCGGTTGGCGAAGAAGATTCCCCTGCCCGGCTGACCGCGGAAGGCAACGACCGAATCGGGCATTATAGCGTTGTATGCCTGTGAAGCGTTCTCCTTGTCCCTGCCGAGGAAGACCTTTATCCTCCCGGTCGCGTCCTCGACCTCGAACATGTAGCCCTTCGCCGTTTCGCGCTTGTCGTTGACGAGGCCGATTATCGTGACCTCGTCGTCCCGGACGTAGCTCAGCTTCGCGATGTCTATGACCGTCCCGATTTCGGGGTTCTCTCGGAAGATTCTGCGCATCTTCCTGAGCCTCGACTTGAAGTAGCTCGAGTAGGCCTGGATTATTATTTCACCCTCCTTGCTCGCGGCGTTCTTGACCTTCGGGGCTTCAAACTTCACGTTCTTGACGTCGAACGTTATCTCCCAGTCGTCGGGAATCTCCTTCGCGCGATAGCGGAAGCCCTCTTTGGGCCTTATCACAACGTCTTTGTACGTCGAGTAGCTCTTCTCGCCCTCGACGTCTTCTCCGACGTACGCTATGGGAATCCCGTAGTCGCCGTAGACGATTTTGGGCTTCACTCCGTTTCCATTCTCGCCGTTCTCGTAATACTCCTCACTGTCGGCGTAGTTTCCGTAGCCGTTACCGTTCAGGGGCTCGGCTTCCACTGGAAGTGAGTCCTCGACGACCTCGGTTAGTGACGAATCCAATGAACCAGCGGCCTCATCCACGAGTTCTTCAGGTTCAGGTGTTCCAGTGGAAACAAAACTCTCCCCCTCCGAAATCTCGCTGGAAATTGGTTCTTCAACGGGATTAGATGCAGGAGATTGCTCTGATTCAATGGTTGTTCCAGTGGAAATTGAAGTCCCACCAACAATTTCAGCAGGTTCAACGCTCTCTTCCCCAGAAGAAGCCGTGACAACCTCGCTTTTCACAACATCTCCAGTGGAAATAGAACCCGATGCTTTCATGGATTCAACGTTTTCAGAAGAGGGAATTTCTTCGGGCCGAGAGGCTACAACAGTTTTAGAAACTGGAGTTTCATCGGATTCAGCAAATTCCTCACGTATTTCCTCCTGAGAAGCCCCAAGAGGCTCTTCTTCCGAAACCTCAAGGGGGGTCCGCTCAGTGAGCTCTCCAGTGGAAAAGAGACCCTTCTCGGCGAGGAAGGCCTCGGCTGTGGATGAGTCTATGACGAAGGTCCCCCGAGCTTTGGCGAACTTTATCAGCTCGGCAAGCGTGAAGTCCCTCTTGTAGTGGGGTTCGAGGAGGTAGTAGGCGGAGGGAGTTATCAGGTATTTATTCTTGATTAAATCCTCAATCAGCATCAGAACAACCTCCTCTGCTTGGAGAGGGTGAGGGTAAGCAGGCTCCTAACCTGCTCGTCGTGGCGGTAGATGTTCTTCACCATGTAGGGGGTGACGTTTAGCCTTATCTCCTTCGTTCTGCCGTAGCGGCCCTTGCTCACGACCTTGGCGTTAATTATGCCGAGCATGTCGAGCTCGTTGATTAGGTCGCTCACGCGCCTCTGGGTTAACGGCTCGACGTCAAGGTGGTCGCAGAGGGACTTGTAGACGGAGTAAACGTCGCCGGTGTTGGCCGGCAGCTCACCGTTCTCGTCGAGCATGACTATCGCGTAGAGGAGGACCTTCGAGTGGAGCGGGAGGGTCTTTATGACTTCCTCCATCGTGTCCTGCTCAATCTTCTCCTGTGCCTTCCAGACGTGCCTTTCGGTTACCTTGCTCGCCCCCTCGCGCTCCGCTATCTCTCCAGCGACACGAAGCAAATCAAGAGCCCTCCTCGCGTCGCCGTGCTCGCGAGCAGCTAAAGCCGCACAGAGGGGAACGACCGCATCGTCAAGAACGCCCTCGTAGAAGGCCTCCTTTGCGCGCTGCATGAGAATGTCCCTGAGCTGATTGGCGTCGTAGGGTGGGAAAACGACTTCCTCCTCGCTCAAACTCGACAGAACGCGGGCGTCAAGATACTCCTTGAACTTGAGGTCGTTTGAAATTCCAATTATACTGACCTTCGCCCTCGAGAGCTCGGTGTTTATCCTCGTGAGGGAGTAGAGTATGTCATCCCCGCTCTTCTTGATGAGCTTGTCTATCTCGTCCAGAACGATGATTACAAAGCGCTCCCTCGCGTCTATAACTTCCTTTAGCTTGGCGTAGACCTCATCGGTCGGCCAGCCGACGAGGGGAACCTCTACACCGCTCTCCGCCTTGAAGTGGTTGACTATCCTCGCGAGAACGCGATAGTGGGTGTCGACTATCTCACAGTTGATGTAGATGACCTCGACGGGAATGTTGTACTTCTCGGATATCTTCTTGAGCTCCTCGGTTACGAACTTCACCGTCACGGTTTTACCGGTTCCGGTCTTGCCGTAGACGAAGACGTTCGAGGGCGTTTCACCCCTTAAAACCGGAACGAGGATATGAGCCAGCTCATCAATCTGCTCGTGTCTGTGAGGGAGTTCCTTTGGCGTGTAGCTGTGCCGCAGGACTTCCTTGTTCTTGAAAATCTTCTTGGCGTGGAGGTACTTCTCGAATATCGACGTCAGGTAGTCGTCCCTGTCCCCCATGGCTCCCATCTCCACCGGAAATCATACTCTCACGCCGTATTACCGTCGTAATTAAGCCCACAAATGGGAACATTTTGTCAAACATGCCAGATATTATCTGGATTTAATCCAGATATTTCTTGAAATTTTGCACATTGTATCAAATCTCCACCGGAAGCACCGGATACAGTGGAAAGCATAGCAAGTGTGGGGTCTGGGTTTATATGCCTTGTTGAACAGGAGAATGTAAAAGGAGAATGCAGAAAGAAGGGGAAGTTGCCCCTAAAGGTAGCCCCTATCCTGTTCTTCGGGAAGAACCTCAGCGAGAAGTGCCAAAGCCTCGTTCTCGGGCATCCCCACACGGGAAACCAGAAAGTCAAGAAGCTCCTCTCTGCTCGCACCCTTGCGAAGTCTCTCGTAGACCATCGCGAGCACGCGCTCCTTTAGCAGGGCCTCAAACTCCTCCTCGAGGTTAAGCGCCGAAACGGCTGAGAGCAGACCAACGAGAAGGGCCGAGAGTGCGTCGTTGAACTCCGCCTTACCGAGGTTGGAGGTGTCCAAGTCAACCGCGAGGTAAACGTCGTCGTTCATGCCCATAAGGAGGAACTTCATCAGGTTGATTTCCGCGTTCAGCCGAAGGAGTGCATGGTAGACCTTGAGCTTTTCGTCCTTGGTCATGGAAAACGTTTCAAGACCCATAGGGGCCAGCAGTCGTATGAAGCCTTCTCCGAACGAGAGAAGCAGTGTGAAGGGCATCTTGGGGTGCTCAGCCACATAGAGGTTCGGTTCAAGTTGCTTGACCTCCCAGGGCAGGTCCACGATGTCGTTGGCATCGTCCTTGCCGGAGCGCAACCAGTCGAGAACAACATCCCTAATCTCCACGGGAACCACCAACCGAAATACGGCGTTGGTGAATTAATGGTTTGCCCTTCCAGAGGAAACGGGAAAGTCAAATGCCCATAGATGTGCACGAGGTTTGGTATTTGGAAACCCGAAACAGATTAGGATTGGTTATTTCCACTGAAAGGAAAATGAACATGTGTGGCTATCAAAAGATGAGCACTAAAGAACAGTTTAGTTCAGTTTAGTTAAACAATAACGATTGCAGAATTAGAAAAGTTAAATAGCTTATATCCCCCCCAGAGTTTTGTTTCCAGTGGAGCGGGCTTTTGAAGCTTCCCATAGAAGACCGATTTAGAGTTGATAAAAAGCTCCCATTCTTCTTATCGGTGCCAGTTTTTATATCTTTCTATGAACAAACAACTAAATTAATGTGGACAATGCACGAAAATTTTGAACAGTATAATAAGATTTTGCACAATTTATTGAACGATTCAACAGCTACGTACTTAAACAATCTCCCTGAATCCCCATTACATTTAACTACCCTGTCAAAACCGTCCGTTTTCCGAAAATGGGTTCCAGTGGAAATGAAACTCTGGGGGGTCTTTTCGATGAGCATCGAAAAAGACCTTTGTTTCCACTGGAAAAACTGTTCCTGATAGTATTTTAATGACCATCAATGAATTGTTTTGAGTATAGGACATCTTTTTAAGGTTCGAGTGGAAATGAAGCCCATGCTACCTGTAACCGTCGTGAGGCGACTGCTCCGCGTGAAGGTCAAGGTGAGCAGAAACCGGTTAATTCAGATAGCCCTCGCGGTTCTGCTCCTTGCAATAGCGTTTGCAACCGCTTTTGCTTACTTTGAGGGCGTTGACTTCTTCACTGCCTTCTACTGGGCCGTCATAACGATGGCGACCATAGGCTACGGCGACGTTACGCCAAATACCGGGGCGGGGAGAATCGTTGCAATGGTTGCCTCCGTCGCCGGAATCTCGACTTTTACGGCCCTCGTTTCCCTTCTGGCCGAGAACTTCATTTCCTCGTCCCTGAGGAGGATGATGGGCATGCACAGGGTTAGATATTCCAACCATTACTTGATAATCGGGCAGGGGAGTAGCGTTTCAACCTGCGTTAACGAACTTATCGGTGCAATCGAGCGCGGTGAGCTGGGGCTGGCCCCGATTGTTGTGGTCTTTCCCAGCGAGGAGGAGCGCAAGAAGGTTGAGCTTCCAGAGGAAATAGAGGTCCTCATAGGGGACCCCACCAACAGGGAGACCCTTGAGAGGGCCCGTGTTGAAAAGGCTTCTCACGTAATCTTGGCCCTCGAAGACGACTCAAAGGCCGTCTTTGTTACCCTCATGGTGAAAAGGATGTCAAATGCAAGGGTTCTCGTCGAGGTCCTGAGTGAGGAAAGCGTTGAGCTCCTGAAGGGGGCCGGTGCGGATAGGGTCATCGTGAGCAGGAGCCTGGCAGGAAGGCTTCTCGCGAGTTCTGTCTTCGAGCCTGAGGTGGTTGACGTTATAGACGACATAACGAGCTCGGTTAAGGGCTACGACGTCACCGTGATAGACGGACGGGACTTCTGGGGCAGGCCGTACATAGAGGCCCTCCGCGAGCTCAAGGAGACAAAGGAATTGTTTCTCCTGGGTTACTACCGCGAGGGCCCGGTTCTCAATCCCCCTCTCGACGAACCGATTCCTGAGGGTGCCAGACTGATAGTTCTGAGGAGTTCCATTTCCACTGGAAAATCCTGAGCTCGTGGTCTATCTTTTGTAGTTCTCTTCTTTCTTGGCTTTTCAGTAAAATTCGGGCGTTTATAAAGTTCGTTTTTCGAAACGGGCGAAAATCTTAAAAGATTGCCTCCCCGATTTTTCCGGGAAAAGTTATTTAACCACCGAACTTTACCCCCATTAAGGGTATTCCCGGGTGAGTCTCATGGCGAAGAAGAAGGTTGAAGAGGTTAAAGAGCTTGAGGAGTTCGAGGAGCTTGAAATAGCCGAAAGCTCACCGTCATCGTCCTCAAAGAAGAAGGAAAAAGAAATCAAGACCCTTGAGGATTTGCCTGGCGTTGGTCCTGCCACTGCTGAGAAGCTTCGCGAGGCCGGTTACGACAGTATTGAGGCCATAGCCGTTGCTTCACCGCTCGAGCTCAAGGAGATAGCGGGAATAAGCGAAGGTGCCGCGCTCAAGATAATCCAGGCCGCCAGAGAAGCCGCTAACATCGGAACCTTCATGCGCGCCGACGAGTACATGGAGAAGAGGAAGACCATTGGCAGGATTTCCACTGGAAGCAAAGCCCTCGACAAGCTCCTCGGAGGCGGAATAGAGACACAGGCCATAACCGAGGTCTTCGGTGAGTTCGGAAGCGGAAAGACGCAGCTCGCACACACCCTCGCCGTCATGGTCCAGAAACCGCCTGAGGAAGGTGGCCTCGGCGGTTCGGTGATATGGATTGATACCGAGAACACCTTCAGGCCCGAGAGGATAAGGCAGATAGCTGAGGCCCGCGGTTTGGACCCCGACGAGACGCTCAAGAACATCTACGTGGCAAGGGCTTTCAACAGCAACCACCAGATGCTTCTCGTTGAAAAGGCGGAGGAGATAATCAAGGAGAAGGCCTCAACAGACAGACCTGTTAAGTTACTCGTCGTTGACTCGCTCATGGCCCACTTCAGGAGCGAGTACGTCGGCAGGGGAACCCTCGCCGAGAGACAGCAGAAGTTGGCCAAGCACCTCTCCGACCTGCACCGTCTTGCCGACCTCTACGACATAGCGGTCTTCGTGACGAACCAGGTGCAGGCGAAGCCCGATGCCTTCTTCGGCGACCCCACGAGGCCCGTCGGCGGTCACATACTTGCTCACAGCGCGACGCTCAGAATCTACCTCAGGAAGGGCAAGGCCGGAAAGAGGGTTGCAAGGCTCATAGACAGCCCGCACCTGCCCGAAGGAGAGGCCGTCTTCAGGATTACCGAGAAGGGAGTTGAGGATTGACTTGGATTATCATGTTTTCTGTTTGTTTTTGTACTCTTACCCCTTTTGACTAGTTCTTTTTATTTGGATAATTCTACTTTATGTAAGAGTACTATTATGTAACACAACTTATCAACAGTAAAGTTTATATTAGTTGCCAGTTATTATCTGTAACAGCTTGTGGGTTGCGCTAAATGCCTGTCTGACTTGTCCACCCGGGTGAAGAAGAGAGGTGTTTTAGATGAATAGGGGTAATACCGTTTTAGTAATCGGTGCGGGTGTGGATAAGACTCCCGGGATAGACATGCCTTTAGCTGCACAGCTTGTTCCAGAACTGGCAAGGTTTTCTGAGGAGGAAGGGAAAGAAATTGAACAAACGATAAGATCATTTCTCCCGGGGTTAAGATTTTCGTTCAATAGATTTATCAAGGAAGCAATAGAATCAATAACAAAATCTGATGAGAACCAAATGGAAGATCTTGTAAGAAAACTAGAATACCAAAAAAATCAGATAGATAGTTATGATGAAAAAGATAAAAAATTGGCAGAGCTACTCATAAGATTATTCAAGAAAATTAAGACCATTCAAGAGGGTAGCAAACTGGATGATGAAACCGTTGAATTGATAAAAGAAGTTTTTGGAGAGGATATCATAGCCGAAATAGAGGACGAATCAATAATCGAATTTACAAAACTCTCATTTTCGGATTCTTTCAAAGTCATAATGAAGAGAGTTTTAAGACAAAGTTTGAAAGAACCAGAAAACCCGATATATAGAGTATTGAGCACCCATTTTTTGGACATAGAAACTTTACTTGTTGAAACATTTCTTGGTTTTTATAATGAGAAACCCTCTGATATTAAAAAATACCTCTACATTTCTTGGATGATGTGGGCATATCTAAAAATGAAAGAAAATGAAGTTTTATCAAAAATAGATGAAAATAGCATACCTTTTTATTCTATGATTCCAAAAGATTTTAAAGTTATTTCTTTTAATTATACTACCTTTTTATCCAAGGTCCTACCGCATGATAATTATTTGTATTTCCATGGCTCCCTTAATGAATATCTTAGAATGGATCTTAGAGATTTACTAAATATCGAAGATGCAGACGAAATTAATGCGTTTTTGGAAAACACTATAAAACCGAATATTGATTTTAACAAGAACAAATACGTAATACCAGGTATAATTCCACCTCTGAAACTTAAACCAGTATTGTCAAATAAATTTATTGAAATATGGTATAAAGCAAGTGAATGGATCCGTAATGCTGATAAGATCATTGTCATTGGATACTCATTTAACTATGCTGATGAACATTTTAACGATATCATACGAGCAAATAGAGGAAAACCAATTTATATTGTGGGTCCATCCGCTGGAAGTTTAAGGAGTAGGCTTAGTAGAATATTTGGTTTTCGAGAGGATGATTTTACTGAAACGACGTTTCAAGGTAAGAGATCATATCAATGTCACAATATCCACATCATTGAAGCAAAAGCCCACGAAATCAACTTGGAAGAAGGGTTTAAGTGACAAAGCTTACAGAAAAGTTCTAGTGGGTTTTAAATTACTAATTGTTTTATTTTGATATCCTTTGTAGTATTATGTGTTATTTCTAAATGAATTGGAATGCTAAAAGTATTAAAAATCATATTGTGAATAATGTGTGTTTAGAATACAAGATACTAGATTATAATCTAAGAATGCAAGTAGCTTTGTCAGTTTAAACCTTATAAACGGCCCCTCAAACTCTTCTCCATGCCCAAGGTTGAGCTCAGGGAGAACCCATCTCCAGAGGAAATAAAACTCCTCGTCGATTTGGCCGTTTCCTCCGAGGGAGTGCTTACAATCTTCGCCTGCTGTCGGGTTCACTACGACGGCAGGGCCAAAAGTGAACTCGGCCCAGGCGACAGGGTGATTATAGTTAAACCCGACGGCTCTTTCTTGATACACCAGAAGGAGAAGCGAGAGCCTGTCAACTGGCAACCGCCAGGAAGCGTCGTTAAACTTGAGCTCCGCGAAAAGCCCGTTCTCGTCTCGGTCAGGAGGAAGCCCAGGGAAACGCTGGAGGTCGAGCTCGATGAGGTCTACCTAATCACGGTCTTCCACGCAGAGGACTACGAGGAGCTCGCTTTGACGGGTAGCGAGGCCGAGATGGCCGAGCTCATCTTCGAGAACCCCGAGGTGATAGAGCCCGGCTTTAAGCCACTCTACCGCGAGAAGCCCATTAAGCACGGCATCGTTGACGTTTTGGGGGTTGACAGGGACGGAAACCTTGTAGTTCTCGAGTTGAAGCGCAGGAGAGCGGATTTGCATGCGGTCAGCCAGCTCAAGCGCTACGTCGAAACCCTCCGCGAGGAGCACGAGAACGTCAGAGGAATCCTCGTGGCCCCTTCACTCACCTCTGGCGCCAAAAAACTGCTCGAAAAGGAGGGCCTTGAGTTCAGGAAGCTCGAACCGCCGAGGAGGGGCAGAAAATCGAGGGGAAGACAGCTCAGGCTGTTTTAGCCCATGCTCATCTCCTGCGGGAACAGCTCCCTAACCCTCGCCACGAGGATTCCGTCCCTTCTCTCGACCTCCACAACCCGCCCGAGGCCGACCAGCTTTACCTTTGCCCTGCAGACTGTGATTTCCCTCTCGTCGCTCTCCTCCCAGGGGACCCTCGTCTCAAGCTCTCTGGCCTCTATCAGCTCCGCGAGGAGACCTTCGGTTCCAGTGGAGACGTCGTCAAAGGGGTCGTAGGTGAGGAACAGCCTGAGGGCCTCGTCTATCGCCTCTTCGATTGCAAGGATGTTTCTCGCGCTTCTGAGCTCTATCGTCCTGTAGGGGTTCCTCAGGAGCTCGTCTAAAACCCGTCTCGCGATTCCAGCGAGGATTACCGCCTCCATGTTACCACCTCACAGGTAGATGCTCTCGTACTGCTTCATCTCCTTCTTCCGTGCCTGCTCCATCTGCTCGTGCATCTTCCTGAGCTGCTCCTCAATCATCTCCGCCTCCTTGATGAGCGGTTCAGTCGAGACGTCAATCGGCGTGAGCTTCTTGAGTACCTCGATGACGTTCGCTGCCGCCCGAGGGTCGGGTCTGTCGCCGAACGTCTCGCCGAGGAGCACGTAGGCGTTTAAGCCCCTCTTTCCGGCCTCCCAGAGGAGCTTTCCGCTCATTCCCATAATCGAGCCGTACTGGAGTATCTTCGCTCCGGCCTCTTCGAGCTCCCTGTTGAGCTCTTCTCTCGCGCCGACGCCCCACACTTCCATCTTCTCCTTGAAGAAGCCTATGCCGATTCCGCCGATGGAGATTACCTTCTCGGCCTTCATCTCGCTGAGGTAGCTCGCGAGTTCCTTCGCTATCTCGTTGACGAGCGTCGGGGGCACGTAGATGTCCGCTACCGCCACGATTACGTTGTCCTTGCCGTAGAAGCGGAGCGGTGGGTTGGGCTTCCCCTCGAGGACTATGCTCATCGGAGGTATGAAGGGGCTCTCAACGTAGCCTATCATCTCCATTCCGAGTTCTTTGGCCAGGAAGTTGCCCGCTATGTGGCCTACAAGGCCTATTCCCGGGTAACCCTCGATGAATATCGGGTTCTTTACCTCCGGCAGGACGAGCTTGACAGGTTTCTCCTCCATCTCACCACCCCCGGAATATTTAGTTCCCAAAGGTTATTAAAGTTTCCGCCCTTCGTTTCCACTGGAAAGGCAACCCTTATATGAGTGGAGCGAGCATTTAACACGGTGATGACCATGCTGAGGATAGGCATCATAGGTGGTTCCGGGGTTTACGGCGTCTTCGAGCCGAGGGAGACCGTTAAGGTTCACACGCCCTACGGCAGGCCCTCGGCCCCGGTGGAAATAGGCGAAATCGAGGGCGTTGAGGTGGCATTCATACCGAGGCACGGCAAGCACCACGAGTTCCCGCCACACGAAGTGCCCTACCGGGCCAACATCTGGGCGCTCAAGGAGCTGGGCGTCGAGAGGGTCATAGGCATAACGGCAGTTGGCTCGCTCCGTGAGGAGTATAAACCGGGGGACATCGTCATAACCGACCAGTTTATTGACTTCACGAAGAAGCGCGATTACACCTTCTACAACGGGCCCAGGGTTGCCCACGTCTCGATGGCCGACCCCTTCTGCCCCGAGATGCGGAGAATCTTCTACGAAACTGCCAAGGAGCTCGGCTTCCCTGTCCACGAGAAGGGAACCTACGTCTGCATCGAGGGACCGAGGTTCTCTACTAGAGCGGAGAGCTTCATGTTCCGCCAGTACGCCCACATAATAGGAATGACGCTCGTCCCAGAGGTAAACCTGGCCAGGGAGCTTGGAATGTGCTACGTGAACATCGCAACGGTCACCGACTACGACGTCTGGGCCGACAAGCCGGTTGATGCCCAGGAGGTTCTCAAGGTCATGGCCGAGAACAACTACAAGGTTCAGGAGCTCCTTAAGAAGGGCATCCCGAGGATTCCCGAGGAGAGGAACTGCGGCTGCGCCGACGTGCTGAAAACGATGTTTGTTTGAGCTGGGTGGTTGCTTTGTTTTCTATTTCTATGTTGAACTCTTCTTTAGCTCATCACAATTTAGCCGGGAATTTGGAAAACTTTAAAATCTTCAGTTCCCTCTTAGAGTGGTGGTCGCCGTGAGGAAAGCCCTTGCGATTGTTCCGGTGGTGTTCTTTCTCCTGATTTCGGGGTTTGTCTCGGCCTACGAGCTCCAGGCCTATGGCTATGTAACAAAGGTGGTTGACGGCGATACAGTGTGGTTCCACTCCTACTACGGTTATAGGGCCGGAGAAACCTTCAAGGTTCGCTTCGCCGACATAAACGCTCCCGAACTATACACGGCGGAAGGTAAGGAGTCCAAGGCTGCCCTGGAATGGCTCTTCGATACCTACGGACGTCACGTTTACCTCGACGTTGATGACGTTTACGAAACCGACCATTATGGGAGGGTCGTCGCGGTCGTTTACCTTCCATTCTGGTATTATGGCTATGCCCTCAACGTCAACGAATGGCTGGTGGAGAGGGGCTACGCATCCATCTGGGACCACTACAACGAGTTTGACCCGTACTCATGGAGCCTCTGGGTTCCAATTTGAGGTTTTTCTCTTCTCCGACATCTTTTTAACCTCGGCAGAAAACACACCCCTTTAAAAGGGGGTGGTCGGAGTGAGCATTCTCATCAGGAACGGTTACGTTCTCTACGGCGAGAACCTTGAGGTCGTTAAAGCGGACGTTCTAATCGAGGGCAACCGAATCGTTGAGGTCAAAAGGAGAATCAACGAGGGCGCGGATACCGTCATAGACGCGACCGGAAAGGTTGTTTCGCCCGGCTTCGTCAACCTCCACACTCACTCGCCGATGGGTCTTCTGAGGGGCCTTGCAGACGATTTACCTCTGATGGAGTGGCTGGAAAAGCACATCTGGCCGAGGGAAGCGAAGCTGACGCGCGAGCACATCAAGGTCGGCGCCTACTTGGGAGCTCTCGAGATGATTAAGACCGGCACGACAACCTTCCTCGACATGTACTTCCAGATGGACGCGGTTGCCGAGGCAACCCTTGAAGCTGGTCTTCGTGGGTATCTCTCCTATGGCATGATAGACCTCGGCGACCCCGAGAGGACGGAGAAGGAAATTAAAGAGGCCCTGCGCGAGATGAAGGTCATCGAGGGCCTCAACTCCGAGAGGGTCCACTTCGTCTTTGGGCCCCACGCGCCCTACACCTGCTCCCTTGCCCTCTTGAAGGAAGTTAGGAAGCTCGCGAATGAGTATGGTAAGCTGATAACGATTCACGTGGCAGAGACAATGGCCGAGCTCGGAAAGATTCAGGAGCGCTACGGGAAGAGCCCCGTTGTGCTCCTCGACGAAATCGGCTTCTTCGGGAGCGATGTTATAATAGCGCACGGCGTCTGGCTCGACAGCAGGGATATCTCTATACTCGCGAGGAACGGCGTCACCGTTGCCCACAATCCAGCGAGTAACATGAAGCTTGCCAGCGGTGTGATGCCCCTCCAGAGGCTCCTGAACGCTGGAGTTAACGTCGGCCTCGGGACAGACGGGAGCGCGAGCAACAACAACCTCGACATGGTAGAGGAGATGAAGCTTGCCGCTCTGCTCCACAAGGTTCACAACCTTGACCCAACGGTTGCAGACGCCAGAACCGTCTTCAGGATGGCAACTGTAAACGGCGCAAAGGCGCTCCGCCTCAACGCCGGCGTTATAAAGCCCGGCTACCTGGCCGATATAGTCATTTTCGACTTTAACAGACCCCACCTGAGGCCGATTCATGACATAGTGAGCCACATCGTTTACTCCGCCAACGGCAACGACGTCGAGACGACGATAGTTGACGGAAAGGTTTTAATGCTCGACCGCGAAGTTCTTACGCTGGATGAGGAGAAAATACTGAACCGGGTGGAGGAGGTGGCGCGTGAACTATCTTGACCTTTTCCTGGGCGTTGCACTGCTCGTTTCCTACGTCCTCCTCTTCTACAACCATCACATTACTGGCCGAAAGGCGCTCCTCTACTACTCGTTAGCCTGGCTGAGCCTCGCCGTTCCGGTCTTCTCCTCGGATATGGGAGTCTACATCGTTGGCCTGGCCTTTTTCTCGGCCTTTCTGTGGGCCGGCAACGTCGAGGCGATAGACGAATTGACCCTAAACAATGAAACAGCGAGGAGTCTGCTCTACCTATCGATTCTCCCGGTGCTCATCGTTTTCCTGTTCTATCCTGAGCACGAAACGTCAGCTTATATTCTTCTCGGCCTGTGGATTGTCCTCTCGGCCGTTCTCCTCGGGTTCTATGGGGGGAGAACGCTCCTGCCGATGTCGGTCCTTCAGGCTTTCCTCGGCGTCGTCGTGGCACTCTCAGGATTGATTCCCTTCTTCCGGCTCCGCATCGTTCCCGCTTTCCTCGGCGTTGTCCTCGCCTTTGAGTCGGTTAGAACCTTCCTGAGGACTTCTTTCGTCGGGGACTTCTCCATCGGTTCAATCAAGGACGTTGGCCTCGATGGAAAACCCGGTCTCTTTCTCGTCCCCTCTGTCCCTGAGGACGTTCTCTCCTCCGCCCTTGTGTTTTCACGGAGTCCGCGGAACGCTCCCAACTGGTTCTGGATAACGACGGTTCACGACGAGCGGACAATCTCGCCGACAAACCTCCCCAAAATTCTCGACATGGCGGTCAAGTTCATGAGGGAAGCTGGGGAAGCCGGTAAAAAGCCCATCATCGTCATTGACGGTCTCGATTATCTCGTCCTCGAAAACGGCTTCTCCAGCGTCCTCAAGTTCCTGTCGGCGCTCAGGGACTACGCCCTCGTCCACGGCGCCACGGTGTTTATAGTTGGGAGTGACGATTTCCTCTCAGAGAGGGAGAGAAAGCTTTTGAGGAGCATCGTGGGTGAGGGCAATGCTTGAGGTTGTTAAAGGTGACATCACCCGCTTTCCGGCCGAGGCGATTGTAAACGCTGCGAACCGCTACCTCGAGCACGGTGGTGGTGTCGCCTACGCCATAGCCAAGGCCGCCGCTGGAGACGCCCGCGAGTACATCAGGATAAGCAAGGAAGCCTTGAGAGAACAGCTTGGAAAGGACTCAATGGAGCACGGCGAAGTCGTTGTAACGCCGGCGATGAGACTCGAGCGATACGGGATTAAGTACGTCATTCACACGGTCGGCCCCTACTGCGGCGGCCGCTGGGACGGGGATAAGAAGGAGAAGCTCAGGAAGGCTATACTGGGGGCGCTCAGGAAGGCAGACGAGCTGGGCGTTAAGAGCGTGGCCTTCCCGGCGATAAGCGCCGGAATCTACGGCTGTCCCCTTGAGGAAGTCGTTAGAACCTTCAAGGAAACAGTTGAGGAGTTTTCAAGGGAAGCGAGAAGCGTGAAGAATGTTTACCTGGTGCTTTATTCGGAGGATGCCTACCGGAAGGCGCTTGAGACTCTTTGTTAGCATAACAATATGTGTCTCTTCATGTTTTATATTTTACTCATGGTTTGTGGGCTATGCTTCGTTGACTTTAACTAATGGAATTCGTAACCTTTAAATATCTTTATTTTAACTCGCAAGGGTGATATGATGATGGGTTATAATAGTAGGAATTCCGGTTTGCTTCTGGCAATCTTTGTTGGGATGCTATTGGTTGTTCCGGTAGTTGTGGCTTTTGATGTTAAATTGGCTTTTGTTGAGTCTCAGGATGATTACTCTGGAATATATTTCACAAATGGTCTCTGGGTGATTTATCAAGAGAACTCCACATCACATATGCACTCCACAAGGATTGTAAACGCTTCATCTGGTGAGACCGTTTTAACGATTAATGATTTGCTCGGTTCAGTTGTGCCAGTTGATGAAGGTTACCTGCTAGTGTCAACGGTTTCGAAAGAAAACTCTCTTCGGCTATATCGATTGAATGGTGAAAAGTATACACTCGTGTGGAAGATTGACACTAGTAGGTATGGCTGGGTTAGCTACATCCTGCCTGTGCATGAAAAGAATCTTATTCTTGCTGGAACTGTTGATGCATCTAAAGAGAATTTAGGGGGACATTATATTATTGGTGTTGACTTCGGCGGTAAACTCAAATTTGCGACAAACCTCCATGTAGTTGGGAATACTGTTTCGAGTATACTTCCTGCTGGGAATGGAAAGTATCTGGTTGTAGTTCCCGGTTTTGGCAAAGGGTTGCCTTATTTTGGCCTTATAGATGAATCCGGTAACGTTTTGAAGTCTGTTAGAATTAATTATCCTGTTGCATCTATTAAAATTTATATTCAAGATGACAAATTTGTAATGGCGTCATGGCGTGATAAGAGTGAGGGATATATACCGGATATAAAGACCTATTATGGAATATGGACTCTGAATCTGACACCAGTAGCCATTGTTGAACTTCCGTATGAATTCCTTGGAGCTGTGCCAATTTTCGATAACAATTCCCTTTACTTGTTCATGGTAAAACAATTAAACTCAACGTGTACTCTTGTAGAGTCTAAGTATCTTTTAAACGGTACTCTTCAGTGGAGAAGGGATGTTCAGAGCTTAAAGTTTAGTGAGCCTTTAAAGGGCTACTGGATGTCCACAAACTCAATTAGCACGGTATTGCTTCCTTACCATAACGTCCACGTTGGGGTGTACCCATGTGGAGCTACTGTTAACGTTGTGGCCATTGATTTCAGAAATGCGGTTCCCCTTGCGAGTACTTATCTACCCATGGGAAAGGGCCCAAACTATTATTTCGCTTATTATGATGCCAAGTACATTTATACTGGTCCTAAGGTTTATCTTATTGACACATCTTGGGTTCCCTCTGCAGTGCTTATAGATTCCATACCTCCTGGGAACGTCACTATCGATGAAAGACACTTTGGATTGACGCCGTTATACACCCGGCTTAGCGCGGGGAGACATGAAGTACGTATAGTCCGTGGGAACTACTCTCCGGTAGAACGTGTTTTGACGATTGGTCCTCATGAGGGTATTAGACTCTCTGTACACCTTAGTCCGTTGAATGCAACGCTTTGCCTTAACTCTACTCCGGTTGCCGAGGTTGATATCGTGCCAGAGGGTATAACCGTTTATACCCCTGCTAAAGTTTCTCTCCACAACGGCACGTACATACTTATCTTTAAGTCTAAGGAATATCCGGCACAGTATGGTAGCGTTAGAAAAACTGTGGAACTTTCGCCAAACGAAACCGCCTTTATAAACGTTGAGCTTCCACTAATACGTTCCGAACTCATAGTTACATCAAACGTCGTGAATGCCACAGTCTACGTGGATGGAAAACCTGTCGGACGTAGCCCAGTTCGGGTGTTTGTTATTCCTGGGTTCCACAACATTACAGTGAGGGCAAATGGCTACATTATGAAATCAGTTGTGGTTAATGTAACAAAGCCGACTCTCAACGTCTCTGTTGATTTATCCCCTGTTGTTGAGCCTGGGACTTCACCGATAAAGCCTCTTTCAAACACAACACAAATTCTAACTTCAAGTACCAGTAAAGTCAACAATAACTCCTCTCACTTGGTCTGTGGGCCTGGTTTAATTGTGATTTTTGCAGTAAGTGTCCTGATTGTAAGGGTAAGACTATAATATTGCGGAATAGTTTCTATTCTTTATTCAAAATTTTGTTTAAGACTATATACTTTTTTCAAAACGACTGAAAACGATTTAACACGTTGGGCCTAACACCCAACGGTGATACCATGAGGATTGAGGACGTTTACGTCTGGGACATAAACGCGAAATGGCTCGGTATAACACCTTACCAGCTCATGGAGAACGCTGGAGCCGGCGTTGCAAGAACGATAGAGGAGCGCTTTGGAAAGGGCCTCAGGATTGCGGTCTTCTCGGGAACCGGGAACAACGGTGGGGACGGCTTCGTCGTCGCGAGGCATCTTAGCTTCGAAAACGACGTTACGGTTTTTCTGGTGGGCGATGAGGCCAAGATAAGGAGCGGGGAAGCTAAACACAACTGGGAAATCCTGAAGAACCTTGACTTCGTGAAAATTAAGGTTCTGAAGGATTCCGCCTACATAAAAGGGCTTGACCTGAGCGGTTACGACGTCATCGTGGATGCCCTCCTCGGGGCCGGAACGAGGGGTGAGCCGAGAGAACCCATACGCTCGGCCATCGAGAAAATCAACGAGTACGCTGGAAGGGCGAAGATTGTCAGCGTTGACCTGCCGAGCGGTTACCCGAGCGACGTACGCGTTAAAGCCGACTTCGCCGTCACCTTCCAGTGGGACAAGGAGGAGTACGAGGGATTTGAGAGGATTATAGTAAAGATAGGCTATCCCAGGGAGCTCTACCACCTCGTCGGGCCGGGCGATGCAAAGTTCGCGCTCAGGAAGAGGGGCCAGCACAAGGGGCAGAACGGCAGGCTTTTGGTCATCGGCGGGAGTTCAAGCTACTACGGCGCTCCCTATCTTTCCTCCAAGGGGGCGAGCTACCTTGTTGACCTCGTTTACCTCGCGATGCCGGCTGAGCCTGCGAGGAGGATAAGCGACCCAGATTTGATTCTGAGGCCCTTCCCTGGCGAGAACTTCTCGACCGAGCACCTTGATGACCTGCTTGAGCTCGCCGAAAAGGCGGACGCCGTTGTCATAGGGCCAGGAATAGGTCTCGCTAAGGAAACTAAGGAGTTCGTTAGAGGGTTCGTGAGGAGCTGTGAGAAGCCGATGGTCATCGATGCGGACGGGTTGAAGGTGATAGCCGAGGATTTGGGCGTTCTCAAAGGTAAATCCTTTGTTCTAACGCCCCATGCAGGTGAATTCAGCGTTCTCTTCGGCGTTAAGCCTTCCGAGGGGCTGATTGAGCGGGCAGGGCTGGTGAAGGAAAAGGCCCGCGAAATTGGTGGCGTAATCCTGCTGAAGGGCCCCTACGACGTCATCAGCGACGGAGAAACCTGGAAGTACAACAGGACAGGCAACAGGGGCATGACGACGGGGGGAACAGGCGACGTTTTAGCCGGCCTCGTCGGGGCCCTGCTCACGCTCGGAAACTCCCCGCTGAGGTCAGCCTCGGTCGGTGCCTTCCTCAACGGCCTCGCTGGGGATATGGTGAAGGAAGAACTCGGAGAAAACTTCACGGCCCTTGAGCTCGCGAAGCGGATTCCAGAGGCAGTAAAATGGGTGGAGGAGTTCTGAGCCGGGGTGCTGGCATGGTGGGGCTGGGGTTTAACTGGCGTTCTCTCTTCTACTTTTTCTTCGGTTTTCTCCTCGCGTTTAGCCTGCCGACCGGGGCTTTGGCTATCTTAATTGGCCTCCTCTTCGTGAGACTTGAAACGCGTTATGAGTTATTCCTCTCCCTTGGAGGTTTTGTAATTGGAACCCTCGCGGGAACATTTGTCTGGGGGGAAGTCTTGGATTTTTGAGGCCCTGAAGCAAGGTTACCAGGAGCAGGGCGTTTGGGGCTTTGTTGGGGGGCTTCTGGTTATCCTCGGACTGTCTCTCACTCTGGCACTGCTCCGCTCGCTCCTTAACGGAAAAAAAGTGACGGTGAACCGTCTTGAGTTTTTAAACCTCTATCAGCTTCTTAACCTTCTTGGCCATCTCACAGAGCTCACAGCTCTGGAGGAAAACGAGCATGTTGAGGAAGTGGAATAGCTCTATTTCGCTGAGCTCCACGTCGGCCTCGGAGATTCTCCTAATGAAGGGCTGGGAGTTAATCTCGATTTCGTTGAGGATGTCCTTTGTCAGCTCTTTCAGTTTTTCCCGGTCCTTAATTTTTATTCCCGCTTTTTCGAGGATTCTTACGAGTTTTTCTGCCTCCACTTGGAGGTACTCCTGCCGGAAGTTCTCGATGCTCTCGTGGGGCTCGGCCTTTATTAGGAAGAGCCTCGCGGTTCTGCCGTAGAGCTTCTCGTTGCCCTCACTGCCTAGCTCTTCCACAAAACCCGCCTTCTCAAGGGCCTTGACGTGCCTGTAAATCGTTGTCCTGTCCCTGCCTATAGCCATGCTGAGCTCCCATATCGTCATTGGTCTCTGCCTGAGGAGCTGAAGTATCTTGAACCTGGTCTCGTCTGACAGAACCTTGACCCTTTCGGGCTGGGTGATTATTATGACTTCCCTCACTCAGTACTCCTCCAGCTTGTCCTGAGGAGTTTCCTCTTCCTCGACTATTCTCCTACCAGCTGCGACCATATCAATACTGTGCACCACACCGCCGAACTCCTCTATCGTCCTGACTATCTCGTCGTAGTCGAGGTCGTCGCCCATTATCGTTATCTTGACGTTCTCCGTCTCCTTATCAATCTCGACGAGCGTGATGTTGACTCCCTCGACGCCCTCGAGCTCGCTCAGTCCGAGGGCCAGCTCCGTGACTATCGGCTGGTGGGGCTTGAGCACGTCAAGCACGAGAAGCCTGATTCCCCTCGCCATGGCAATCACTTCTTGAGCAGTTCACCGAGCTTCTTGAGGAGTTCGAGGCTCTCCTCATCGCGTCCCATTCTGGCCATTGCGAGCCACTCTATGGCGTGGATTATGTCCTCGTTGGAGAAGTCCTTGAGTTTGTCCTCGTTGGCCTCGATTTCCTTGGATATCTCGGTTTTGAACTCGTGCTCCTTCTTGAGGAGTTCGTCCATGACGTTAAGGAGCTCCTCATCGTTGAAATCGTAGCCGAGGACCTTGAATATCTCCAGCTTGGTCTTGAGCCGCGAGCGTGCAAAGTACCTTAACTCCTCGTCGCCGAGATAAAGGTTGATGTAGAACGCGTCGGCGGTTCTTCCGTAGTACTTCTCGACGAGATTGCCCTTCATCTCGGTCCTCTTGACCTCGACGAGGCCTGCTTCCTTGAGCTTTTCGATGTGGTGGTATATCGTCTGTGGAGTTTTTCCGAGAATCTCGCTCAGCTGTGAAATAGTCATCTCTCTGTTCCGCAGTAGGGCTAATATTTTTCTCCTCGTATCTTCAAGCATCAGTTTTATGACCTCTGGGTCGGTTATTACCTTCACCTTAGACATTATGACCACCCAATCTTAACGCTCCAACGTTTCTTTAAACGCTCAGGTGTTTTAACCTTTTCCGTTCCGGTAGCTTTATATATGTAAAGGTCAACGGCCTCTGCTCATCTTTGGATAAAACGTCCACCCTCGGAAGCCTTAAATAACATCGGCCGAAAAAACTTCGGAGGTGGTTGTATGGGGAGCCTCGACTTCCTGTTTTACCCCAAGAGCGTCGCGGTCATAGGCGCTTCCCACGTGCCGGGGAAGGTTGGAAACGCCATAATGCGCTCGATAACGCTACGTTTTGAGGGCAAAGTCTACGCCGTCAACGTCAAGGGCGGTGAAATCGAGGTCAACGGGAAGAAGTTCAAGGTTTATCGGAGTATCAAGGACATCCCCGACGAGGTTGACGTCGCGGTCATCGCGGTTCCAGCCAAGTTCGTGCCGGACGTTATAGACGAGTGCGGTGAGAAGGGCGTTAAGGGTGCGATAGTCATTTCGGCGGGCTTTAAGGAGGCCGGAAGGGCCGACCTCGAGGAGGAACTCGTTAAGCGCGCCAGGAAGTGGGGCATTCGCGTCGTCGGTCCGAACTGTCTTGGCGTCACGAACCTTGAGAACGGCTTCGACTGCAACTTCAACCCGCCCGAGAGGCAGGCCAGGCCACCCTTCGGAAAGGTCGCCTTCATGAGCCAGAGCGGTGCCTTTGGTGCCGCAATCCTCGACTGGGCGGCCAGAGAGAAGATAGGAATGAGCAAGTTCATCAGCCTCGGCAACATGGCCGACCTCGACGAGAGCGACTTCATGGACTACCTCGGCGACGACGAGAAGACGGGCGTTATAACCGGCTACCTCGAGGGCGTCAAGGACGGAAGGAAGTTCCTTGAAACGGCAAAGCGCGTTACCCTCAAGAAGCCCGTCGTAATCCTCAAGAGCGGAAGGACCGAGGCCGGTGCCAAGGCAGCAGCTTCCCACACCGGTTCCCTCGCGGGTTCATACGCGATTTACAGGGCGGCCTTTGAGCAGAGCGGTGTTCTGGAAGCGACCACGATGAGACAGCTCTTCAACTACGCGAAGGTCTTAGCTATGCAGAAGCCGGCCAAGGGCGACCGCGTTGCGATAGTCACCAACGGCGGTGGAGCAGGAGTCATGATGAGCGACGGCCTGCTCGAGCGCGGTTTGAAGATGGCTGAACTTAGCGAGGAGACGCTTAAGAAGTTCGAGGAGGACGTCAGGGCCGGAAAGCTTCCCGCTCACATGTCCTACAAGAACCCGATTGACGTCATAGGCGACGCCCCGTCGAGCAGGTACGAGATAGCTATGCGCTACGCCCTCGAAGACCCGAACGTTGACGTCCTCGTCGTCATCGCACTCTTCCAGAGCCCGGCCCTCGACGAGGGAATCATTGACGCGGTCGAGAGAATGAAGGCCTACGGCAAGCCGATTGTCTTTGTTGCCCCCGGTGGAGACTTCCCGCACAAGATGGCGAGGAACATCGAGCAGAAGGGTATTCCGGTCTACGAGACCACCGAGGACGCGGTTGACGCCGTCTACGCCCTGGTTAAGTACGGAGAATGGTTGAAGGATAACGGGAGGCTTTGAATAGGCTAAACAGAGGCCTCGATGATCTTTTTGATTCTTTTAAGTTTGGAAACAACTTCTATGGCTTTTTTCCTTATATGTTTCGGGGGTGTTATTTCTAGTTCATTGTTGATTATTCTTTCATGTCTAAAAATTGCTATGTCAATTAACCTAATGGCTTTCTCAGGAGTGATTTTGTAGGTTATTTTCCATTCTCTAAAGTCCTTGACACAAATATCTTGGGGATCGAGCTCAACGTAACCATTATACTGTATTGGCAGGAGCACTGTTGAGTATTTTTTACTAGCCACTAGGCGAGCTGTATATTCCTCTCCTTCTAGAATGGATTTTAGATAGTTAATGTGCTTTGTGGGATTGTTCCCCCTCCAATTTCCAGTTTCGACTATCTTTTTGATATTATTGACAGCTTCTTCGGGGAGAAGATCGATGACTCTGACACCAGTACGGAAGCCTTGAGGATCGTATAATGCATGTCCATAAACCCCGACGAAATAAAACCTGCTTCTTCCTGGTGCAGGGTCTCGTGGATCGATGTACTTTGAAACAAAAAGTACTGTGCCTGCTGTAAATTTTTGTGGATTGCTTTCGATGTGCCCAAAATATACATTCTTTCGAAAGTGCTCATAAAAATTCCATAGTTCGTGGCCAAATCCAGTATTTACTATGTAATCAAACTGGTACAAGTTCCTGTTTTTGAACATTTCGTCATCGAAGCCTTGCCATCCTCTGGGAGACCAGCCAATATTAGTTACTAGGAGCCCGTTATCTTCCATATTGAACCACCATTAGTAACGTGACTTGATATAGCTTTTAAACATTGTGATCAATTAACATGTTACATCTTCAAAATTATTATGCTTGGTAATTACTTTGGGCTTTTAAGGCAGACCTAAACCTCAACCCACGTGAAGTCCCTCGCGACCTCACCTTGAACCCCTGCTTCCCTGACTTTCTTCTCCAAGACCTCGTGTGGGTAGTTGCTGTGGCTTATGTGCGCGAAGACGGTGTAGCCCGCCCCCACCCTCTTCGCCAGCTCTATTGCCTCCTTGACACCAAGGTGCGAGCCGGGAATGGCTTCCCTGTGGGTCATCTCGGCTATAAGCAGGTCGACTCCCTCCATCAGCTTTAGGGCCCGCTCGTCCTTCAGAATCTCAGGCCCTGTGTCGCCGGTTATCGCTATCCTCTTCCCCTTCATCTCGATGACGAAGCCACCAGCCGTTACCGTGTGAGTGACGGGGAAGTGAACTACCCTCATCTTTCCGACTCTCGTCTCCTTCCAGAACTCAAGCTCGTTGTAGGCCCACTCGTGCCCCTCCGGGCTTTCCGAGCCGAAGGCCAGTCTCGTTAAACTTTTCGCGACTTCAAGTGCCTCTCTGTGGGAGTAGAACTCAACACGCTTGAAGACCTGGAGCTCGGGCAGTCCGAATACGTGGTCGAAGTGGCCATGAGTTATTAAAACTCGCTCCACCCTCTTGTTCAGCCTTTCCAGGTGGTAGTGAAGGTCTGGACTTGGGTCAACGAGCGTTTTATCAAAGTAAAGCGAGAACCGCGTTCTCCGCAGGGCTGGATTAATCCTCGCCCGCGAGCAGTTCTCGCAGGTGCAGAGGGGCTTGGGCGTCCCGCTGTATGAACCCGAGCCGAGGATTACAACTTTCATTCTCTCACCCCGCTCTCCTCTCTGCTGATGGCTAACGTTCCGAGGGTTATTAAGGCTAAGCCCGCTAGGTGATAGAGGGTTACCCTCTCGCCGAGGAGAGCAATCGAGACGAGGGCAGTCAAAGCGGGCGCGGGCGTTAAAATGGCAGTCGCCTTCGAGAGGTTAATCCGCGCTATCGCTAAATACCAGAGACTCTGGGTGAGCGCTATTATCAGGCCCTCCGCCAGCGCGAGCTTCGTGAAGGCGAAGCCCGTTGCAAGGGCCGGGACGAGGAGGAGAAGCCCGCCGAAGGTGTTCCTCAGCGTTGCTATCGTTAATGGGCTGTAATCGGTTCTCTTCGCCATCGCGTGCCCGAGCTGCCAGAAGAGGGGAGTTAGGAGAAGCAGGACGTCGCCCCTCAGGAGCTCCGGTCTCTTTCTCTGTGCAATCACGAGGAAGACGCCCGTGATTAGGGCGAGTGCGGAGAGTACGGCCCTTTTGCTTATCCTCTCCCTCAGGAGGAGCCACGAAATGAGGAATGAATAAAAGACCTCGAAGCGCGTTAGTATTGCCGAGTTTATGGCAGTGCTCAGCCTCGTTCCGTAGGAAAACAGCGAGTAGGCTATCGCCGTCGCGAAAAGGCCCGTTAGAAAGGCCTTCCTCAGCTCGGCCGGCTTCTCTCGGATTTCTCTCGCCCAACCGCTGAGAAGTATAACAGGCCAGAGGGTTAGCGAGGCTATTAAGGCGGACAGCGAGGCGAAGGCGAATGGATTAACCGGGTTGGCCTTGATTACGGCCGGCTCGAGGCCGAACAGGATTAGCACGATGAGAGCTAAGAGCGTCCCCTCGGTTTCTCGGTTCATGAATGAGGATGAGCGGTGGAGTTTTTATGGGCTTTTCTTTTCGAGTATTCATTGTTGGTTGCTGATAATCTCCAGCCATTTGACACGCTTGAAATCCTCGTCAAACGTTGCTATTCTCCGTATTCCATAGAACTCGCAGGTAGAGACTATTAGGGCATCGTTGGGAAGCAGATAATAACTTTCCATTGCCCTCTTCGAGTTTTTGACAATCTCTGAGTTGACATCGAGCATGTTGAAGAGTGAAAACAGCTCAAAGACGGGCTCAAGCTCGATATCTGCAAGAACTGACGGCTTTTTCTTGATTTCGTAGGATTTTAAACCTGTCTTGGCCTTTACATAAAAGAATAGGACCTCAGAAGCAACGATGGGATTAATGAATCCCTTAATCCTACCATCTTCCACGCTCTCAATGAGGGGCTTTGCCAGTTCTACTCCACCGAGATGGTATATTAGAACGTTGGAATCAAAGAAGACGTTCATCTCACCATTCATCTTCAATCTCCTCGATTATCTCGTCAATTTCCCTCTTGCTCATCTTCGCTATCCCAAAGGTCCTCTCGGACACTCTTGTTGGGACTATCTTAATTCTGACCTCACTCCCCTCAGGAAGGTTGAGCTTTTTCTTAGGCTTCAGGACGCCGTTTTTATAGACGGCTTCGACAACCACTTCCATTCTCTCACCCTACTGAATCTTTGTCATCCCAACTTTAACCTTTTCCAAAAATCTAGGCTAGTTAGCTCTCGCCCCCGATGCTCAAGCTATCCTTACTCCCTGCCGTTTCGCTTAAGCGCTTGGTAAAGACCTCGTCAAAATCCCCTAGGTCGAAGGCCAGCCCAAGGTTTTCCTTCCCCTCGATTCTCTTTGCGATTATTCCATAGTGCTTCTCGTAGTCCTCCAATCCAACGAGTTCGGCTTTCTTTTCGAGCTGTCTCAGGACTTTTCTCGCCTTTCCCGCCGTAAGGTCGCTCCACTTGACCTCGACGAATAGGGCCTTTTTCGAGCCTTCGTCGAGAGCCACGATGTCTATTTCCTCCCCCCTGCGCCACCACCTGCCGAGCTTGGTGAAGCGGAACGGCAGGAGGTTCTTTCGGTTGGCCTCAATCAGGAACTCCCTTGCGATTCCCTCGAAGGGCCTTCCAAGGAAGGTGTTGAAGTTCCTTTCGAAGTCGAAAACGGCGGCCTCGGTGAAGTTTCCCTCAATCTCCTCGTAGTAAGGGCTCACAAAGCGCGACCAGAAGAGGAAGTAGTTGTCGGCTATCTCGTAGATTCCCTTCTTCCCAAAGAGGGGAGTTACCTTCCTCACTATTCCGAGCTCGCCGAGAACCCGCAGGTAGGGCACAACCTGATTTTCCTTCATGTAGCAGAAGTTCGCTATCTGGGTAACCTTTGTGTTCCCCCTCGCTATCGCCTCGAGTATGGCCAGATAAGTGGACAGCTCCCTCAGCTCTTCACTCAGGAGCGCCCTTGCTTCCCTGAAGAGAAAGGCTGAGGAGTTGAAGAAGTTGGCCTTTATCTCCTCCTCGACGTTCCTCCCGCTGAAGAATTCGAGGTACTTGGGCGTTCCACCAGTAACTGAGTATATTTTCACGAGGTCTTCCGTACTCGCGTTGAACCATTCGTAAAGGTGCTTGAACTTCAACGGCTGAACCTTGATGTTGGCGTCGCTCCTTCCGTAGATGGGGCTCGAATAGTCGAAGAACTCGCGCTCAAGCAGGGAGACGTAGGAACCCGACACCACAACGAGGGCGTTGAGGTCTCTGTTCTCTTCTATGGCCCGTGAAAGCTCGCTGAGTATCCCCCTGTCTTTTCTGATTAAGTAGGAGAACTCGTCGAGGACTACGAGAACCCTTTCGTTCGTCAGTCTTTTCAGCAGGGCGAACAGCGACGGAAAATCTCCCACCTCAACGTTGAATCCAATGAACTCGGAAACCTTCTTGGAGAGGAGTCTGAAGTTGTATTCCCTCGGCTTGTCCTCGAATATCACGAACACCCTGTTCTTGCCCCGCGAAAACTCTTCAAGAAGCCTCGTCTTCCCGACCCTTCTCCTTCCGTAAACGAGAGCGAGCGTTAACCCCTCCTTGCGCCACAGGTCTTCAAGTGTCTTTAGCTCATCCCGACGGTTGACAAATTCTCTAAGCATGATTATATAAACGCGATTAGAGTTTTTAAGAATTTCGTGAGAGCGGTTTTCCAAAAACTTTAAATTCTCCTCTCCCCTTTCTCTTCCCATGCTCGGTGGTTGTTTTTGGCTTTGGTGAAGTCCCTCTCTTCTGCACCGCCTTAGCCACGAGTTTCGTTTCCACTGGAAATGGAGGTGTTGAAATTGGAGTTTAAGGTTACCCCCTGGGACGTTGAGGGCATGGTGGACTACGACAAGCTGATAGAGCAGTTCGGAACCAGCCCGCTGACGGACGAGTTGCTGGAGAAGACGGCAAGGCTCACGAAGAGCGAATTGCCCATTTACTTCCGCAGGCGCTTCTTCTTCTCCCACAGGGACTACGACAAGATTTTGGAGGACTACGAGAGTGGAAGGGGCTTCTTCCTGTACACAGGGAGGGGCCCGAGCGGGCCGATGCACATAGGCCACATAATCCCCTTCTTCGCCACCAAGTGGCTCCAAGAGAAGTTCGGCGTCAACCTTTACATACAGATAACCGACGACGAGAAGTTCCTCTTCAAGAACCTCACCCTGGACGAGACCAAGCGCTGGGCCTATGAAAACATCCTCGACATCATAGCGGTCGGCTTCGACCCCGACAAGACTTTCATCTTCCAGGACAGCGAGTTCACCAAAATCTACGAGATGGCCCTGCCTATAGCGAAGAAGATAAACTACTCGATGGCCAAAGCTGTCTTCGGCTTCAACGAGCAGAGCAAGATTGGAATGATTTTCTATCCTGCCATACAGGCCGCACCGACTTTCTTCGAGAAGAAGCGCTGTTTAATTCCAGCAGCAATTGACCAGGACCCCTACTGGAGGCTCCAGAGGGACTTCGCCGAGAGCCTCGGCTACTACAAGACAGCTGCGCTCCACTCGAAGTTCGTTCCGCCGCTAACGGGCCTTGAGGGGAAGATGAGCGCGTCCAAACCCGAGACAGCGGTTTACCTCACCGATGACCCTGAGGAAGCTGGAAAGAAAATCTGGAAGTTCGCCTTAACGGGCGGTCAGCCGACGCTCAAAGAGCAGAGGGAGAAGGGCGGAAACCCTGAGAAGTGCGTCGTCTTCAAGTGGCTTGAAATCTTCTTCGAGGAGGACGACAAGAAGCTCATGGAGCGCTATCACGCGTGTAAAGCGGGAGAGCTAACGTGCGGTGAGTGCAAGCGCTACCTCATCAAGAAGGTGCAGGAGTTCCTGAAGGAGCACCAGAAGAAGCGCAAGGAGGCCGAGAAGAAGGTGGAGAAGTTCAAATACACCGGTGAGCTTGCCAGGGAGCAGTGGGAGAGGGCGATTCCAGAGCCACTTCGCTAATCCCAGAACCCCCACTCCTCCTCGAACTCGCTCCTTTCCCTCTTTTCCGCCTTCTCTTCCCTCAGTTCAACCCGAAATTCAGCCTTCTCAACGACGTCCCTCGCGAGCGGAACGTCCAGAATAGCCTTGAGCTCAAAGGCTCCGTGGCCGAGAATCGTGGAGTCCTTCCAGAGGGCCTTGACGAGCGACATGGGACTTACGGTCTTGTAGTTGGCGAAGACTACAGTTTTCTCCTCGGGAAGGGGTGAAAACGTGAAGTCAAAGCTCTGCCCTTCGGCTATTCTCTTCCACACCTTCCCGAAGCCGACCTCTATTCTCACCTTCCTCGCCTTCGACAGTTCGGCCTGCACGCTCCCCCTCAGCTCCCTTCCCTCTCCCCGGAACGTCACCGTCGCGACGTCGCTCCCCTTACTCAGGGTAATGCTTCCCGAGCCGGTAACTTCCCCATCGTCCGTGAGGAAAATCAGAAGGACGTCTTTGTAAGGCCCGCTGAGGATTCTTACCGCTGGTGCCTCAACTCTACCCGTTCCGTCGCGGAGTACTTCAACCCTGAATGGCTCGTTCGGAAACTCCACGAACGCCCCTGTTTTCCTCTCCCAGGCCTCGAAGCTTCTCCTGACGTGATATGTCCTGCTCCGTCCGGTGCTCGTCCAGTAGCCTTCAAGAGCTACCCTGCCGGTCTCGTAGTCGAGCTCCTCTGGAAACGTAACTCCTCTCTCCGCCAGGGAGGAGCCCTCGAAGAGCGCCGAGGCCTTTTTATTGCCGGTGAGAATTCCTGTCCCCTTCGCGAGGGCGATGAGAATGAACAGAACCGGCATGGCCAGAAAGAGGAGTGCGAACCACGTCGGCGCGAAGCCCAGCATTCCGATGGCAACCCAGATAAAAAAGACCGCAAACACCACAACCGCAAAGACAGCAAGGGTTCCGCTCTCCTTCACGAGGACCTTTTGCAACCCCACCACCGCTCAATCTTTGGCGTTCCCCCTTATTACTTTTGTCCCTCGTATGACAAGGTTTAATTCGCCTCCCTGGAACTCCGAACGGTGATGGCATGGTCCGGTTGCCTTACATGGACGGCTTCTACGAGCTGAGGCCGGGCAAAATAGTGGCCCTCGCCAAGAACTACGCCGAGCACGCGAGGGAAATGGAGAGCGACGTTCCAGAGAAGCCCGTCTTCTTCCTCAAGCCTCCAAGTGCGCTCATCGGCCCCGGCGAGCCGATAATCTTACCCAGGATGAGCAAGCGCGTTGACCACGAGGTCGAGCTGGCAGTGATAATAGGCAGAAGGGCCAAGCGCGTTCCAAAGGAGAAGGCTATGGATTACGTACTCGGCTACACGATACTGCTCGATATAACTGCTAGAGACCTCCAGGTTGAGGCGAGGGAGAAGGGCCTTCCCTGGACGATTGCGAAGGGCTTCGACACCTTTGCGCCCGTCGGCCCGAGGGTCGTAGATAAGCGCGAGCTGAAGATAGACGACCTCGAAATCGGCCTGAAGGTGAACGGCGAACTTAGGCAACTCGGAAGAACCAGCGAGATGGTCTTCAAGGTTCCTGAGCTGATAGAGTACATAAGCTCCGTCATGACGCTCGAGCCCGGAGACATTATAGCGACCGGTACTCCAGCAGGAGTCGGCCCGCTGAGGCACGGCGATAAGGTTGAGGCGTGGATTGAGGGCATCGGAAGGGTCGAGTTTGACGTCCTGGGCGAGGACTCGATTCTGTGCTGATTTCACTTTTTGTCCACGAGCTTTACTGAAATCCACTGCATACCCTGCTCTTCGTTCTTGATGACAAGGAGATAATCCCCATCTGGAATTCTGACGTCGTTGAGCTCGACCGCCTTCACGTGCTCCCAGGCTTTGTAATAGCTGAAGGGCTCGCCTTTTTTGAGCTTCTTGAAGTCCCCCTTCGTCAGGATGTAGACGCTTACCTCGCCGTCGGCCTTCACGTAGCCGTTCAGCGTCGAGTTCCCGATGAGCCGGTACTCTCGATAATCTTCGAGGTTGGTCTTCCACTGGTAGTTGAAGTTGTAGTAGTTGAAAGAATAGTATACCACCCCCGCGAGGGCCACCATAAGGACCGCGAGGACTAAAACGATTGACTTTCCCTTCATGTAACCACCAGAAAAAGTAGGGAAAATCCGCTTAAAAGTTTATTCGATCACGTAGGTGTGAACCATAAGCCCGCCGTGGCCTATAAGGCGGTAATGCTTGATTTCAAACCCGCTCTCCTCTATGGCCCGCTCTATCGCCCTCTTCTCCGTGGTTATGAAGACACCGCGCTTCTCCAAGACCTTTGCGAGCTCCCCGAAGAATTCCATGTAGAGCTTCGGGATGGCGCTTTTGCGACCAATTTTGAGGCCGTAGGGCAGATTGCTTACCGCAAAGTCCACTTTGCTCACGTGCTCGCTCAGCCTCGTCGCATCGCCGAGAATGAACTCTATCCCCTCCAAAACTCCAGCGGAGAGTGCGTTCATCTTGGCCCCGTTGAGGTGTTTCCTGAACTTCTCGAGGCCGATTATCCTTCCCTCGTAGCCTCTTAAGGCGAGCTCTATCGGAATCGTCCCGCTGCCGCAGAAGGGGTCTATGAAGGGCCCACCGTCCGGTTCCGCAAGCTCAATCAGCGCGTTCGCTATGCTGGCCTTTAAATGGGCTGGATGGTCGTAGACGCGCCAGGGTCTCTTGTGGAGCGAGCTATCGCCGGTCGTGTCAATCCCGAGGAAGAAGACCTCACCAATCAGCTCGGCCCTGAAGATTACCGCCGGGTGGTCGAGGTTCACCTTTGGACTTCCAAAGCGCTCTAAACGCTCGAATATCGACTTTCCAACGGTTTTCGCGATATCAACGCTCGTAATCTTGTGCTCACCTTTCCTGAAGGAGCGAACCGCGAAGCTCTCGCTGACCTTAACAAAGCGCTCCACTGGAAGTGAAGCCACGAACTCCTCAATTCTCCTGAGGGCCCTCTCGGGTTCGTCTTCACCGATGCCCTCAAAGCGCTCGCTCGCTATCTCGACTATAACCCTGTGGAGAAGCCTGGAACGTTCGTTCAGGTAAGTCGAAACGCTCAGCTCCCTCTTCCGTCCCTTCTCGTCGGTGTAAAACGCTCTATCGACCTCAGTCAACACCCTCCCCTCGACGCCGAAGGGCTTTTCCTCCACCCGAAACGGAACTCCAAGGTCGGAGAGGAGCCTCTCAACCTCGGCCCTCGCGAAGTCCTCTATTCCCCGCGATGTCGTCAGGATTAGTCTCATACCCATCACTCCAGTATCGCTATAACTCCCTTCCACTTCTTCCCGAAGCACTCGCTCGCGATGGCACTCTTTCCCGTCAGCTCCTCGAGGAATTTCAACGCCGAGTCGCACTTCTTGAAGCCCGTCGCTATGCCGACGGTTATCCCTTCTATCTCCCTTACCCCCGCCCTCTTCTGGTTGTCGAGCTTCTCCCTCAGCTCATCCCCATAGCGCCAGAGGATTCTCCTCGGGTCGAGGAGAAGTTCTTTCTCAACATCTTCGAGGACATCTTTGAAGTCCCAGATGAAGTCCTGGCTTTTCTCCTCCTCGCTCGCGAACAGCGTGAAGCGACCCGTCTGCCACTCGCGGAGGAACCATCTCGCCGTTTCTTCCAAATCAACCTCTCCACCGGCCTTTATGAGGCCTCGCTTTTCCCCTATCCGCCTGAGGATTTCCTCTTCGCTCTCGAACTCCTCGATGCCGAACTTCTCGGTTATGGCTTCCCTCCTCGTCTCGAGGATTCTGGAGATTAGCTTTAAGGCCGGCTTAACTGGTTCCTCAATCTTATCCGCCGGGAACCCTCCTTTAATGACCAGCTCGTCGAAGTCGTCTATCGGAACAACTCCCGGACTGTCGAGGAGCCAGAGCTTCTTGCTGAGCCTTATTAACTGCTTTCCCTTGGTGTAACCTGGTATCGGAGCAGTTCCGACGGCCCTTTTTCCTTTCAGGGTGTTGATTATTGTGCTCTTGCCGACGTTGGGGTAGCCTATGAGGGCGACCTTCACCCTTTCCTTCTCGTCAAGGAGGGGCTTTGCGAGCTTTTTGAGTTCCCTCCTCAGGATTCCGGTCCCCTTTCTCTCCCTCGCGCTTATGAAGACAACCGGTATCTCGCTCTTCCGCTTGTACTCCTCGGCCCACTCCTTCGGCACCAAATCGGCCTTGTTCATCACTATGAGGAGCGGTTTGCCCTCCTCCTGCACGAGTCTTTCGAGCTTTCTGTTGCGCGTTCCTATCGGGTCCCTGGCATCTACTACCTCGACTATCACGTCGGCCTCGTCTATGACTTCCCTAACGACCTTCCAGGCTTTCCTCTGCTTCATCTCTAACCACCGTTATCTCGAAGATTACAGTTCCTCCGTCGGTGTACGGCGGTCCCGGGTCGAGGCACTGAATGTAGGCTTTCTCTCCCCTTCCGAGGCCTAGCTCGCTCGGTTTAATACCCTTTCGCAGGGCCACTATGTAGGGAAGTAGCGAGGCAAAGGCATGGGTACATATAGCGTCGGTCTCGTCCAGTTTTATTGTTGGGCCTTCTACAACGATTCTGTCACCTTCTTTGAAGATAGGGCACTTTCCTCTCACTTCTTTGACAACTATTTCCAACCGTTCCACGTTCTCACCGAAACTTAAATAAGGATTAACGCTCAAAAATCATTCGGGACCTTAATGGGTTAGCGATAACTATGATGGTGGTGCTCAAAGTGGCAGAGGATATTGAAGCGAAAATACGTCGTCTGAGGGAGCTCGGGAAGGTAACGGCCGAGCCCGAGACTCCCCCGGTTAAACCACCGACGGCTTCGGCGAAGAAGCCACCGCGCAGACCGCGCTCCATCAGTAGCATTCGTGAGAGGGAGAGGCGCAAGAGGATTCTGATTGGTGCGTCAATTTTAATCATAATCATTCTAATTATCTCTATCGGCGTTTATTCCTATATGCAAAGTCGGGGGACAAAAGAACTGAGAGACCTCCGAAACAAGAAGCTCAATGAGGTCAACTACTACTTCTCACATTACAACTTCTCCAACAAGGACTGTGCCCAGAAAGCTGTCCAGGTTAGAAGCCAGGTTCTCCAGAAGATTCAGAGCGCCAACAGCGTCGATGAGCTGAGGGAGATAAACGTTAAGGCTTATTTTGACAAGGCGGTTCAGGTTTATCAGGAGTGCGTCAAAGAGCAGGAAAGGATAGCCTATGAGAAACAGCTTAACCAGACCAAGCAGGCTAAGATTCAGGCCATTGAGGTTGCGTTCCAGCCGCTCCTCTCGATGCCCCTCCCCGACAGTCTCAGGACCAAGGTCGTCTCCGCCATGAAGACTCTCGAGAACCAGGTCATGAGCGCCAAGACCATTGAGGAGGTCAACTCTATAAATCCCGATTCGTACCTTCTCTCGCTCTGGAGGGACTACTACTTCTGGAAGATTGACAGCATTCCTGGTAACGATGTTATTATTGAGAAAGATGGCACCAAACAGCTCCTATCCAAGGCGGAAGCTAAATCTCTCCTGAGTACTGTCACGAGCTACACCGAGTTGCTCCAGTACAAGGTCTACAAGGTTCAGTACGTTGAGATTGCCCTCGTCCTACCGAGGGACAGGATTACCGGTGGCTTCATTCAGCCGGGCGACGCCGTGATGTTCTTCGCTAAAAACGGCACCAAGAGTTCTTACCGCGAGATAGTCAACCAGGGCTACGTTGAACTCGTCCTCCTTCCGACAAACGCCGGTCAGATTTCGGTAAGTGAATCCCAGAGCCAGAGCAGTTCGACCAGCTCCTCCACCTCGACCACCTACAACGAGAACCATGCATCAACCTACAATCCGGGCGACTTCCAGTACTCCAACGGCACCACAGTCTCGGACACGTACTCAAACTCTCAGAGCGCCAGCCAGAGCTCCTCTGCCAGTTACTCCTACAGCGTTAACCTCGCGGAGATACTTAAGGCCATAGCCGCCGGAAAGATACAGGCCAGCGACCAGGCGAGGGAGGCCCTTCAGAGCTACGGATGGAAGGTCATAGACCTCGAACAGTCCTCGGACATGCTTGTGCTTCCGCCCAACACCGAGTTCCTCGTAATCGTTAAGGTTCCGTCAATCTTCGTCCCGGACATACTCCAGAACCAGCAGTACCTCTACGTGGCAAAGGTTTCAACGTGAGGTGGTGCCCATGAGGAGACTCCTTTCACTTCTTTTGCTTTTCACCCTGTTATTCTCGCTTCCCTCATTTTCCCTAGCCCAAGATTACACCCTCCCCGGCACGCTTCCTGGGGGAATGAGTTACAATAACATAGGCCTCCTTGGTGAAATAATGGTTGATTTCAACGTCACGCTCGTTAACACTGCCCCCTATCCCAAGTACGTCTTCGTTAATCCCAGGTATGACTTCAGGGTTCTCCGCGGAAACGGAAGCGAGTACCTCTACAATTACAGAACGGCCACCGGTGAGCTTCAGGGTGCGGTTTCAAGGGAGCTCCTCTCCAAATCCGTCAACTACCTTGTTGGCTTCTGGCTCGCGCCCTATGAGACCGTCGTGGTCAATTTCAGGATAACCGAGAACTCCTCCTACCTTGTTCCACTCCTCGATTTCAACTCGCCCTGTGGCGACGTGGGCAGGCTCACCAAGCTCACCTACGAAAACGGCACTCTCGTCAGCGCGGTTCTCGAGAACAACGGTGGCCTTGATAGTCTCGTCTGCGGCTCGGTTTATCCCCGGCTCATAAACAGGCCCACTTTCCTGAGCGTTCGCTCGATGTTTCCCATCCTCGACAGAAACGTGAAGGTGCTCAAATACGAGGGTCTCGTTGACTTCAGGATTACCAACGTTCCCAACTTCAACAGCAGGGACAAGCTGTTCCACGTCTTCTTCGCGGTTGCCCAGCCTGTTATATTCCTCGATGGCGAAACCTACGACTACACCCCCAACTACACCATGACCTACCAGGAGTACCTTCAGAGGTTCGTCTGGGGCTACTCCGGTGTTAAGGGGCCGGCGAAGAGGGCAGTTAACGTTACAATGCCTGAAAACAACCTCTTTAAACTCACCGACACCCTTATCTCTGGCGTTAGGGTGGGTTCACCAGTTAGGGTTGATAGGAAGCCTTATAACGGCCCTGACTTCCCGGTGTGGGTAGTCTTCATGGGTGACAGGATTGATATAACCTATCGCGTGAGCTGGAATAACAACTCCGGACGGTGAGAGTTCGTGTTCGGCGAGAAAAAGAAGAAGGGGGAGGGGTTCTCCTGGATAGACGAGATACTCTCCGGCAACGAGGACCCTCTTGAGAAGGTTCTCAAGAAGAAAGAGGAAGAGCCACCCCTCCCATTTTCATCTTCCGGTGGAAGCCTTGAGGACATACTTGGGGGCGTTTCAAAGGATAAGCCAAAAGAGGGGTCAAAGAAGACCGGTGCTGACCTTTTAAGCTCCATACTCGGGGGGAAGGAAGAGGCTCCAGCACAGAAGCGGGAGCAGTCAACACCCGAAACTGGTGCCGACCTGCTGAGTTCTCTCTTGGGGGGCTCCTCGACCCCCCAGCCGAAACCGAAACCCAAGCCAGTTGAATCAAAAGTCTCACGTTCACCCCCACTTCCCGCGGCAAAGGATAGCGAGACCGGTGCCGATTTCCTGAGCGAGATTCTTTCAAAACCCGAACCTATTCCCACCCCACCCGCGAAGAGCGTTTCCCAGCCTGCTGGGAAGCCCTCCGCTAATATACAGGACATCCTTGGGGCATCTGCCCCAGAAGAGCCCTCCTTTGCCGGCAGGGGTGAAGTTTTGGACGCATACGGCAACGTCCGTATAATCAAGGTTAAGGGTGAGCCTGTCCCAATCTACGAGGTCCGCTTCCCCAAGCTCAGCAGGGAGGAGCAGCAGCTCTTCAGGCGCATTAAGGAGAGGGCCATAACCGAGATTCAGATAGACCCAACGGCGATACCCAACCCAGAGGAGCGGAGGAAGGTCTTCCTCAACGCGGTGAAGAAGATGATTAAGGAGGAGGCCCCCCACTACTCGGAGGGCAGGATTGAGGTCTTGGCCGACATGATAGTCCAGCAGATGATAGGCTACGGTAAGCTTGACCCGCTCGTCAGGGATGACAACCTTGAGGAAATTATGGTCATCGGAACGGGAAGGCCGGTCTACGTCTGGCACAGGCGCTTCAACATGTGTAAAACCAACATAACTTTTCCCGAGGAGAAGGAGATACTCAACATCATCGAGAGGATAGCGAGGGAAGTCGGCAGGAGGATTGACCAGCAGAGCCCGCTCCTCGACGCCCGTCTCCCGGACGGAAGTCGTGTTAACGCAACGATTCCTCCGATAAGCCTCGACGGTCCGACGATAACCATCCGTAAGTTCAAGAAGGACCCGCTTACCATAATCGACCTCATCAAGTACGGAACTATAAACTCCGAGATAGCGGCATTGTTCTGGGTCTTCGTTGACGGCCTTGGGGTTAAGCCTGCCAACGTTCTCGTCGCTGGGGGTACTGGTTCCGGAAAGACGACGATGCTGAACTCCCTTGGAATGTTCATCCCACCGAGCGAGCGCGTCATAAGCATAGAGGATACAGCGGAGCTCCAGCTCCCTGTCGAGCACTGGATAAGGCTTGAGACGAGGCCACCGAACCTCGAGGGTAAGGGAGAAGTCACTATGGACGACCTCGTCAAGAACACCCTCCGTATGCGTCCCGACAGAATCATCGTCGGTGAGGTTCGTGGCCCAGAGGCAAGGACGATGTTCACGGCAATGAACACGGGCCACAATGGAGCCCTCTACGACTTCTCGGTTATCCAGCTCTCGGACGGCCGCTTCGTCCTCATTGGCTACCTGCTTGAGGAGCTCTTTAGGAAATACTCCGAAAGGATTGAAACCTATAAGGATTTGGAGTACGTGGTTCTCGATGAGAAGGATAGGTTCGAAGTCGTCAGCGTCGGCCCGGACCTCAAGGCAGGAAAGCACGTCGTTTCGAGGGTCTGGAGGAGGAAGGTTAGAGAGGGAGAAAAGCTCATCCGCGTGAGGACTAGAACGGGCAACGAGGTGATACTCACCAAGACCCACCCCTTCTTCGTGTTCTCGAACGGCGACGTGGTGAGAAAGGAAGCAGAAAGGCTCAAGCCCGGCGACAGAGTGGCCGTGATGAGAAAGCCTCCAAGGCCGCCGCAGAGGAGGGCAATCATCAACCCCGAGGTTTATGCGGGAATAAGCGACTACTATCTAATCCCCAACGGAAACGGCCTCGTGAAGGTTCCGAACGACGGCATTCCTCCCGAGATGGCGCAGTATCTACTCTCAATCAACTCGAAGCCCGTGAAGCTCGTCCGCGAGGTAAATGAGAGCCTTTCCTACGCCGTTGGAGTCCTCCTCGGAGACGGCTATATCTCCTCGGACGGCTACTACATTTCGGCCACCTTCGACGATGAATCCTACATGAAGGCCTTCACCTCCGCCATCTCAGAGTTCCTTCCCGAGAGCGAGCCGCAGGTAAAGCGTGAACCCGCTTACACGGTGGTAACCTACGGCTCAAGGCCCTTCGCCGAGTTCCTTCACAGGGCCTTCGGAATACCCAAGGGGCGCAAGGAGAGCCTCGACGTTCCCGACCTGGTTCTCTCGAACGACGACCTGCTGAGGCATTTCATAGCGGGTCTCTTCGATGCCGATGCATACATAGACGAGAACGGCCCTGCTGTCGTCCTGACAACGAGGAGCGAGAACCTCGCGAGGAAGGTCTGGTACGCCCTTCAGAGGCTTGGAATAATAAGCACCGTCTCCCGCGTGAAGAACAGAGGTTACAAGGAGGGCGTAATATTCAGGGTCACGGTCAGGGGAGTTGAAGACCTGATTAGATTCCACCGCTCAATACCGCTCAGGCACTCGAGGAAGAGGCAGAAACTTGAGGAGCTCATCAGAAAGTACCGCTCCTATCGCGGAAAGAGAACCGACCGCGTTCCAATTTCACCGGCAATGCTCGAACCCCTCAGGAGAAGGCTCAACCTTACGGTTTCGGAGCTTTCGAAGCTCGCCTCAAGCTACGCCCGCGAGAAGGTCTCGGAGAGCCTCATAAGGCACGTTGAGAAGGGAAGGATGAAGGAAATCAGGCGCTCCGCGCTCAGGGGCATAGCGCTCGCCCTCCAGCAGGTTGCGAGCGACCTTGGGGATGAAGAGACCTGGGTTCAGGCGAAGAGGCTTGAGCTCATCGCTGACGGCGACGTCTACTGGGACGAGGTTGTAAGCGTTGAGGAAGTTGAGCCTGGGGAACTGGGCATAGAGTACCTCTACGACCTGACCGTTGAGGAGGACCACAACTACGTCGCCAATGGAATCCTTGTGTCGAACTGTATGGGAACAATCCACGCAAACAGCGCCCGTGAGACGATAGTCAGGCTGGAGAGCCCGCCGATGAACGTTCCGAGGATCATGATTCCTGCCCTTGATATAATCATCATGCAGGTCCGCTTCCACAGCAGGAAGAAGGGAACAATAAGGCGCGTTACGGAGATAGCTGAGGTTTCAGGAATGGAGGGTGAGAGCATACAGCTCAACAAGCTCTACAAATACGACCCGGCCAAGGATGAACTCGTCCCCACTGGAGTTCCGAGCAGAACCCTTAACACCCTTGCCCACCATACTGGTATGAGCATGAAGGAGATAGAGCTTGAGATTGAGAAGCGCAAGATAATCCTTGAATGGATGATTGAGAACGGCATCAGGAGCATGGACAAAGTTGGCTACTACATCAGGCAGTTCTACATTGATGAGGAAGGTCTGATGAAGAAGATAGCCTCCGAGAGTAGCATCGAAACCAGCAAGCAGATTCAACGGATGATGTGAGGTGTTACCATGGGGCTCATGGAATTCCTTGAGAAATTGGGTGGCAAGACGATAGAGATTACCGAGAAGCCCCTCCGTCGCGTTCCACAGGGTAAGTCTATCCAGGAAAGGCTCCGTGCCCTCAAGGAGCTCCAGAAGGAGATAGAGCAGGAAAAGATGCAAAGCGAACAGGAAAGACTCGTTGAGGAGGTCATCGAGTGGCGTAAGGAGGAGATTAGCGAATCGTTCTCCGAGAGGCTTGCTGATGTAGTGCTCAAGTACTTCCGGGGCCCCGTTGAGTCCCTTACGAACTCCATCAAGGGCCTCGACCAGGACCTGTACCGGGCGAGCATCTTCATGCCCAAGGAGAAGTACGTAGCCTACATGCTCGGTGTCGCCATGATATCCGGGTTCTTCGGTTTCGTGTTCGCGTACCTTCTCTACATGCCGATAGACACCTCAATACTCATAGGGCTCCTCGGGTTCATAGGCGGGTTCTTCTACATGAGACAGTACCCCAAGATGGTGTGGAGGAAGCGCGTGGCCGAAGTTGAGAGGGCAATGCCCTACGCTCTGAGGCACATGGCGTCCCTCCTCAGCGCCGGCGTTGGTATAGCGGAGGCAATACTGTCGGTTGCGAAGGCGGATTACGGGGTTCTCTCAGAGGAGTTCGAGCTAATCCTGAGGGACATGAGGACAGGTTCCTCCTTCGAAGACGCCCTCACCAAGTTCGAGGAGAAAATGGCCTCTGAGAACATAAGCAGGGTCGTTAAGCAGATTTTGAGGGCAGTCAAGTTCGGTGGAAACCTTGCGGAGATACTCTACAAGCTCGCCGAGGACTTCTCGTTCGAATACAGGATGAAGCTCGTTGAGTACGTCCAGAAGGTCAACGGTATAGCGTTCATCTACATGTTCATGACCATCGTCATGCCGACGATGTTCGTCGTGGGTGTCCTTGCAGGTTCAGTGATGGCCCAGCAACTGATATTTGACATCCAGACCCTCGCGATTATCCTAATCCTAGCCTTCCCGGCGATGTCCCTGATTATCATCAACATGATTAAGAAGGCTGAACCGAGGTGAGGGTGTTGGCCAGTAAGGGAATTTCATCGCTCCTCGTTGCGCTGGTTGAGAAAATAATCCCCGAGAAACACCTCAAGCGCTATGAACTCTACATTTATTCAGCCGGTATAAACTTCCTCGCGGCGGAATACTTGGTGGTCTCCTTCCTTATAGGCGTTATCGCGGGGCTCCTCGTTTCCATGTTGACCAACGGGCTCTACGGGCTCGTTGCTTTCGTTGGTGGCTTCCTCGGCATGGCGTTCGTCTATCCTTACTGGAGGATATCCAAAAGAATCGAGGACATGGAGAAGAACCTGCCAGATGCGTTCTTCTATCTGGCCAGCTCTCTTAGGGCGGGTATATCCTTCTCCGAGGCGCTGGAAGAGCTAACGACCGCCAAGTTCGGTGCCCTCACCGAGGAGTTCAAGAAGACCGTCGCGGAGATAAAGAAGGGCCGTTCAACGGTGGATGCCCTCAGGGCCTTTGCCATAAGGAACAGGAAGTCCCAGGTTATCTACCGCTCGATGATGATTATCATAGAGGCCCTCGAAAGGGGAGCGCCGATGAGTGACGTTCTGGTGTTTGTTGGAAACGACGTGCGTGAAATCCTCAGGATAAAGCAGGAGAGAAAGGCCTCTACTGGAATGCAGGCGATGTTCTTTATAATCACAAGCGGTTTTGTGGGTCCACTAATCCTCGGCATAGTCACAAAGGTCATGGCATCAATGAGCGGTCCGGGAACCGGAGTTAATCTGCCCGTTGACTCAATGGCGAACATACTGTTCATCTTTGTGATAGTCCAAGCTTTTGTCTCTGGACTCGGAATAGGGGTAATAAGAGAAGGGAGCTACAGTGCCGGTTTAAAATACTCAGCACTGCTTGTTGCAATGGGTTCAGTTATCTTCAAGGGTGCTTCCCTTATCAACATCGGCTTCTGACTTCTTTACCTCTATTACCTCGACCTCGAAAATCAGCGTTTTTCCTGCCAGGGGGTGGTTGAAGTCAAGGGAAACCATGTTTTCCTCGACCTTCAGAATCTTAGCTATCCCCGAGTCGGTCATGACGTAGAGCCCTTCCTGTGGCTCAAGGCCCGCCCTCGTGAACTCTTCGACAGGAACCTTGATGATGAGCTCCGGGTTTGGCATGCCGTAGGCTTTCTCCGGAGGAACCGTGACGGTCTTCTTCTCCCCCGGCTCCATGCCGATGATGGCCTCGTCGAGGCCCGGGATAATCTCACCAACACCAATCCTGGCCCACATTGGACCGTACTCCCTCTCTTCAACGTAAACACCGTGTTTCATAGCGAGTTCCTCTATGCTCGTGTCGAAAACTTCACCGTTCTCAAACCTTCCAACGTAGTTGAACAGAACGTAATCGCCAGCTTCAACCTTCATTTCCTTCAACTCCAAAAATTGCTTCACTGGGACTTACTTCGACCCCTTATAACCCTTTTGGTTCCTTGCTTTCTCGTGCGGTAAGTATATAAGACCCTTTGCCCAATGTTATAACGGTGATTGATATGGGATACCTTTCTGACGTCCTTCGGGACGAGTACAGTAACCTTGAGGTTCGTGAAGTCTACTCTTCGAAGCTCGGGGAAACGGACGTTGAGATAGTTGAAGTGAGCTCTGGCGGTGAGAAGTTCATCGCGATGTTCCAGAGCATTCCGGTTAAGGACGAAATCTACAAATGGTCCCTAATCATAACCAGCGCCCACAACACGCGCACGATAAAAGGAATGGACAGGCTCGACGCCATAAACCTCGCGCTGAAGTCGAGCATCGATGCGATGATAAAGGGAATAAAGGGCGAGTGACTATTCCTCGGGGAGGATGTAGTAGACGTAGTGGGGTCTGTTCGTTATCTCGTCAATGAACACTACGGTCCCGTTCCTCGGCGGCTTCAGGTAGTGGACTTCCCCTTTTCTCGTCGTTACTGCAGCGAAGGCGTCCCCCGTTCTAACCCTGTTTCCGACGTTCGCTATCAGCGTTTTGGTGAAGCCCTCAACGGGGAGAAGCATCAGCTCGTCGCCTTTCTTGAGGTAAATCCTTGTCCTGCCGTCTGGGAGAACGAGAACCGCGTCGGCGCTCATCCTGTTGGTGGTTCTGTCCACGTAGAGGTAAAAGCGGTCGTAGACCTCCTTGATTAGGAACTTCGCTTTCTCCCCTATGAAATCCGGAACTGCGTCTCCTTTTTTAAGCCACACCTCGACGTTGCCGTCTATTATCACGCACTCCCTCGTTGTTTTTCCGTTCTCAACGCACTCCTCCCTTTTGCCTTCAACGTAGAGCTTCGGAACCCTCTCCATGCTCTCACCTGAATTTTTACTGGCTCGTAAACCTTTTAAACCTCTCCCCGTTACAATTCCCAGTGGCTCAAAATGTCCACTAAAGTCAGGTTTGTTGCGTTGCTGACAATAGCGGTAATCCTGATGTCGCTCCTGATGGCGAGCTATTCCTTTTCGGCGCCGCATAAGAAAAACCCTGAAGCGGCCGATTTCCTGACGTTTGTTATATTCTTTGGAGTTTTCGTCGGGCTTTTGATTCTCGTAGTGCTCGCGCTCTACATGAGGGATTTGCCTGGAGCCCGGAAGAGACTCAAGTTCATGCCAGATGAGGGATTTTCCCTGAGGAATATCATTTCAGCCTTTGTATTCGGCTTTATTTTAACGATTCTATTTCGGGTTATATTCTCGGGGGGTGGGCCAGGAGTTCTTCCGCCCAACTCTACGAACTGCATTCCAGTCAACGGCACTCTCAACTCGACAAACATTACTGTTAACTCGACCAACTGCACCATCGTTCCTGATGTCGGTCCTCTCATAGGCGGGAACGGCAACTATACGACGAAGTTCCTCAATCATCCAGTGGCAACTCATCTCTGGCTTGTCTTTTTACTCCCGATTCTTCTCGGGCTCGTTTACCTTGCGTACTACTACATAAAGCTGGCCAGGGAGAAAGTTGAGAGGAAGAGAAAAATCGAGAAGGCAGTTGAATTTGATAAGGCATTGGATGAGCTCGGCCTTGAAAGGTTCTCCGACCCGAAGGAGGCGATAGTTGAGATTTACAAGAACGCCGTGCTGTGGCTCGAGGGACTCGGCGTGCCCTACAGGGAGAGCTGGACCCACTGGGAGCACGCCGAGCATGTGAAGTACATGCACGATGCCTTCGTCGAGCTCACAAAGCTCTTCGAGAAGGCGAAGTACGCCCCCGAGAGGCTGAGCTGGAGTGACGCTGAAAGAGCCCTTGAGGTTTACAACAGGCTGAGGGGGAAGGCCCGTGAGCTTGCGGAAGCTGATTGAGGGGCACAAAGGGAGAGTCGTGGTTGTTGCAGTGCTCCTGTTGCTCTCAATCGCCCCGGGTGAGTACTACGTACGCTGGATTAGCGCGGTGGCGCTGGCAGTTTTCCTCGGCGCCGTCCTGATAGGGGAGGACGTGAAGATTCCCCACAGGAGGGGCGTCTCGGAGGTCGAGTACATCAGGAAGAGGCCCGACTTTGAGAGGGCCCTAACCATCGTGAAGCGCGCTAAAAAAGGTGGCTCTGGAAAATTAATCGAGGAAGAACTGCTGGAGATGCTCTACATCCTGACGGGCAGGAGCTACCACGAGCTCCGCGCCAATCCTCCCGAGGCGTTGAGGGTCTTCTACTCATCTCGCAACCCCTACGAGGGCCTCAAGAGGGCCCTAAAGGTTTTGGAGGCTGAGCTGGATGAAGATAGAAGAGGTTCATGAGAAGTCCAACCTCATCCTGAACGAGGTTGGGAAGGCGATAGTCGGGAAGAGAAACGTACTGAAGATGATACTCACGACGATTTTGGCCGACGGCCACGTCCTGCTCGAAGATTTACCAGGTCTCGCAAAAACGCTGATGGCTAAGAGCTTTGCAAGAGCCCTCGGCCTCGAATTCAAGCGCGTTCAGTTCACGCCCGATTTACTGCCCAGCGACATACTCGGTGTCTCGGTCTTCAACCAGAAGACCCTTGAGTTCGAGTTCAGGAAGGGGCCAATCTTTACGAACATCCTCCTCGCGGACGAGATAAACCGTTCCCCGCCGAAGACGCAGAGCGCTTTACTTGAGGCGATGCAGGAGCGTCAGGTCACGATAGAGGGCAACACCTACGAGCTTCCAAAGCCCTTCGTCGTCATAGCGACGCAGAACCCGATAGAGCAGGAGGGAACCTACCCTCTCCCCGAGGCCCAGCTCGACCGTTTCCTCGTCCGCCTCCGCGTGGGCTACCCGACGAAGGATGAAGAGAAGGAAATCCTCAGGAGGAGAATGGAGCGCAAGAGGGAGGACGTGGACATAACGCCGGTTGTGACGCCTGAGGAAGTTCTTGAGATGCAGAGGGTCATCGAGGACGTCTACATCAGCGACCCGATACTCGACTACATCGTTGACATAGTCGAGATGACGAGGAGGGACAAGAGGAGCGTTGAAATAGGCGCCTCCCCGAGGGGAAGCCTAGCCCTCATGAAGCTCTCCAGGGCCTACGCGGCAATAGAGGGCAGGGATTATGTTATCCCCGACGATGTAAAGGCCGTTGCCGTCCCCGCTTTGGGCCACAGGCTCATTCTCAAGCGCGAGCTCTGGTACACAAAGGTTTCACAGGAGAGCGTCATGGAGAAGCTTCTCGAGAAGGTTCCCGTTCCCAAGTTCGAGTGAGGGGTGAGCATGCAGGGCCTCACGGGAATCCAGTACCAGCCATCGGCGGTCAGGCTCGAGGAAGAGGAGGAAGAGGCCGAGCTTTCACCAACATCGAAGCTGGCCCTCTACCTGATAGCCGTCTGGGTTATCCCGATAACCTCTTTCCTTCTCCTCCGCTGGAGCCTCGTTTACCTCGTCCTTCCCTATCTGACGCTTCTCTCAGTTTCCTACCTGTTCTTCAAGCCGAGCGGAAAGGTTGAGGTCTGGCGCGTGGTTCACCACAACCGCTTCCTCGAGGGGCAGGAGGTTGAAATCGAGGTCCACGTGAAGACCGACTTCAGGGTGGACTACCTCTACGTGCGCGACCTCGTTCCGGGCCTGGAAACAATCGGAAAGCCCGAGAAGGTCTTCTCCCTGAAGCCGGGCGAGGAGGGAGTCCTCAGGTACAGGGTCAAGATGAAGCGCGGAATCCACAGCTTCGAGGGCTTCCGCGTGGCCTACCGAGACCCCTTCGGCTTCTTCTCATCCGACAGGTTTGTTGACCACTTCACGGAGATAGTTGGAGTTCCAATCCTCTACGACGTTCAAACGCCTTACTCAACGAGGGGAACGAAGATAACGATAGGTCCCCTCCCGTCCCCGCTCATCGGCGAGGGCCTGGAGTTCCACGCCATCAGGGAGTACCAGCCCGGCGACCCGCTCAAGATAATCAACTGGAAGGCCACCGCGAGAACCGGGAGGATAATGGTCAACGAGTTCGAGAGCGAGAGGAAGGTTGACGTCGTTTTCATCGTCGACGCGTCGAAGCACAACGAGCCCGTCTTCGACTACCTGATACGCGCCGCGGCGTCGCTCATGCTCAACGCCCTCAACGACGGCACGAGCTTCGGTCTCCTCCTCGCGGAGAAGGTCCCCCTCTGGGTCCGCATTGACTACGGAAAGAGGCACTTCTTCAAGTGCATAGACTTCCTCAGCACCGCCCGGCCGGACGAGAACAACATAATCGCCTACCAGGTCGAGCACCTCGTCAAGACCGCGCTCCCGCCGAGGGCCCAGATAATCTACTTCTCGCCCCTCCTGACGGAGGAGAGCAGGCAGGCCCTCAAGATACTCGCCGAGTTCGGCTACAACGTTGTCGTGATAAGCCCCAACCCCAACAGCCTCTACGAGCCAAAAACGGAGGAAGAAAAGCTCGCCATGGAGCTCGTCCAGCTCAAGAGGAAGGTCGTCCTGAAGAGCCTCGCCGGCTATGGCATCATAATCGACTGGGACGTCATGAAGCCCCTCAAGGTCGCCATAGCGGAGGTGGTCGGCAAATGATTAGGAAGCTCCTTTCCGCGGGCTTGTTCATCCTCTTCGCGTTTTTCGTTTACATGGATTTTAGCCCCGGTATTGAGCTCATTCTCGTGTTGTCCCTGGCCATAGTGGCCCCTCTATGGGAGTCAGTCGGGTATCTTTCCCTCGCATTTCTGGGATTTTTGCTGGTTTATCGCTCGATAGGGGGCTTTGTGGGTATTTTTACGCTAATATTCGCCATCGAGTACGTTGAATCAATTCACCTCGCCAAGAGGAACGCCCCTGCTGAGCACTACTATGTCCTCTTTGCGGGAACTCTCCTCGCGGTGCCTGTTTACTACTTCGCCTACCTGCTGTCCCTTTACGCTCCGAGCCTCGTTAACACGGTTGTGGGGGCAGTCTTCATAGTGCTCCTCTACGTCCTCTTCTACCTCGTCGTCAAACGCTGATGCTCCAGCTTCCCCTTTTTTTCAAAACCTCCCGCGCCCGCTGGAGGCCGAGCCTCGCGCACTCCTCAAGCGCTTTCCCCTTCACGAGTCCAGCAAGAAAGCCACCCGCGAAGGCATCGCCTGCACCGGTTGGGTCAATTTCCCCCTCAACAGGAAGCGCCGGGAACTCGTGGAAGTCGCCGTCGTAAATCAGGACTCCCCTCTCCCCCCTCGTTATAACAACAAGCTCCGCCCCCCAGGAGTACAGCTCCTCGGCGGCTTTTCTAACGTCATCAAGCCCTGTGATTAGCCTCGCCTCCCTCTCGTTTGGAAAAACTGCGTAACTTATAGATACGAGCTCCCTCACGAGCTCGGGCTTTCTCCGGTAGTCCTCGTAATAGGTCGGGTTGAAGTCGAGGCTCACCTTCTTCCCTTCCAGCCTCCCAAGGACCTTCAACTGCTCCTCGGGCGGAATCGGGGCCACGTGAAAGATTTTTGCCTTGAGATAATCCTCAGGAATCAGCGTCTCGCCCATTCTCTCGGCAACACCCATCTCGACCGGTGACTCGACGCTTCCGTCTTCCCTGTAAATTACCCAGATGTGAATCGTCTTTCCGGGCAGGATTTGAACTCCCCTGATGTCAACGTATTGAGCCAATTTTTCAAGCCACTCCTTTGGAAAATCCTCTCCGACTTTCGTGACGAGACCGACATTTGCTCCCGCCAGTGCGGCGGAGGTTGCAACGGCCGCCGCGGCCCCTCCGGGCATCTCGATTCTCCTCCCGTCCGGGAAGACTATCGTGTCTATCGAAACGTGACCGAGGACAACGAGCTCGACCATTCTACCACCTCTCTTCAATTTCGCCCATTCCTTTAAGCCGTTTCGGGGCATTGTAATCAATTTCTAACTTTCCGTTTAGATGCTTGTCGAAAAAGGTTAAAAAGTTCCGTTCCCAAAATTCAGCGGTGATTGCAATGGAGAGCGTTTTCCAGAACGAGACGATTAAGGAGATTCTGGCCAGGTACAGGCGGATATGGGCAATCAACCACGCCCAGAGCGTCCTCAGCTGGGACATGGAGGTGAATATGCCGAAGGAGGGAATCCTCGAGAGGAGCGTTGCTCAGGGCGAGCTTTCCGTCCTCAGCCAGGAGTTCCTCCTCAAGCCGGACTTCGTTGAGCTCGTCGAGAAGGCCAAGGGCATAGAGGACCTCAACGAGTACGAGCGCGGTGTCGTTCGCGTCCTCGACCGCTCGATAAGAATCAGCAAGTCCTTCCCGCCCGAGTTCCTCAGGGAGATGAGCGAGGTCACGAGCCAGGCAACTAAAGCCTGGGAGGAGGCAAAGAAGAGCAACGACTACTCCAAGTTCGAGCCCTGGCTCGACAGGATAATAGACCTCGCCAAGCGCGCCGCTGAATACCTCGGCTACGAGGACGAGCCCTACGACGCTTTGCTGGACATGTTCGAGGAGGGCCTCACCACCAAGGAAGTCGAGAGGATGTTCGACAAGCTCGAGAAGGAACTCAAGCCCCTCCTCGAAAAGATAATGGAGGAAGGCAAGGTCCCGAGGGAGCACCCTCTCGAGAAGGAGAAGTATGAGAGGGAGCAGATGGAGAAGGTGAACCTTTGGATTCTCGAGAAGTTCGGCTTCCCGCTCGGAGTCCGCTCCCGCTTGGACGTCTCCGCCCACCCGTTCACGACCGAGTTCGGAATCCGCGATGTTAGAATAACCACGCGCTACGAGGGCTACGACTTCAGGAGGACGATACTGAGCACGGTTCACGAGTTCGGACATGCCCTCTACGAGCTCCAGCAGGACGAGCGCTTCATGTTCAGCCCGATAGCCGGCGGGGTTTCCCTTGGAATCCATGAGAGCCAGAGCCGCTTCTGGGAGAACATTATCGGCCGCTCAAGGGAGTTCGCGGGGCTAATCTACCCCGTCCTGAAGGAGAACCTGCCCTTCATGTCCAACTACACGCCTGAGGACGTTTACCTGTACTTCAACATCGTTCGCCCGGACTTCATCAGGACGGAGGCCGACGTCGTCACCTACAACTTCCACATACTCCTCCGCTTCAAGCTTGAGAGGATGATGCTCAACGAGGGCGTTAAGGCCAAGGACCTGCCAGAGCTCTGGAACGAGGAGATGGAGAAGCTCCTCGGCATAAGGCCGAAGACCTACGCGGAGGGAATCCTCCAGGACATCCACTGGGCGCACGGAACGATAGGCTACTTCCCGACCTACAGCATCGGAACGCTCCTCGCGAGCCAGCTCTACTACCACATGAAGAAGGACATCCCAGACTTCGAGGACAAGGTGGCTAAAGCGGAGTTCGAGCCCATCAAGGCCTGGCTGAGGGAGAAGATACACCGCTGGGGAAGCATCTACCCGCCGAAGGAGCTCCTCAGGAAGGCTATCGGCGAGGAGCTGAACCCGGACTACTTCATCAGGTGGGTGAAGGAGAGGTATCTGTGATTTCTTTCTTTCCTTTAGTGAAGCAGGTTTTCAAGTCTGTGCTAGCAATGTTTAAATGTGATGCATGCACACAATGCATTGGTGGAAGACCATGGTTAAGACGATAACAATTTCGGACGACGTTTACAATGAACTCGTCAGGATTAAGGGCAAGAAGTCCTTCAGTGAACTGTTTCGGGAGCTCTTAAGGGAGAAGAAAGGAAACGTTGATGCCCTGCGCCATCTGAAAGGAATTCTGAGTGAGGAAGAGTACCGAGAAACAAAGAGAAAGCTCAAAGAGATTGAGGAGGAGTTTGAGAAATGGGGGCAGTCCTTGACACAAACGTGATAATTGAAATCGCTAGGGATAACGAGGAAGTCTTTGAACAAGTCACGGCTTTAGACAACACCTTCTACATAGCTTCCATAACAAAGTTCGAGATTCTCCTCGGAATGCCCAAGAAAGACGAGCTCATATGGCTTGAAACGCTCATCGAGCTCCCCTTTGATGGGAAATGCGCGGAAATGGCGGCATATCTCCACAAGAAACTGAGAGAAAAAGGGAGGCCAATGTCCCTAAGGGACCTGTTCATAGCGTCAATTGCGATTGTTAATGGCCTGCCGATAATAACCTTGGACAGCGACTTCGAGGTTTTGAAGGAATTGGGCTTTGAAGTTTACATTATTTAGGCTCTCCAATCCACGCTACCGGCTCGACCTCTATCGCAACCACGCCGTACTTCCTCTCCTTCTCCTCGGAATAAAAGCGTCTGTAGACCTTAACGCCTTCCTCGATGCTTTTCACCCCTGGCAGGACGTTCTCCAATCCTTCTTTCCCCAGCATCTCCCGGAAGGACGAGTAAACCCTCAGGTCCTTCACGACGCAGACGAGCCTGTTCTCGAAGACTATCTCGTCGCCCGGCTTTATCGCTTGTCTCTTCTCGTCGTACAGGCGACCTTCAATCTTCTTTCTTCCCTCGGCTATCGCCTTTAGGTACTCCTCCTGAAGGCCCATCTTCCACCTCATGCTCCCACCTCACAGCAGGGCTTTAATCAGGCTCGGGCTGACCTTTATGAGCTTTGTGAGGAGCTTGGGCCTTTTGAGTATCGCCTTTGCGGTTCTCAGGTGGTCGTCGAAGTCCGCCTGTGACTCTATTACTTCTCTGGCTTCCTCACTACCGAGGACTTCAAAGATTCTCTCTATCGCCTCCTGGTCGAGGCTGAGGAAGAGCCTTCTGAACCTGAGGCCAAAGCTTACCTGCTTCCTCACCCACGAGCAGTAGTTCCAGTAGTTCCCGGGCCTGCCCTCGAGTAAGGCCTTCCTCAGGCTCTCGGCGCAGAGCATCCCGTAGACTATCCCCCCAGCGGTCGTCGGTTTTATCTGAAGGGCGGAATCACCAACGAGCGCCACGTTGCCCCGCACCCAGGGCTTCCTCCAGCCGAGGCCGACGGTTCCGGCCTTGAACTCGAGAACCCTCGTGGGTTCTAACCTTCTGAGCCGTAGAAACCTGTTCAGGGCCTCTATGCTTCCGAAGGTTCCAACTCTGGCCGTTTCGCCGTATATCGGCGCCACCCACGCGAAGAAGTCGGGCGTTATCTCCTTGTTCACCCAGACCTCAACACTTTTTCTCTCAAACTCGCCAAGAACCTCAACCTCGTAACCGCTGAGGAACTCGGCCTTCGTCTTCGCTCCCATTGCCTTCGCCACCGTGCTGTTCACGCCGTCGGCCCCGACGTAGAAGTCCGCCTTTACCTCAAGCGTCTCCCCGAGGTGCTGGAGAATAGCTTTCCCGTTTTTGAAACCCTTGAAAGTCGTGCTCATCAGGTAATCGGCGCCCCTCCGCATAGCCCTCTTCGCGAGCTCCCTCTCGAGAGTCTTCCTGTCCACGAGATACGCTTGGGGACTCTTCCTCCCAATCGAAAAGCTCTGGATTCGCGAGTAGAAAGTTGCCCCGTAAAGCTCGTTCAGGACGGCTTTTTTTGGCAGTCCAAGCCTCTCGTAGTTCTCGGCTCCGATTATGCCGGTGCAGGCCTTCCCCCCGAAGGAGTTCTTCCTCTCGACGACGGCGACGCTGTAATCCCTGGCGAGAAGGTTAGCGAGATAATTGCCAACGGGGCCACCTCCAATGATTAGGACGTCGTACCTCATCTTCACCCCTCGCCTGGAGTAGCTTTTAAACCCTAAAAACCTACCCTTTCGGGTGGTTCCATGAAGGTTCTGGTCACCGGCTTCGAGCCCTTCGGCGGTGAGGAGATAAACCCCTCATGGGAGGCCGTTAAGGCACTTCCCGACGAGCTCAACGGCGCAACGCTCCTGAAGGTTCGGCTACCGGTTTCGTTCAAGAGGGTTAGAGAGATTCTGCCGAGGCTAATCGCCAGGGAGAAACCCGATATCGTCCTCCTGACAGGCCAGGCAGGCGGAAGGCCGAACGTGACCGTCGAGAGGGTCGCGATAAACGTGATGGATTCCACGATGCCGGACAACGACGGCTTTAAGCCGGAGGACGAGCCGGTATTCGAGGGCGCTCCAGATGCATACTTCGCCACGATACCAATAAAAGCCGTTGTAAAGGCCCTAAGGAAGGCCGGAATCCCGGCCGGCGTTTCCAACACTGCCGGAACCTACGTCTGCAACACCGCGATGTTTACAGCTTTGCACACAATAGCCGTATCTGGAATGGAAACGAGGGCGGGCTTCATCCACGTGCCCTTCAGCCACGAGCAGGCCCTTGAGAAGCCGAGGCCGTCGATGGCGCAGGAAACGATAAACGAGGCGATAAGGAAAGCGCTGGAGTTACTCCTTGAATAGCTCGTTGAAGTCAATCTCGTAGACGACGGAGCCGTTAAAGCTCTGGGCCTCCTTGAACCTCGCTATGAGTGAGCTGAAGGTCTCGACGAGGGCTCCCCTTATTTCGCTCATTATTTTCTCCGCGTCCTCTCTCGTGCCTGCCTTGAAGACTTTCTCAGTCAGCTCGTTGAGGCCGAGCTCCTCGCCCCTAATCCTGACCTTGGGGTCAAAGCCGTCGACTATGGCCTTCAGCTCCTCGTCCAGGTCGAGTTCCCTGACCCTGACGATGTACTCCCCGCTCACGATGTCGTACTTTTTGTCAAAGACGAGGCGCATCTTCACCCTATCACCCCGGAGTTGAATATAACTCAAGGGCTAAATAACGGTTTTGGTGAAACTTTAAGCCCCCTCAGCCAAACCATTAAAAAGCCACCCGCGTCACTTCCGTTGGAGGGTGGTGCTCATTCTCATCATCGGCCTTGACGTCGTCGGCGAGAACCCGAAACGCTTCGCGGTCGTGAGCTGGTACAACGGGAAACTCGAGCGAAAGGGTGAGTTCACACTCTACCGCTTAATCCGCTTCATCCAGGCGAAGAGGCCTGATATAGTTGCTATAGACAGCGTCACCGAGCTCGGTGACGACCTGCGGAAGTTCCTCCGCGCCCTCCCGCCGGGCACGAAGCTCGTCCAGGTAACGGGAAGGCCCGGCGAGCAGCGCTCACTCCAGAGCCTCGCGAGGGAGCACGGTATAAGAACGACCGACAGGTTCGACCCTTATGAGGAGGCCAAGCTCTCCGCCCTGCTCGCGAGTAAGGGAGTCGGCTACGAGGTTTTGGCCTTTGAGGACGAGGTCATAGTCAAGGTAACCAGGGGAAGGAGTCACGGCAAGGGTGGATGGAGCCAGGACAGGTATAGAAAGCGCGTTCACAACCTCATCCGCGACAAGGTTAGGGAAATCGAGGACAGGCTGAGGAGGGCTGGGGTTCCCTTCGACCTCGAGACCGAGGAGAAGGACTACGGCTTAGCCAGAGGCGAGTTCAGAATCTACGCGAGCAGGGAAGAGCTCGCTGGAATCGTGAGGCCTATGCGAGGCGGCGACGTCGAGGTCAGGATTTATCCCGTCGAGAGGGCCGAGCTCGGTTTTGCTCCCCTTAAGGGCGAGGAGGCCGTAAGGGAGAGGCGGAGCGTCATCGTTGGCATAGACCCGGGCATAACGGTTGGAATAGCGGTAATAGACCTCAACGGCAACGTGCTGGCGCTCCACAGCGAGAGGAACATGCCGGTCGGCGAGGTCTTCAGGTTCATAAGCGAGATCGGGCACCCGGTTATAGTTGCCACCGACGTTTCCCCGGCCCCGGGTTTTGTCGAGAAGATAGCCCGCTCCTTTAAAGCTAATCTCTTCGTCCCGAGGGAGAGCTTAAGGGTCGAGGAGAAGAACGAGCTGTTGAGGAGCCTTGGCGTCAAAGTTGACGACGACCACCAGCGCGACGCTTTGGCCGCCGCCTACAAGGCCTATCTCCGCTTAAAGCCTAAGCTCGAGCACGTCGAGGCGAAGCTCCGCGAGGCGGGATTGAGCAAGAGGGCCGAGGAGGTGAAGGCCCTTGTAATCCAGGGCTACAACCTCGGCGAGGCGATGCAAAAAGTTGCGAGGCGCGAGAGGCCGAGGGAGGAGGAAGAGCCTGAGAGCGGAGAGAGCGTTGACGTCAGGCCCTACGTGAGGAAAATCCGCGAGCTTGAGGAGAGGATAGCGTTTCTTGAGAGGGAGAACGAGGAGCTTAGGGGCATCATCCGTGAGCAGAGGAGAACAATCGAGAGGCTTGAGCGCAGAATAGCGGATTATGACGAGGAAGTAAGGAGGAAGGTCCTCCGGGAGAGGGAGCTTGAGGCGAAGGTGAAGCGTATAGAACTCCTCGAAAAACAGCTGAGGGAAGCTAAAGCGGTCATCGAGAGGCTGAGCAGGGATTTGGTCAAGGTCAAGAGGATGAACGTCGTCGAAATCCGCGGTAGCGCGGTTCCGCTGAAGGTGTTAAGAGTTCTCAGCTGGCGCGAGCTCGAGAGGATAGAGCGCGAGGTGGGCCTGAGGAGGGGCGACGTCCTCTTCGTGGTGAATCCCGCAGGAGCTGGAAAAGCGATAGCGGAAGAGCTGGTGGAGAGGGGGATAAGGGCTTTGATAACCGAGAAGCCCCTCCCGGGGCCCGTCAGAGAAGTTCTTCGCGAGGCTCATCTGCCCTTCTTCACGAGCGAAGAGCTCGACGTCAAAAGGGTTGACGAGTTCGCGGTCGTTGAGCGGGAGACGCTGGAGCGGGCCATTGAGGAGTTGTTGGAGCGCTGGGCGGAGGAAGATAGGGAAAAAGAAGCTGAAAAGTTCCTCAGGCTTGTGGAGGAGTACCGGATTGAGCGCATTAAAGAGCTTAAGAGAAAGGCCGAGGAAGAGCTTGAAGCGGAGAAGAGGAAAAGGTAAGGGCTTTAAGCCCCAGCGCCCTACATATTCCGGTGACGGAAATCAAGCGGGAACGAATTGTTATGCTGTCCTCGCTCTTTCTGGTCTTCCTAGGCCTTTTGACGGCTTTGCTTAACGGGAGGAGCGACCACATTTACCGAACCTTGCTGGCAATGGCTGGTCTCTCGGTTCCCTTAGTCCTTCCGAGAAGGCTTCCGAACCCTCCCGAGAAGCTCAGGCCATTTTTGGCTCCAGTTTACGATGAAAAGACTATGGCGGTTCTTTCCATCTTCATAGCGGTTCACGTTTCGCTCGTAAACGTCCCGTTTACGGACTACGACCTTTTTCACAGGGACTGGAGGAACGCGGATATGATAAGCCACTTTCTCGGGGGACTTACGGTGTGGCTTATTACTGCCGAAATTCTCTCGGGCTTGAGGTCTCTTGGGATTAGCCTCACGAGAGGGCAAATAGTTGCATATTCCTTCGTGGTCTTTTACGAGTTATCGCTCGGCTGGGAGATTGCGGAAAAGCTGAGCGAGAACTGGATTGGTTTCATAGCGGAGAGCACCGCTAACAAGTTGCGAGACCTGCTCATGGACACCCTCGGGGCGCTCTTCGGGCTCTGGATGGTCTGGAGGAGGGATTATCCGTTTCCATTGTAAGCTGATGTAATCACCCTATCCCCTCGAGCACGCTTTTGAGGGCCCTCAGGTACCTCGCCGTCTCTTCCGCCCCCTTCTCCGTTATCCTCACCGCCGTTCTCGGCCTGTCGGCGAAGACCTTGTAGAGCTTTACGTAGCCCGCTTTTTCGAGGGTTCTTAGATGGGAGTCGAGGTTTCCCGGGGTTACCTCAAGAACTCCGAGGAGTTCCTTGAAGAGAACTTTTCCCCTCGGCAGGAGGTAGAGCATGATTCCCAGCCTTACGGGATTCCCGAGGACGTGGTTTCTCGTGAGCTCCCTGAGCGATTCCATCCTATCACCGTTCGATTGCTTTGAATGCTGAATAGAGGTACCAGAGTATTGTGAGGGCGAAGCTTAAGGCAACAGTGAAGCCGGCCCAAACCATGGCACCCGTTTCCATGTTCCACACGATTGGTATTCCCATCGCGGGTATCAAAAACGAGGGGATTATTTCCCGCTCTACCCCACTGTATCTGGCAAAGACCAGCCACATACCGAAGATCGAGAGCGTTATGAAGCTCAAGAAGCCCACTGCAAGGGCGGCGCCTTCACTCACACCTACTCCCATCCTTGGGATTATTCCCCATCCGAGGATTATTCCCGTTATCCAGGATACCATAACAAGGATTCCACTGGTTTTTGACCCCTCAATTTCCCTTCCGGTAACCCTTCTGAGCCTTTTAAGTTTCTTCCAGATTCTCCCCGTGAAGACCATTGCAACGGCAAAGCCCAGCGGCCAGTAGATTAGATTGAACTGCCAGGAAATATCAAAGATGCCCAGCATGACGTAGTACAGGAGCATTATCGATGACCACACCCCGAAGTTCATAGCTCCGTATATTTTTCCTGCCGCTATCAGCTTGCCTTCAACTCTCTCAAGAACGTTTCTAAGTTCGGTAACCTCCTCCATTTCCCTCACCCGAGAAGAATTTGGGCGTTCTCCTATTTATACCGTGGACTTTCTCTGAATCTCAGAGCGTCCCGGCCGGTTAAAATTTAAATAGCTCCCCTCCTAATTTTAAAAGGGTGGGACGTCGTGAGGGTTCTCAGCACGGGCATCCCCTTTCTTGACGAGGCCCTTGGAGGCGGTCTCCTCGAGGACAGCAACCTCCTGATAATCTACACAACGTACTCGCGAGGGTGGACCCTTGGTTTTGAGATTCTGAGACGCAGGATGGGTATGGGTGACTTTGGGGTTATCCTCGATTCAGTCCTTCCGATTACGCCCCTCCGTATGGAGCTAAGGGCAATAAACTTCGATATCGACGAGTTCGGAAGGAGGGGTGACCTTGCCGTTGTTGATATCTTCTCGTCCTTCTACGGCCTCGAGTATCTAGAGGGTTACATCTACACGGATCCGACCATAGACGGGAGCACCTTCCTTCCGAAGTACACCCGGCTCTACTACCGCGTTCTCAGGGAGAGGATCGGCGATAGAAGGCCGGTGGGAATAGATGTTACGGTTGACGGTCTCGCCTTTCTCCTCGGGGAGAAGAACTTCATCCGCGTTTTTCAGCGGCTTACGGCCCTCAAGGAGCGCGCCAGAATTTCAGAAAAGAGGAAGAGGCCCCTCAACATATTCCTCCTCAACAGGAGCCGCGCTTCAGATGAGCTCGTTTCCTGGATGTCCCTGTACAGCCAGTACGTCATAGAGTTCCAGCCCACGAATAAACCCGGTGTTGAAAGGATGATAGTCAGGAGCTCACCGCTCCCCGATTTCGAGCCGAGCGTCGAGGGCTATACTTTCAGGCTGGTAAAGGGAAGGGTCGAGATAGAGAAGCCGGAAAAGTTCCGTTAGTTTCTGTTTTTCTCTTTAAACCTTAAGACAATCAGTCCCGCCAAATTCGCCGAGGAGTGAAGCACGATTGCCGGGATTATGCCGCCGAGGACGAAGAGGTAGCCGGCCAGTGAGCCGAGAACGAAGGCCCCTCCGACAACTCCAATCTTCTGTCTTTTGCTTCCTTCGTAGGCCCTCCAGTGGGGCAGGGCGAAGAGCAAAGCGGAAAACAGGATAGCGCTCCAGAAGTGGTCGTAGCTCAAAAGATAGCCCTCGATGAGTCCCCTTGTGAAGGTCTCCTCCCCCAGAGGAGCTAGAATGAGGAGGAGAACAAGCCTTTCAACGCCCTCGGGCATGAACTCCTCCATCGGCACCGAGGGATTGCCTTCGAGCAGGTTGATTATAAGCGAGGCACCAAAGCCAAGAACAACTGCCTGGGGAATGTATTTGGAGCCTACATCGGGACAGAATCTCTCTGGCCCGCCCATGAGCTCAATCACCGCGAGAGACAGGGAGAACATCGTTAGCTGCATCGCGAAGCCCGCCTTTTTCGCCCACCTCCCGGCGACCAAGGTGGTAACGGCCCCTGAAGCGGATAAAATCAACAGCCACAGGGCAAAGGCAACCGCGAACTCAATCATTTCCGGCAACCTTCCTTAAAATTTTGAGGACTTCCCTGAGCTCTTCAATTCCCTCTTCGGTTATTTTGACGAACTTCCTCGGCCTCCTTCCAAAGCCATAGTATGTCCTAACGATTCCGGCCTCCTCAAGCGCCTTCAGGTGAAATTCAAGGTTTCCGGCGGTGAGCTTCAATGCTTTTCTCAGGCCTGCGAAGGTCGCCCTCTCCCTCGACAGCAGGTAGAGTGCTATTGCCAGCCTCGTCGGATTGCCGAGCGGAGACCTTGAAAGCTTTGCCAGTTCTTCGAGCATGTCACTCCCTCATTGCCCCCTTCAGGTGGAGGTAAGCCGTGAGCGAGAATGCGAAGGCAACGGCCATCATGGCGTAGCCAAAGCCCGTGTAGAGAGCCGTCGAGGAGAGCAGTATCACCCCTGCCAGCGCTGTCTTCCAGTCCCTTTTTCCAATGAAGATGAACTCAACGCCCGTCAGGAGGAACAGGCCGAGTCCTATGAAGACTAGCATCCACAGGCCATCATTCTCGGTGTACACGCTGGCAATCAGGGCCGAGAGAGGCCACACGATAACCTGGGCAAGAACATAACCCCTGGGCGTTTCCTCAATGCGTCCTAGGGCCTCTTCCAGCTGAATAACTCTTCTGAAGGTCTTTCTCTCTTCGGCGATGAATCCCACGACTGCCGCCAGCGAAAGCCACTGGATGGCGTTTCCTTCACTAATCCCGGCATACTTTGACAGGATTTGTGCGAGGAGGTAAACCCCGGGCATCGCCCACGCCCAGTAGAGGAAAACGCTCGCTCTATACGCCTTCTTCGCGAAGTTGAGCTCCCTCTCGATGGCCTTTAGAGCTTCACTGAGTTCCTCCATGCTCCCACCGAGAAAAGTTTTCCTAACTCCTTAAATACCCGCCCGGAAGTTTGGGGCGCAAACTAACCGCCGGCCCTCGCCAGGCGGAGCTTCCCCATGAAGCGCTCGATTTCTTTGGTGGGGCCTTCCACAAGAACCCGATTGAGGACTATCCCGTTCCTCTCGATGGTTCCGAGAAGGGTTAAGCCAACCCCAGCCCCGCTCTTCCGCCTTATCTCCTCAAGCTCCTCAAAGGGAATGGCCGTCTCGATAATCAGGGGGAACACCTGGTGAAGTTTAACAAGTTGTTCAGTATACTAAACAGGTCTTTATAAATGGCTGTTCAGTTTACTCGACCCTGAATGTCAGCCCCTTCTCTTTAGCTTTCCTCTCGACCTGAAGGCGGAACTGACAGGCCTTGCATATCTCTCCCGTCGTCGGCTGGCCGCATATCTTACAGCGGTTCAGCTCGCTGGTTTTTTTCGTGTAGGTCTTCGCTATCAGCGGGAAGAGCTTGTCGTAGCTCCTGAGTATCTGGTACTTCGTTCCAGGGTGTCTTTCCTCCATCTCGTTGAGCCAGTCGCGGATTTCGGCTCGGAAGGCCTCGACCGCGTAGGGGCACTCGCTCAAATCGACCTCAATGTTGTTCAGGACCGCGTAGAGGACAATCTCCTTCTCGGGAATCTCGCGGAGGGGCTTTATCCTCGGGACGAGCTCGGGGTGAATTTCCTCATAGTAGGGGCCCGTTCTCCCCAGTCTCGCTATGTCCCCACGAAGAATGTTCATTATGAACATCTGCACCTCGTCGTCGAGGTTGTGGCCGACGGCCAGCTTGTCGGCGCCGACGTCCTTGGCCGCGTAGTTGAGGAGCCAGCGCCTCCAGACACCGCAGTAGGAGCACGCGCCGACGCGTTCGCCCCTCTCAAAACTTCCCATTATCTCAACCGTCTCGTCGAGGGTAAAGCCAATGTATTCCTTAAAGGAATAAACGCGGTGCTCTATACCGAGCTTCTTCGCGTTCCTCTTCGCTATCTCAACACTTGGAGGCCTGTACCCGGCTATGCCCTCGTCAATGGTTATCGCGACGAGTTCAAACGGAAACTTCTCCCGGAGTTTAGCCAGGAGATGCATCAGAACGACGCTGTCCTTTCCTCCGGAAACCCCAACCGCTATTCGCTCGCCCTTTTCTATGAGGCGGTACTTCTTCACGGTCTCCTTGAACTTCTTCTCCACCATCTCGTTGAAGTGCTTGTGGCAGTAGTATCTTCCCGTGTAGCGTGCGTGGTAGACCGCTGGACGACCGCACTTGGAGCATTTGGCTGGCATGGGTTGCCCTAAGAAAAGGCTTTTAAAAAGGTTGGGTGCCCATTCAATTGGGAATGGTTATGGGGTATAAGGTTTTTAAGACTGGTGTTGGTGCCCTCGACGAGATGCTCGGAGGGGGTATAATCGAGGATGGGGTTCTTCTTGTTGTCTACAACACGGGTTCCTACGGGTGGGCGCTTGGAGTAGAGGTTTTCAAGGCCTTCCTCTCCAGAGGCTGGTATGGGGTTGTAACGGATTACTCACTGCCCTACGGCCTTCTTAAAAAATATGCCACTGCTGTTCGCTTTGCCCTTCAGACCCTTGGCAGGGAAGACCGTTTGAAGGTAATCGACGTCTTCGGCTCCGTTAACGGTATTCAGCCGAGGGAGCCTTTCGTCTATACGTTGGGAAGGGTTGATGGAAGCACATTCCTCCCAAAGATTCTTGCAATCTACAAGAAGCTGATTGAGGGAAGGCCAAGGAGAATAGGCCTCGCCGTTACGATGGACGGTTTCGTTGAAATCTTCGGCGAGGACACCGGAATGAGGATTCTGAAAAAGAACATGGCCCTGAAAGAGAGCTATCCCCGCTCAGAGGGGGAGGAGGTTCTTAACGTTTTCCTCATAAACAGGGACAGAGTCTCCCCGAGGTTCCTCTCGTGGCTCTCACAGTACGCGGAGCACATAGTCGAGCTCAGGCCAACCGAGAGACCCGGCGTTGAGAACATGCACGTTGTTAAGTCCCTGCTCCCGGACTTTGAGCCCTCAACCGGAATCTTCAGGTTCAAAAAGGGAAGGGTGAAAATCCTGCCTACCTCGCGAGATTGAGTATCGCCGGCAGGACGTTCAGGGCCAAGAGGAACAGGCCGATTCCTATCGTTGCGTACCGTATGGGCTTGGCAATCCGCTCTGGTAAGTATTCCTTCATCACGTCGTCAAGCATCCTTCCTCCGTCCAGCGGAACCAGCGGAAAGAGGTTCATGAGGCCTATTCCTATGTTGAGGAGGTAAATCCAGTAGAGAGCGAAGAACAGCGGCAGGACTATTCCGTCGTGCCCCACCTTGGAGGTAACGTGCTGGTTTGGACGTATCCCTATGAAGCCCTTTCCGGGGTTGTCTGGGTTTTCCGCGAGGGTTAGCTTAAGGTTCAGCTCCTTTCCATCCCTTAGAACCGTGAGCGCTACCGTTTCGCCGGGTTTCGTCTTGTTCATGAGGGCTATGAACTCGTCCATGGTTTTGACGCCCTGGCCGTTTATCGCGATTATTACGTCTCCCTTGTGAAGAACTCCGTCGGCGGGGGCGCCTTTTATGACATCCCCTACCTCTATGCCGTTCGGCACGAGAAGGGGAGTTATAGCGTAGCTCAGAATGAGCGCCGTAATGATTGCTGTCACGACGTTCGCCATTGAGCCGGCACCGTAGACGCGGAGCCTTGAACGCAGGGGCGCCTTCGATAGCTTTTCCTCGTCGGGCTCGACGAAGGCACCGGGAATAACCGCGAGGAGAACCAGGCCAACGGACTTCAGCGGAAGCTTTTCAGCCCTCGCGACCACACCGTGGCTGAGCTCGTGGACGACCATGACGACGGCAAGGCCTATCAGTCCGTACCAGAGGGGAATCGTTACGCCCGGTATGACGAGCTGAACCCCGGAGGGGCTCTTCTTCGTCTGGAGGGTTTTCAGCGCGGTCATGAGGAGCGCGTAGAAGACGTAGGCCATGCCCATGTAACCGAGGGCAATTCCAATGTCGCCGTAAACTTTCCAAAAACGCCTATTAACTCTGGAAAGCCGGTCTATAAAGCCGAGGAGTCTCTTGGTTCTCCACATAGCCACGAGGAAGTCAACGCTCAGCCCTTCTTCCTTCTCCATCGGCTCTCCCGTTTCGGGGTCTATCTCCTTCTTCCCGAACAGGGAGTAGAGAATGAGCCAGAACGCAGTGAGTGCGACTACTACGATGACCGCGGTGCTCACCATGGTTCAACACCCTTTTTCCGCTGGGCTAACTTCATTAGATGGTCTTATAAACGTTAGCGGACAAGTGTGGGGCGATGGAAAGTCTAAGGATAGCCTTCATCTATGACGTGGTCTACCCCTGGGTCAAGGGAGGGGTTGAGAAACGGATTTACGAGCTCGCGGTCAGGTTAGCCCGGTTTCATGAGGTTCACGTCTACGGCTACAGGCATTGGAACGGGCCAAACACAATCGAGCGGGATGGGATTCACTACCACGGTACCGTTCGCGCTGGCAACCTGTACTTCGGCGGGAGGCGTTCAATCGTTCCTCCCCTCCTCCACTCGCTCTCGCTCGTTTCCGAGCTCAAAGGCGAGCGCTTCGACGTCATAGACTGCCAGGCGAGCCCTTACCTCCCAGCTTATTCGCTCAGGGTTCTCAAGGCGGAGAACGTCTTCATAACCTGGCACGAGTTCTGGGGTGATTACTGGCTCGACTACCTCGGATGGGCCGGTTTAATCGGGAGAGCCATTGAGAGGGGCCTGTTCTCCTTCGAGAGGCACATCTCGGTCTCTCAAAAAACAAAGTTAGACCTATTAAACGCTGGCCTCAGGAAGCCAGTTTATCTCGTTCCCAACGGCATAGATACTGGCCTGATTCGCTCGGTGAAGCCCTCACCAGTGGAATCGGATTTTCTCTTCGTCGGCAGGCTTATCCCCGAAAAGGGCGTTGACTTCCTTCTCCGCGCCCTGGCTCTGCTTAAAGAGAATTTCCCCGACTTCAGGGCAGTTATAGTTGGCGACGGCCCCGAGCGGAAGAAGCTTGAGGGCCTCGCGCGGGGGCTAGGAATCGGTGATAACGTCACGTTTACGGGCTTTTTGAAGGATTACGGAGACGTCATCGCTTTCATGAAAGCGTCGAGGGTCTTCGCGTTTCCCTCGCGGAGGGAGGGCTTCGGCATAGCCGTCCTTGAGGCTATGGCCTCTGGTCTTCCGGTAGTCACAGTTGAGCACCCGATGAACGCCTCGATGCACCTCGTCGAGAACGGCAAGACGGGCTTCGTCGTTCCCTTAAACGAGGAATCTTTCGCTAGGGCGTTGATGCTCGCCTATGAAAGCTCAAGGGTGCTCGGAAAGATTGCAAGAAAAAATGCCGAGCGTTACGACTGGAACGAGGTCGTTGGGAAGCTCCTCACGGTCTACGGGGTGGTTGAATGAAGGTCTGCCTAATCGTCCGATGCCTGAGCACCAAGGCGGGAGGAATAGCTGTCTACACCCGCAACTTAATCAGAACCCTGGAGCGAGAGGGGCACGAGGTTGAACTATCGCCCGGTGAGAGGTTTTCATACCTCCTCTGGCAGTTCTTCAGGGTTCCCCTCTGGCTCGTCCGCTCCAAATGCGACGCCTACCATGCTGTTGGTGTTATAGAAGCCATAACGCTCCCGTTCTTCAAGCCAAAGGCAGAGAAGAGGGTAACCATCCACGACCTCATCCCGCTGAAGCATCCGAGGAAGGGGCTCAAGGGCCTCTTTGAGCGCTTCTTCATCCGCCTCGGCCTTCTCTCGGCGAGGAAATGCGACGTGATTTATGCCGTCTCTCACCTGACGAAGGTTGACCTCGTCCGCTTTGCGGGAATCCCGGAGGATATGATAACCGTTGTTCACCAGCCGATAGACGAGCGCTTCTTCATCGAACCGCCCCGCACTGGAAAGTTCAGAGAGAAGGGGAAGTTTATGGTGGGCTACATCTCGAGGATGGACTACCACAAGAGGCACGCCCTCCTCGTTGAACTATTTAGGCAATGGGACAATCCGAACGCGAGGCTTCTCTTGGCCGGAACCGGAGAGGAGTTCGAACGCGTTAAAAAGCTGGCCGAAGGCGACGAGCGGATAAAGCTCCTCGGCTTCATACCCGATGAGGAGCTGGTTGATTTCTACGACTCGCTCGACGTCTACGTCCACGCCTCGAAGTACGAGGGCTGGGGCCTGCCGATTGTTGAAGCGCTGGCGAGGGGGAAGCCGGTTATCGTTTTCGATGATGCGGAGATACCCTCTGAGGTTAGGGATAAATGCCTGGGCGTTTCCTCCAATCTGCTTGTGGAAACCCTGGAGCGGCTTTATGCGGATAGAAAATCCTTCAGAAAGCTGTCCACTATGGCGTCGCGGGGTGTATGTTATGAGGTTCCTGTTCGTGAGTGAGTATTATCCCCCAATGCACATGGGTGGTGCTGAGATAAGTCTCAAGCTCCTCGTTGAGGGACTCGCCAGGTTCGGCCACGACGTTACAGTGCTGACTCCCAACTACGGCTCTCCAAAAACTTCAGTCGAAGAGACCAAAAACCTCCGCGTGATACGGTTCAAGTCTCCGAGGAGGCTCCTGTTCAGGGAGAGGGCGAGAAGCGTCTCGTCTGAAACCTACAAGGGGAACAAGCCCCTTTTTTACCTCCAGCTCGGGCAGTACGTCCGTTTCTCGTCCGCTGAACTCAGGAGACGGACGGTGGAGCTCCTTAGGAGAGAGGATTTTGATGTTGTTCACGCCAACAACCTTGAATCAATTCTGGCGGTTTCTCAAATTGAAACCAAGGCCCTGAAGGTTGCCCACCTCAGGGACTTTGCTCTCCTCTGCTGGAACAGAGGGCTGAACAACGGGGGGGCCCTGTGCCCTGGCTGTTCGACGGATGAAGTGCGCAGGTGCATGGGCGCGGGGCTAACCGCGCCTCTCCTATCGTACCAGATTCACCTCAGGAGGGACGTCCTGAAGGGCTTTGACGTCCTCGTCGCAATAAGTGGTTTCGTTAAGGGCCAGTTCCTCAGGCGGCTTAACCTCAAGTCCGCCGATGTCGGGGTTCTCTACAACCCTGTTGGTGCGGATGCGGTTTCTGAACTTTCAAAGGAGGGGGCAAGAAGGTTACTCGGGCTCCCCGAGGAGAAAAGGGTTGTCCTTTTCGCTGGGACGCTGAGCGAGATGAAGGGGGCCCACCTCATACCCCTCCTTGCCGAAAGGCTTCCTGAGTATCTCTTCGTTGTCGTCGGGACCGGGCCCCTGAGGGGTGTCTTTGAGAGTTCCCGTCTGCCCAACCTCCTCTACGTGGGATATAAACCCCTAAAAATCCTGAGGCACTATTACAGGGCCTCTGATGTCCTCGTGGTTCCCTCGCTCTGGCACGAGCCCTTTGGCAGGGTGGTTGTTGAGGGAATCGCCAACGGGAGCTTTGTCATAGGAAGCAACAGGGGGGCAATCCCCGAGGTAATCCGCTGGGCGGGGGGAGGGGCTGTTGTTGAGCCCGAGGTTGAGAGCATTGCGTCTGCCATTGAGTCCTATTTTGAGTCTCCAGTTCCTGTGGAACGCGCAAGTAGACGGGTGGTTAGGTACTCGGAGGAATACCCCCGGGAGTTCCTGAAGCTGGTTGGCTAAAGTCTTTCAACGATTGCGTTCATGACTTCCTCAAGGGCTCTCTCCCTTGAGTCGCTCTTCACCCTCAGGTCGAAGAGGTTTTTTATGAGCTCAAAGTCCCTCAGCTGGCTCTCGATGAGCTCCCTTGAGAGTCCCCTCCTCCTTTCAACGAGGACGTCGGGGTCGTTGTAAACGTAAACCACGAGCGTTGGCTTTGGAAGGAATTTTATCAGGATTCTCGTGAGCCTTTTTGAGGCGTTGGGAGAGGTTATGAGGTCGTAAAACCACCTGTCAGTAACGACAAGCTTGTATTTCAGCCTCTTAGGATACAGGCACAGCGTCCTGAGGAAGTATTCGATGTAGTAGATGACGGGCGTTACGAGGCGGACGGTTTTTGATTCGTACCTGACTATCTCTTTCCTTCCGTCACGTCCCGCCGTTGCCTCCACCCTCTTTCCGCCTCTTTTTGCACGGTTTCTTGCCCAGTTTAGGGGTTTGAGACACCTGAACGTGTATCTGCCCCCGTATTCGTAGTAGGGCTTGAATTTGCCTTTCTTTGCGACATCGACCACCGCCTTTGCGAGCGTGCTCTTTCCGCTCCCGTTGGGACCGAGGAAGACGACGTGGGGTGCTGGATGAAAGAGCCTCCAGAGCTGGCGCATGGCCTTGAATCCCACGTTTCTGGTGAAGTAGGCCCCTCTGATGACCGTGTGCTTAAACCTGTGCCTTGGCCTTAGCTCTTCAAAGCGACCCTCCCTGAGTGCCTTCAGGAGCTCTTCGCTGTTTTTGAAGTACCTCTCGAGATAGCCTTTTAGTCTCTCAAAGTCCACCGCTGGAAGGTGCTTTTTCAGGTATCTTTCGTACTTCTCAACGGGCTCCCCGAGCCCAACGCGGTAGACGTAATAGAAAACCTGTCTCGTCGAATCGAGCCAGTAGCTTTCTCCAAACCCGAGTATGTCCTTCGAAACCCCCTCGTATTTCCCGAGGTGAACGTCGAGGAGGATTATCTCCCCATCCCTGTATACCACGTAAAACCTCTTCCACGGCGGGAACTTTGAAAGGAACCTGAAACCCATTTTCCTCGCGATTTTGTCGAACTTTTCGGTATCTTCCCTGTGAAGGCACAGGTCGACATCCCTTCCCTCGTCCATCCAGCGCTCGTCGAGGAAGAAGAACCTGACGTTTTCCCGCCTGAGCTCTTCGGCCATGGCGAGGATGAACTCAACGTTTGACTTCTTCATGCCGACCACCGATTTCTTCGTAAAGGCTCAAATACGACATGAGCACCGCTTTTTCGTCGTAGTTTTTCCCGACGATGCGCTTCGCGCGTATCCCGAGCTTTCTCCTGACCTTTGGGTTCTCTATCAGGTACACGACCCTTTCCACAAACTCATCCACGTTCCCTGGTTCGGCGTAGAGGACTGCTCCTTCTCCCGCCTCTCTGAGGTGCCCGATGCGGGACGTAACAACGGCAACGCCGCAGGCCATGGCCTCGAGGAGAACGAGGGGCGTCGCTATGCTCGACAGTTCGTGCCTGTAGGGAAGAATCAGGACGTCAATGGAGGAATACATGGCTCTCAGGTCTTCCTGGGGGCCTTTAACCTCTATATCCTCTTTCCCTAAGAGCTTCTCAACGCTGATTCTCGCGGGGTTCGACAGAAACAGCACTTTTCTGACCCCTTTCAGTCTCTTCATTATTTCAACGGCCTCGATGATGCCCTTGCTCGTGGAGGGATGACCCACGTATCCAACGGTTACGGTTCCTCCCCTTCTGGGGCAGTTCTGAAACTTCTGAAGGTTTATCCCAATCCTTATAACCTTCCCGTTGCTGGCACCCACTCTTCTCGCCGTGTACCTATTGGAAAATACGGCGACCTCAACGGTCCTTTCAAAAAGCCACCTCACGAGAGGAGTGGGTACGGAGCACGAGACCATCGTAAGGGCTGTTCTCAGGAGTATATTCCGCAGTGAGTTTTCTCTAAACCCAGGATTTCGAATCCTCAAGAAATCAACTGTGTCCCTGACAACGTTGAGGGGGCTGGTCTTTAGGTTGGAGTACAGGGAGTACACCTTGCCCCTCCTCGGGAGCCTCGCGTACTTTATCAGCTCGAATATCCCCGAGGAGTTTATGTGTACGACCGAGCAGTTTTCGATGTTCTCCGATACGGCTATCCCCGATTCCCTGAGGAACTCGTAGAGCCTCGATATCATCTTGGTCCTGCCCTCGTGCTTCCTGTTGGGGTCGCCGAAGCTGGGCCCAACTATGCAGACCCGTCCTTTCCCACTCATAACGTTCACCTGAGGATTCCAGCAAGCCTTCCGAGTTCGACGTTGGCCCTTAACCATCCCTCGGGGGTCCCCACGTCGTACCTCTTCCCCTCTATCGTTTTGGCGTACATGCTCCGCCCGTTCCCCACGAGAAGTCTCAGGGCGTCCGTGAGCTGGATTTCACCCCTCTTGTCGGGCTTAACCTCCCGCAGGGCGTCAAAGACCTCTGGTGTTAGAACGTACCTACCAACAATCGCAACGTTACTCGGGGCTTCCTCCTTTTTCGGCTTTTCAACGAGGTCTTTTACCTTATACAGACCGCTCTCAACTTCCTCCCCTGCAACGATTCCGTATTTCTCAACGGCTTCCCATTCAACGGTTTCCACACCGAGGACCGGAGCGTTAAACCTTTCGTAAACCTCAACCAGCTGGCCGATTCCAGGCCTCTCGCTTACGATGATGTCATCCCCGAGGAGGACGGCAAAGGGCTCTCCGTTTACGTGCTTCTCCGCGTGGAGTATTGCATCTCCAAGGCCGAGGGGCTTCTTCTGCCTGACGTAATAAATGTCAACCATTTCGCTTATCTCCCTGACGAGCTCCAGCTCCCTTTCCTTTCCCCTCTCCCTGAGGTAGTACTCCAGCTCAAAGTTCCTGTCAAAGTAGTCCTCAATTGCCCTCTTTCCCTTTCCCGTTATTATAAGAATGTCATCAATGCCCGCCTTGATGGCCTCTTCAACAACGTAGTGAATCACGGGCCTGTTGATAACCGGCAACATCTCCTTGGGCATGGATTTGGTTATTGGCAACAGCCGGGTTCCCAAACCTGCTGCTGGAATGACTGCTTTTTTAACCTTCACCAGCACACCCCCTCGTAAACTTCGGCCGTCTCCTCGGCCTTCCTCACGCGCCTTCCATCAATTACGATTTTACCAGAGTAATCAAGCTTCTCAAACTCGGGCCACTCGGTTACAATGAGGACGGCATCACTCCCCTCAAGAACCTCCTCACCGGAGCTCGCGTACTCAATCCTATCACCAACGTCGGGATAAAAGCGCTTGAAATTCCCCATCGCCTTCGGGTCGTAGGCGAGAACTTTTGCACCCTCCTCAAGCAGTTTTTTGACTATAACGTAAGCCCTCGTCTCCCTGACATCGTCCGTATTCGGCTTGAACGCCAAACCGAGAACGCCAATAGTTTTACCCCTCAGCTCGGGAACGTGCTTTTTGAGTAGTTCAATCAGCTTCAGCGGCTGTCTATCGTTGACCTCAACGACGGCCTTGAGGATGATGGGGTCTTCCCCGATTTCTTCCGCCTTCCTGATGAGTGCTTTAACGTCCTTCGGGAAGCACGAGCCACCCCAGCCAATCCCCGTCCTGAAGAAGTGCGGACTAATCCTGTGGTCGAGGCCAACTCCCTCAAACACCTTCCACGAGTCAATTCCGAGCCTCTTACAAATGTTCCCAATCTCATTGGCAAAGCTGATTTTTGTCGCGAGAAAAGCGTTTGAAGCGTACTTAATCATCTCAGCAGTCTTGATGTCAGTGAAAAGCTTGGGGGCGTTGATAGGAGCGTAAAGCTCCTCCAGAACGTTTTTCGTCCGTTCATCAAGGACTCCAATTACAATCCTGTCAGGGTTAAGGAAGTCCCTCAAAGCCACTCCTTCACGCAGGAATTCGGGGTTCATTGCGAGACCAAAATCCTCGAATGCCCTTTTACCTGACTTCTCCTCGATTATGGGTTTGACGACGTTCTCGGTTGTCCCTGGAAGAACAGTACTCTTGACGACGACAACGTGATACTCTTTCTTCTCGCGGAGGGCTTTTCCGATTTCCCTCGAAGCCTGCTCGATGTAAGTTAGGTCGATTGACCCGTCTTCTCTTGATGGCGTCCCAACGGCGATGAACGTAACGTCTGAGTTGAGTATTGCATCGCGGTAATCTTTGGTTGCCTGATACTTCCCCCGGAATTCCCTCATGAGTTCTTCGAGGCCCTCCTCGTAAATTGGAGGTTGGGCCTTGTTTATCATTTCGATTTTCCTCTCGTCAACGTCAACGAAGATGACCTCATTTCCCAGCTTGACGAAGCCCATTCCAGTGACGAGACCGACGTAACCAGAGCCGATAACCGAAACCCTCATCAACCACACCCGCAATGGGTTGTTTTCTCAGCTTAAAACCTTCACTCACTTTTCCTCTTTAGTATCTTCACGAGCCATCCAACTGGAATGCCATACCTTTCGCCCGCACTCTCTATCAGTCCAACGTCTTCGTCCTCTGGGATACCTGCGAGCACGGCGATTCCATAGAAAAGGAGCGTCGCCACGGCCGTTGCGACGAGCGCCTGGATTATTCCCTCTGCCCTTACGAAATGGAAAACACCGAGAACGAGCCCCGCATCGGCGAGGAGCAGGGCGTGCCGTTTTTCGTAGGGCCTAATTCCCGACCTCAACAGAACAGACAGCTTGTAGGCTATTGTGGTCGCGTAGGAGGCGAGTGTAGCAACCGCGGCACCAATCATGCCGATGGAATTTATGAGGGCGTAGTTGAGGACAACGTTCACGGTGGCCCCTAATAGGTCCCCCTTCATGTTCTCAACGGTTTTTCCCATCGTTACGAGCGTCTGGATGAGCGGGCCAGCCACAGCTACAAGCGCAAAGCCGAGGGACAGGACAACGAGAACGCTGGACGCCTCCGTGTAGCTGGGCCCGAAGAGCGTCCCGATGACCTGTTCCGGGTATTCGACGAAAATGAAGATTAGGGGAAACGCCAGCAGAAAGGCCCATTTGGCCGCTATGGCGTAGAACCTCTCCACGAGCTTGAGCTCGCCTCTGGCAAATAGCCCCGTAACCACGGGGGTGTAAATCGTCATCAGGGCCATGACTACCATTGAGATAAACCTCGCCAGCGGACTGGCCGAGCTGTAGAGCCCAACGACACCGCTTCCGAGGTAGTGCCCGAGCATCAGGGAGTCAGTCCAGGTGAGAACCATTGCAACGATGTTGGACGTCAGGAGGGGGAGGGAGAAGAGGACGATGGCCCCAACCAGGTCCCTGGCAAAGGAGATGCCTGAAATAATGCCCGCTTTCTTGAGGTCCCTAAGGAGCAGGGCCAGGATTATCAGGTATGACGCAACGTATGCCGTGATGACGGCCTTTAAGCTCCCGAGGGTATAAACCGCAAGGAGTGCGAGCACGAAGTATGTCAGGGGAAACCCGACTTTGCCGTAGTAGATGTACTCCCTCACCCGCTTGAACCCCTGGGCTGCCGCTATGAGCGTGTTCATGAGGCCCGCGAAGGGCAGGCCGAGGAGGACGATAGGGAGGAGGGACTTTAACAGCTCTCTGCCTTCGGGGTTTGCGGTTAGCAGGCCTGCAAGCCTCTCCGTTAGTGGGAGAAGGATTGCAAGTGCCAGCGTTGATGTTATCGTTACCAGGATGAGTGTCGTTGATACAAGTTCCTCCACCCGTTTCCTGTTCTTCGTGAGGAAGTATGAAACCTGCCTCGGGAGCCCCGTGGGAAGGCCGAACATGGCCAGGACGAGGGCTATGGAGAAGACCGTCATTGTGAGGCTGTACGCCCCGTACTGCACGGGTCCGAACACTCTCCCAACTAATGTCCTTACGAGAAAGGCAAAAACCGCCGAAACTACGAGCCCAATTAGCGACAGCAGTCCTCCCCTTGCAACCTTCCCGAGCTCGCTATCTATTTTTTCGTCCATCTCCCATCCGTTGAGATTCTGCTATCTTAAACCTTTTTGCCCCTTTTAGTTTTCAAACATGGCCTATCAAAAGTATTTTAAGAGCCATGGGGCTAAGAAATTCTGGAGTGGTGTTTATGGATTTAAGGGGGATGCTCAAAGGACTCCAGATTTTGATTTCGGAGACGAGAAATCCCTTTGAACTTCTCCGTCAATATCGGCGGGGAGAAACACTGCATGTAAGGTGTAGGGGCGGTTTTGAATTTGAGGTGGAGTCACGGGATGTGTACTTTGTTTCATCCGTCTCCGCACTCTGTGGTCTCTTGAGGGATGGAATCGTCAGACTTCGGAACGGGGTTCCTGTGATTGGGGACTGTCCCGTTAACGTGAACGTTGCGGTACCGATGAGAGAAGTTTCACGGAGCTCAAGATTTCTCTGTGAGAAGGGGGTTCCGTTCGTTGAGTTCACTTACAAGAGGCCCCTCCGATTCAGGCTTTTAAAGGGTTTCATGGGCCTCCAGGGCATACATGAGACCTTCTTCGAACGCAACTACGAAGTTTTTGACTTCCGTGGGAAGAGGGTTCTTGATGTGGGTGGTTTTATCGGGGACACGGCGGTTTACTTCGTTGAAAGCGGAGCCAGGGAAGTTGTGACAGTCGAACCGCTTTTCCATGAAGTCCTTGCCGAAAACGTTCGACTGAACGGAGTAGAAGAACGTGTAACCGTTGTGAAGGGGGCTTTCAGCAATACAGGGGGGACAACGACGGTTCATCTTGATGAGAACTGGGCGGGAGCGTCCTCTGAGTTCGTTGGCCAGTTCAGGGGAGGTGGGAAGGCCATTTCTGTTCCAAACGTTCCCACTAAGGAGTTTTTCAAGGAGTTTGGAACGTTTGACGTTGCCAAAGTTGACTGTGAGGGCTGTGAGTACCGTGTCCTCTGGGATGTCCTTGAGAACGTTGCGGAGGGTGCCGTCGTGGAGTTCCATTTCTGGAACGACGAGATGAAGAGCCAGTACAGTAGAACGCTGGCTAAACTCAGGAGTGGAGGGTATTCTGTTGAAGTCTACAGGAGGTCGGGTTCAGTTTCTCTGGTTAAGATTACCAAGGGGCGTCTTGAAGTCCCTGGCGGGAGGCCTGTTAAAAGATGAACGTCACTCCTCTGCGTTGAAACCTTTTTAAGTCTCCTCTCCTATTTTTCCTTGCGATGATGAGTGATGGGCGAACCGAAGGGTGAGGAAGGAAAGGTGATCGCTGAGCAACCCTTTTAAGCGCCCGTTCCAACTTTTTTCGGGATGATGAGTTCAGCCTTGTCCGAGCCGTGACGAGGGAGTGACGGACTGACCGCCACTTTTTAAATTAAGCTAATCGAATCACGATTTGAGGACCCACTACGTTGGGAACAGGCTCCACATTAAATCCTGCGTTATTAACCCTGCACAATCTCCCTCAAATCCATCAAGAACTCCTCTAAGTGCTCCCTCCTCACGTGGGGCATCATGACAACCCTGATGTAACCGCGGTGCGCGCTGATTCCCCAGCCTCTCCTCTTCAGCTCCTCCTCGACCCGCTCAAGGTTCTCGGTGCCGAAGGAGACGATATTCAGGACTGGCTCGCGGATGAGGTAAATGCCCGGTATCTTCTTCAGCTCCCCCGCGAACCATCTGCTCAGCTCCATGGCTTTTCTCACGATTTCCTTGTAGCCCTCGAAGCCGAGGTGCTTAATCATCGCCCAGACAGCTAAGGCGTTCGCCCCGGGCCTCGTTCCCGTTATGGTGGCCTGCCATATCCTCCCACCGGCCAAGTAAGGGGCCAGAATGCTTATCGCGTCGATGTATTTCCTCTCGCGGAAGATTATTCCCCCCGCCGGAATCGGCACCATGCCCATCTTGTGGGGGTCTATGGTTATGCTCTTCACTCCTTTGAGCCTGAAGTCGAAGTCCGGGATATCGTAGCCTAAAGCCTTCGCGAAGGGAATGACGAAACCGCCAAATGCCGCATCGACGTGGAGCGGGAGCCCGTAGTCCAGAGCTAAATCGCTCAAAGCTGGTATGTCGTCAACCACCCCGAGGCCCGTCGTTCCGGCTATTCCTACGATTCCAATCGTGTTGTCCGTAATCTTCTCTTCAACGTCCCTCACGTTGACGGTGTAATCATCGTTCAGCTCCGCCCAGACGAGTTTAACTCCGAGCATCTCGCCCGCCTTGATAAAGGAGAAGTGGGCGCTTTTCGGAAGAATCAGTTCCGGCTTTTCCACCTCCGCCAGGTTCCTGAAGGCCCTAACGGCCAAGATGTTGGCCTCGGTTCCGCCCGAGACTATGTGCCCGTAGCCCCTTTTAAGACCGAGGAGGGTTGAGAGCATCTCGACGGCCTCTTCCTCGACTTTACGGCTCCCCGTGTGCAGGCCGGGGTCGCCTAGGTTCCTGTCTATGAATTCCGTGATGATTCTAACAGCGAAGGGATGTGGATACGTGCACATCGAGCCGAGAATCTTCCCGGAGTCAAAGGTCAGGTCTTCAGAGGTCTTCCGCCGTAGCTCCTCAAGCACTTCATCCTCGTCCGCTCCCCTCTCTGGAAACATGCTCTCACCTGGGGGCGGTAGGGTTCGTTGAATTTAAGCTTTCCTCCTTTCGATGTACTTCTTAAAGAATATCGGTGTCGTCAGCGCCGTCAGCATCGAGACCGTTACGACGCTCGCGAAGAGAGCCTGGTCTATTATTCCACTGCTGAGTCCGAAGGTGAGTATCGCGAGCTCAAGGCTTCCCCTTCCGCCCATCCCTATGCCGACGGTGATGGAGTCGTCCCAGTTGAGGCCGGAGAGCTTCGCGCCGAGACCGCATCCGAGGAGCTTTCCGAGGACTGCCGAGAGGTAGAGGAGGCCTATGAGAGCCGGGTCGAGGGCTTTCACGGGCGGATTGAAGACGAGACCAACGTAGATGAAGAACAGCGGTATGAAGAACTCGGTGAGGACAACCTGGAGGTCTTCAATCAGCTCGTTGAGCTTAATCCTCGTGACAACGAGCGGGTCTTTTCTCTCGCGAAGCCTGCTTATGGTGAGTCCGGCCAGGTAAGCCCCGATTATCTGGTTAAGGCCGACCCACTCCGCTATTATAGCCAGGGTGAAGGTGAGGATGAGCGTGAAGGTGAAGAAGACGTTGAGGTTCCTGACTATGGAGTAAAACCACCTTGCCCTCTTGAAGATGAGCTCCGAGACGAGGAGGGTGAAGGCTATAAAGGTGAATATCTTGACGGTTAGGATTCCAAAGGAAACGGCGTCGAGGCTCCCCTTCGTCATGCCTGTTATTATGCCGATGAGATAAACCGCGACGATGTCGTCAACGAAGGCCGCGCCCATGAGAATCGAGGAAACTTCTCTCTTCACTCGCTCCTTGACGAGGACGCCGCTCGTGACCTCTATCGCGGTGTTTCCGAGGGTAGCGCCTATGAATATGGCCGCGGCTATTCCCTTTCCGAAGGCGTAAACTGTGAGGAAGCCGAAGAGGAACGAGAAGGCAACTCCAAGGATTGCCACCAGGACGGCCTTGCCCGTGTTCTGGGCTATCGCCGAGAAGTTGCTCGTCAGCCCCATGTAGAGCATCATCATTATGAGCCCGAACTCCGCTAAAACTTTGAGCTCTTCCCCCGGCTCAACTATTCCGAGGATAAAAGGTCCGAGGATTATTCCTGTAACCACGTGGGCTATTATTGGGTGTATCTCAAGCCTCTCGAAGGCCCACTCGAGGCTCTTTGCAACGACCAGGAGAAGGGCGAGGGAGGCGAGGACCTCCACGTCATCCCCTCCTCGCGAGGAGAACCCCTATTATCCACAGGAGCATGAGCAGGAGTGCGATTATTGAAGCCACCGTCACAGCCCCTCTGCTCGTTCCGAAGACTATGGGTATCGGGCCAATCATTATCACTCCCCCGCCCTCAACGTCACCCTCACCGCCGAGGGCCGAAATCAGCGTTCCAATGAACACTAACAGAAAGCCGATGAATATCAGCACTATTCCCGCTCCGATGAGAACTTCCCCCTTCATCGGCGTGAAGTTGAGGTTCCGGTTTTTAAACTTTCCCGCCCACCGGAAGGGTTTAAAGAGCCCCCTCCAACTCCTAACATGCTCGTGCTCGTTGACCTCGACGATACCCTGTGCAACACGTGGGAAGCTGGAAAGAGGACGATGCTCCACGCGATTCCCTTCCTCCTGCGCAGGGGCAAGCTCAGGGCCCTTCTCTACCTTCTGACGGCCAAGTACCGCGGTCTTGAGGGTTCAAAAAGACTCCACACCCTTGACCTTCACGAGCTCGTTGAAGAGCTTTTCAGGAGGATATACCCCGAAATAACCGGGGAAGAGCTTGCCGAGCTATCCTCATTCGTGGAGGAGCACTTCTTCAGGTATCTCCGGCTTTACGATGATGCCCTGCTGTTCCTTCGGGGTCTTCGGGAGCTCGGTGCGAGGGTCGTTCTCGTCACTGACTCCTCTACGAACTGGCAGAGGAAGAAGCTTGAGGTGCTTGGGATAGGGGCTTACTTCGACGCCGTAATCATAAGCGGTGAAACGGGCCACAGCAAGTTTGAGGACTACAACTTCCGCCTCGCCCTGAAGAGATTCCCGGACCGGGAGGTCTACGTCGTCGGTGACCGCGACGAGACGGACATGGCCGGCGCAAAGGCGATAGGTGCCGTTGGGATACTGGTGAGGAGGGGCTACTTCAGCGGAAGAAAGGTCAGGAATGCCGACTACGTAGTTAAGAACCTTGGTGATGCCCTGGAGGTGATTAAACGTGAGCATAAAAAGAGAGCTGAAGCGTAAGGCCCTTCATCTCACCGGACTAACGGTCCCGGCTGTTTACCTGCTCCTCGGGAAGACATACACGCTCACCTTTGTTGGGGTCGCGTTCATTCTTTTCGTCGTCCTGGAGCCTTTCCGTGTAATCGAGGAGTGGAGAGACCGTATAAAGAAGGAGCTGAACCTCTACGTTTCTCCCGAGGTTGTGGAGAAGATAGAACTCCTCGAAAACCACATCAATGACATAACGCGCGAACACGAGAGGAACCGGGTTGCGGCGCACATCTACTTCGCGGCGGCATCTTTCATAGTGGTCTACTTCTTCCCCGAGGAGGTTGCCATAGGCGCTATAACACTCGCCACCCTCGGCGACGCGCTCGCGGCGATAATCGGAAAGACCTTTGGCAGGCACCGCTTCTCCAACGGGAAGAGCGTCGAGGGAAGCCTCGCCTACTTCATTACCGGGATGGCACTACTGACCCCCCTCGTGGGTCCGTTTCCAGCCTTCGCGGGTTCGCTCGCCGGAACGATAGCGGAGTTCTACAACCTCCCGCCGGACGACAACTTCTCCAACCAGCTCGCCGTTGCGCTCACTCTCTACCTCTTCCTCCAGCTCTGAGGGAAAAGGTTATATCACCTTAGGTGATACTGATACTGGTGGAGGGCGTGAAGTTCATATTCGGAATCCACAACCACCAGCCCCTTGGGAACTTCGGGTGGGTGTTCGAGAGCGCCTACGAGAGGGCTTACAAACCGTTCCTTGAGACGCTCGAAGAGTACCCAAACATGAAGGTTGCCGTCCACTACTCCGGCCCGCTCCTTGAGTGGATAGCCGGCAACAGACCTGAACACCTCGACCTCCTCAAAAGCCTCGTGAGAAGGGGCCAGGTCGAGATTATCGTTGCCGGCTTCTACGAGCCGGTTCTGGCGTCCATCCCCGAGGAAGACCGGGTCGAGCAGGTTAACCTCCTCAAGGAGTTCGCCGGAAAGCTCGGCTACGATGCCAGGGGACTCTGGCTGACCGAGAGGGTCTGGGAGCCCGAGCTCGTGAAAACCTTGCGGAAGGCGGGGATAGAGTACGTCGTCGTTGACGACTACCACTTTATGAGCGCCGGCCTGCCGAAGGAAAGCCTATACTGGCCCTACTACACGGAGGACGGCGGTGAAACTGTGGTGGTCTTCCCGATTGACGAGAAGCTCAGGTACCTCATCCCCTTCCGTCCGGTGGAGAAGACGATTGACTACCTCCACGCCCTCGATGACGGCGACGAGAGCAAGGTCGCGGTCTTCCACGACGACGGCGAGAAGTTCGGTGTCTGGCCTGGAACCTACGAGTGGGTTCACGAGAAAGGCTGGCTCAGGGAGTTCTTTGAGAGGGTTTCGAGCGACGAGAGGATAGAGGTTCTCCTCTACTCAGAATACCTGAGGCGGTTCAAGCCGAAGGGCCTCGTCTATCTGCCCATAGCTTCCTACTTCGAGATGAGCGAGTGGTCCCTACCTGCCGAGCAGGCGAGGCTTTTCGTCGAGTTCGTGAACCGGCTGAAGGCTGAGGGGATTTTCGACCGCTACCGCGTCTTCGTAAGGGGAGGAATCTGGAAGAACTTCTTCTTCAAGTATCCCGAGGGCAACTACACCCACAAGAGGATGCTCATGGTGAGCAGGCTCGTGAGGAACAACCCCGAGGCGAGGCGGTTTCTGCTGAAGGCCCAGTGCAACGATGCCTACTGGCACGGCGTCTTCGGCGGAATCTACCTCCCGCACCTCCGCAGGGCCGTCTGGGAAAACCTGATACGGGCGAACAGCTACGTTTCCACTGGAACGTTCGTCCGCGACCTCGACTTCGACGGCCTCGAGGAGGTCTTCATCGAGGGCGAGGGCTTCTACTACTCCTTTAAGCCCGGCCTCGGAGGTTCCCTCGTCGAGCTGAGCTCCAAGGGAAGGTTCGTGAACTACGCCGACGTCCTGACAAGGCGCTACGAGCACTACCACTCCACCGGAAGCGCCGTTCCCGAGGAGGAGAGCGACGGTGTCGAGAGCATTCATGAGCTCTCGGGTGAGGTTCCTGGAGAGATTAAGAAGGAGGTCGCCTACGATTCCGTCAGGCGGGCGCTCCTCCAGGACAGGTTTCTAAGGCCCGAAACGACCCTCGACGACTTCAGGCTGAACCGCTACGAACCCCTGGCGGACTTCGCCGAAAAGCCATACTGCTATTCGCTCGATGGAAACGGGCTGAGGCTCTGGAGGAATGAGGGGGACTTCTCGGTCGTCAAGGTCTTCAGGCCCCATGAGAAGGGCTTCACCGTTGACTACGCCGTCTCCGGAAGGGGAACTTTCGCGGTTGAGCTAAACCTTGCCGTTCACAGCGTGATGGAGGTGCCGGGGGAGCTGGAAGGCTCAAGGATTGAGGTGGACGACCGCTACGCCGTCGGGAGGTTCTCCGTTGAGCTCGATAGAAAAGCGAGGATGTGGAAGTTCCCGGTAAAAACGCTGAGCAAGAGCGAAAGCGGGTGGGACTTCATCCAGCAGGGCGTGAGCTACACCTTCCTGTTCCCGCTTGACGGGGAGCTGAAGTTCAGGCTCTCCTTCAGAGAACGCTAGACCCTGAGGGAGACCCCCTCCATGTCCTTTCTTATTGACTTGACGACGTTGAACTCCGTCATTCTTCCCAGGGACGATACCCTAATGACCGTCGTGGCAACGTCTTCCAAGAGCCCCAGGAGAAACTTTTTGCCCTCATCGAGCAGAGACGTCTTGATGAAGTGAACCGCCAGCCTGTCCTCGTTTCCAACGTATTGGGCTAGGAGGCTGAGGAGCAGGTGAACGTTTTTGGGCGCTACCTCTGAAGTCGCGAAGAGCTTCTCGATGCCCAAGGCTATCGTTAGAACGGGTGCGTTTTCCTCAACAAACTTCTCGTACGCCTCTTTAAACTTTCCCATCAGTATGACGGGTTCGCTGAGGTCGCTTATCCAGGCAACGACATTTCCGTTCTTTATTTTCCCTCCTATCTTTATGACGTTGACGTTCTCAAACGTCTCGCCATCGAAGCCTGCCAGCTTGGCCTTGGCCTTTATGAGGTGCAGGGAATCAATGACATCAACAACGAGGACTGTGTATCCTTTGGAGAGCCCCCAGGTTATGAGGTGGTGCAGCCCAAAGTACTGGTCTTTAACGTCCGTTCTCTCTATCAGCACGATTTCCCCCGGCTTTAGTGAATCCCATAGGCCGTTGATGACGTCCCCGAGCATTCGTCCACCTCCTTTGATAACTTTGGGTTAGTTTATGCCCTCGAGGTATATAAACGATTCGAAATACCATCGAGGGGACTAAATAAAAAAAGAAAAGCCGTTTGCAAGCTCTTACATTTTTCTTTCGAAAGTCCGCTTCCGAATGAATGGGCAAACCATCTTAGAGGCCCGCCGGTTACCCATCGGAAGCCTCGGATAGGGTGGCCTTCATCACAGCTCAGGGCCCGAAAGTCTCCTCATCGGCGCGAACTTCATCATTGTGTAGATAACTAGTATCTCCCAGGCAAGTGCGGAGTAATAGCGGAGCCTCTCGAAGGGGTCCCTGAAGGTGGCCTTTACTTCCGAAACTCCCTCTTCAACGTTTATTAACGTCAGTCCCGTTCTGTCGTCCCGAATGACTTTGACTTTACGTCCGTTCACGTAGACCTCCCAGTATGGGAAGTACGCCTCTGACACCCTTAAGAGCACGGGCTTTTTGGCCGTTACCCTGAACGAATACCGGCCGTCCCCGCGGACGAGTTGGCCTATCTGAATCTGGCTCTCTTCTCGGGGAATAATGCTCTTCAGGACTTCCAGCTCGTATTGGGAGCCCGTGTAGGCTATATGGTACAGGAAGTTGCCGCCGAGGACGTAGAGGGTTCCGTTTCCAATCTGTTTGGCCCCTATCAGCGTCCACTTTCCCATGCTCACTATTGGGCTCACGTTCGTGAACACCGGCCCGTACCACGGGAAATCCCCGTACCTGAAAGACGCGAAGCGGGAGACGTTGTAGACCTCGGAGGAGAGCTCTGAAGCGTTTATCGGCCTTACCTGCGCTCTGACCCCGAAGAGCGTGTCTGTGCTTTCAGGGGCCCATACAAGTGTTCCCCCGCTTTTTACGAACTCCCAGAGATTTTCTGCCGTGTGGTTGTCCGGGTTGCCTGAGTAGATAACGGTGGTTACCTCCGAGAGGTTCGTAGGGAGCTCCCTGGTGTACGCATAGTCGAGGGGCAGGTCGTAGAAGTGGCCGGCCATGAGGGTTGAAACCGGCTGGACGAAGCTCACGTTGGCTTCGTAGACCCTATAACGTCCAATTGTTGCCATTTTCACGTAGCCAGGTTGCTCTGCGTTGATTAGGTATTTCACGTCGTAAGCTTTCAGGTAGGGGCTTGCGTTTCCACCAGTTGCAAGAAGGTACCAGAGTCTTTCCATCTCTTTGTCGGTCGGGTTGCCCTCATGGTACCAGCCGTTGAGTGTGTCCTTCCCGGAGAGGGCCGGCAGGTAGCTGTAAACTGCCCCGGGATAGTTCACGAGAAAGCGCCAGTCCTTTCCGGGTTGCTTCGAGAGGTATTCCGCGAGCTGAAGCGTGTCCTGGGGGATGCTTTTAATGTAAGGAATCTCCTCTGTGAACGGCACGAGCAACACGACGATGGTTATTAATCCCACAACGGTCGCTTTCCTAACTTCCAGCCCGTTCAACGCGTCTGCCACGATGAGGGGAACAAGGAGGTTTGTGGCATCGAGCCACCTGTACGGGGGAATCATGGAAACGACCGGGAGTGAGTACAGCTCGGGGGTTGGGGAGTAATAGCCGAGGCTGAGGTAAACCGCCGCTGAGATGAGGGTAATCTTTCTCAGGTTGCTTCTTCCGGACTTCCAGGCAACTGCCCAGAAAACGACTATCAGGGCGAGCGGGACTGCCATCTCTGGTCTTGCGAGGGTGTCTGGATTGAGGCTGTAGTGCCGAAACAGCCACGGGCTCATGTTCACTCTCCAAAAGTGTGTCCATTCTCTGTCGTAGAAGAACGGGATGTACCAGAACGCGGTGAGGAAGATTACCGCTCCCATGACCCTCAGGGCGTTTCCGATAACACGGAGCTCCGTAAGGCTATCCCAGTGCAGTGCGAGTGCGAGGATGAGGAGGGGAATCACAATTGAGTGGTGGGTGAGGACGACCAGCGAAATCGAGAGGGCCGAGAGGAGCAGGTATCTCTCCCTGTATTCCCGCAGGAGGAGGACTCCGAGGAGGAAGAGGGGAGCAAGATGGATGGCGTTCGCCCTCGGGAAGTTGCCCTCGATGTACGCGACCCCAAGGTGCCACGGGAAGAGCAGGAAAACGAGCGGTGCTACGTAGGGCTCTTTTTCAAGCCTCTTCAGGTAGGTATGTAGGGCGAGGGCACCAAGGAACGCGCTCAGCATCAGTGTAACCGCGTAGCCCCTGACTGCACTCCCAAAAACCTTCCCGAAGAAAGCCGCGATAATGTACGAACCGGGGGGATAGAACCTGAGGAAGGGGAAGCCCGCGTACCATTCCTCTATCCACGGCTCCCAGCCGTCCTCCATTAGCTTGTGGACTTTAAAGAGGTGTCCGAGGCCGTCTCCCTTCAGGTCGGGGTGGGCTGGGGCGAAGAAGAGGGGCAGGAATTCAAGCACTGAGACAGCAAGCAAAAGGAGGACGTATCCCCGCTTCATCTCCCTACCTCCAAGATTTCAATGAGCTCTGCTATCCCCTGAACCGTCGCAGAGAAGAGCCAGTTTGTTCCATCCCAGCCAATCCATAGTCCGTCTCCTGCATGGGCCACTTGTATTCTCCCGCCCGGGACCTCTATGAACGCCTCTCCCTTTATCTCTTGCCCGGGTAGAATACCAACCACGAGCGCCCTTCCGAGGTACCTTGTGAGCTTTAGAATCCTCCCCAGAACGTCCACGGTCGCCTCATCCTCGAACCAGACGAGGACCTCTCCCGTTGAGTAGTTGTGGATAACCCTGCACCTGTGCTTCCCTGTTGTGAACTCCGCGGAGTACCTCTCCGCGCTTTCTCTCTCAACCGCTCCGCTCCCAGCAAGTTCCTTTGTGAACCTGCCTGGGTGAGAGGCCCCCACGATTTTTATCCCTGCCATTTTAACCAGTAGTTATTTATATACCCTTCCTAAAACTCTTATGATGAGGCCCTCCCTCAAATTCCAATCCGTGCTTTACTTGTACATTCTCCTGCTCGCGGGGTTTTCAGTGTTAGTTCCCGTTCCTTACATACTTGAGGCCGTTCTCCTGTTCCTCTTTTTGATGGTCTCGTCCGGGCTTGTCTTTTACACTCTTCTGATTCTGGCCACTCAGAGAGATTATCCGACGGAACCAAAGCCAGTTCCTACTGGATTCTTTGAACCGACTGTCTACGTTCTTATTCCTGCTCACAACGAAGAGACTGTCATAGAGAAGACAGCCCGCTCCGTACTCAACCAAAACTACTCAAACTTCAAGGTGTTTTTGATAAACGATAACTCGACCGATGGAACGCTTGAGGTTATGAGAAGAATGGAGTCCTCGTGGAGTGGAAAGGTTTTCGTTATCAACGTTCCGCCTCACAGGGGTAGAAGCAAGCCGAGGGCCCTTAATTACACCCTTGAACTCATTGAGACTGCGTTTAAATGGCCTGATTACATCTTCATACTGGACGCCGATTACCTCATTGGGCCCAACGCTCTGAGGACCCTCGTCGGTATCATGGAGGGGGCACCGAACTATGTTATCGGCGTTCAGGGGAACGTCAGGCCGAGGAACTGGGACAAGAACTTCATCACGCGCTTCATAACCCTCGAGAGACTCGTTGGTTTTAACGTGGCCATCGAGGGTGACATGAAGCTCAACGAAAACGGCAAATACGGGGGAACCGTGGCGTTACTTCGGTTCTCGCACCTTCTACGCCTCGGTAAGTTCCGTGAGGACTCCGTCACTGAGGACACTGACCTATGGGCGAGGGCGCTCATCGAAGGCTACCGCTTCTGGTACTACCACGGTGTAGTCGGCTGGGAGGAGGCCGTCGAAACGCTCAGAGACTACGTTAGACAGCGCTCCCGCTGGGCCCAGGGGCATCTCCAGGTCATGCTCGACTACTACTGGCCGGTTCTAAGGAGTTGCTCTGGCCTCATGGAGGCATTCATAGAGCACTTTTATATGATGAGTTACCTCGTTCCGGTCTTCTGGTTCCTGTCCGTTGTTCTCAACGGCTACCTTGTCCTCTCCGGAGGCGTTCCTCTGGCCCTTGCTAGGCCTCAGCTCTTCCTGTCTGTTTCGATTCTTGCGTTTCTTGTCTTTTGGGTCTCGGTTGCCTATTCGAACTGGCTTGAAAAACGGAGAACTGGGTTTGGAGTCCAGTGGTGGTTCGTTGGGGCTTACCCCGCTTACTTCCTTCTCTTCGTCCTTGCGGGGGTTGTTTACACGATGCGTGGCCTGCTGAGGCTCCTCGCCGGCAGGCTCCACTGGGAGAAGACGAGGCGCTTCACTTAAAGGGGTCCTTGAGTGCGAGCCTGTCGAGCTCTCCGTTCAGGACTTCAGAGTAAAGAAATGAGACCGCTTTCAGGTTGTCCACAAATCCCTGAAGTGCGTGCTCGAAAATGCCTTTCAAGATGAGCATGACTGCGAGGAATGCGTACCCTCCCCTCAAGACATCGGCGGTTATAAAAATCAGTCCTGTGAGAACATGGAGCATTGCGTAGCCGCCGAGGGGAGGGGAGTAACGACTGAAGAACCGCCAGTACGCCGTGAATCGCATCTTCTCAAGCTCTCCCTTTAAATCTGAGTACATGAGTGCGGAGGTTGTAAAGAAAGCCCATGAGGTGAGGTATATTATGGCGGGGGCCAACTGGCCGTTCACGGTATTCACTCCTGTTATCACAATAGAGACAGCTGAACACATCCAGAGGAAGATAGTGTACGCTTTCATGACTGTGATGAAAGTCCTTCTCAGCTTTGGGAATGTTGCAACGGTTCTCATCGCCTCACCCTAAAGTCTATCGGTTTCTCCAGTCTCCAGAACCTGCAGAAAGAGCAGACCTCACCGCTCGACGGCATTCCGCAGACTCTGCACTCCCTCAGCTCGGCCTCCTGGAGCTCTGTCTCGAAGAGGTGCTTCTTCCTCAAAAAGCCCTTGACGAAGTTGATTTTCGTCCCGGGCCTCTTTTCCTCCATCTCGTTGAGTATCTCCTTGTATTCAATCGTTGTCGCTCCAACGGAATAGGGACACTCCTCCATCATGTACTCGATGCCATTAGCGAGAGCGTAGGCTACCACTTCCCTCTCTGTGACCTCGTACAGCGGTTTGACCTTCTTCACGAGCTTGCCGTTGAACTGGCTTGGGGTCACAGGCCCCTGCTTCGCTAAGTACTGCGTGTTCCAGTGCATCATGTTCGAGAAGATGAAGCTCGCCTCGTCGTCGAGGTTGTGGCCAGTAGCGACAGCGTCGAAGCCGTTGTCGTAGGCGAACTTGTTGAATATGTACCTCTTCGTTAGACCGCAGTAGGAGCACGTCGGTCTTCTCGTTTTCACCTCGCCGATTCCCTTCCCGAGGAGCTCCTTAACGCGGACGATGTGGAGAGGAACGCCTAAGGCCTCACACTGTTTTTTAGCATAGCTCTCGCTCTTCTCGCTGTACTCGCCGATTCCAAGGTTTATGTGAAGGCACTCGATGTTGTAGCCGAGCTTCTTGAGGATGTAAGCGGTAACGGCCGAGTCCTTCCCGCCGCTGACAACCACCAAAACCCTCTCGTCAGGCTTGAGCATCTTGTAGCGCTCTATCGTCCGTTTGACCTTTCTCTCGAAGTACTCCCTGAAGTGCTCCTCGCAGAGGTACATTTTTGGGTAGTGAAGCTTGATGAAGGCGGGCTTTTCGCAGAACTTGCACCTCATCGGCATTTCTTTCCACCGGAAATAAAAGAGAGAGGTGGCTTTTAACGTTAACCTTTGGTCGATTCTCTGCGTTGCACTCTTCTCACTGGAAGCGCGGCACCCAGCGCGACAATCGCTATCAGCCCGGGTCCGCAGATGCTTTTTTCTTTTGGTGTGGCGGTTGTTTGAGTAACTCTCACCGAGGTGTTTGACTGCCACTCCAGACCGCACAACCCAAAGGTTACGCTCGAGTTGAACGGGTTCGGCAAGTTCCTAACCAAATCCCCCTTCAAACTCATAAGCCTGAGCAAGTCAAAGACCGGCCTTAAAGTCCCGTTCACGTAATAAAGAGCGTAAACGCCAGAGGAGTTGTCAACCGGCAGAAGGAAACCCCCGGGAACCCACACCAGCCGGGTAACGCTGTAGTGGAACCATGCATCGGGCGTTATGAGGTAGCCGTTTCCGTTCTTTGCCGCTGCTAACTTCCATCCCCAAACCCTCGGCGGGTAATACTTCGCCAACTCCTTCAACGGAATCCTGAGGGTTGTGTCGTTAAAGTGAAAAACCATGTAGTTCCCTTCAACCGTTCCGTTGGCGACGAAGCCCGGGAAGTTGTGGAAGTTGCCAATTAACATCCAGCAAGTTCCGTTGAGCCGGTAAGCGATGGAAGAGTTCAACACTGGAGGAGACTTCTCCCAGAGGAGCTCGTAGTGATTTCCCCAAACGCCGAACTTGAACTCGTATCCACCGAAGGTCCATTGTTCCTCTGTGCTCGTCCACGTTGGCGAGAGGTTGAAGAAGGCGGGTGTTCCGTCCACTACGAGGTAGGGATAATAGAAGGGAATCCAGTCATCAACCGTAACGGTCAAAACTGCTGAGGAACCGTTCGAAACGAGGGAATAATGAAGCTTGTAGTATCGGGAATAAATGGTGTCCTCAAAGTAGTTGAGAATGTCCCGCTGCGTCGCCCGCGTTATCAATCTTTGGAGCGTGATGACGGGGTTTTTTAGATTCCTCAACGGGTCGCCTTGGGGAGTAATCAACCTTAGGACGTCCACGAGGGGTTTTAGCTTCCCCTCCGCGTAGAGGAGGATTGGGATTGATTGATTGGCCTTCAACTCAACGCCCTTCGAAAGGTTAGTGCCGATGTAAACTTTTCCATTGGCCTTCCAGTAACTCAAGCGGAGCGGGTAGATGAGAAAGGCTTTTCTGTGGATTGCCACGTAAGAGGCCGTTGTTGAGTTCCAGATGTAAACCACGTCCCTGTAAATGACTCCCCTGAGGTCGTTTAAGAACTGCTCCGGATAGTATTTGGAAAGGTCTCCCTCTGGAATCTTGAGGGTTGTGTTTGAGCCGTTAAACACCACGTAGTTCCCCTCTAAGTGTCCAACCATCTGGGAATTCTTGGTGTAGTGTGTAACGACCACCGGCAGTGCAACTTCTTTATCTCCGGCGGACGGACCAATCCCGAGGAAGTAGTCGTAGGTTGTGCCATTTTTCGCCTGCCAGTGGAGGACGGGAGTGTCGTCATAAGAAAAGATGGTAAAGTTGTTAGTTGGCCATGGGAGTGTTACGTTTCCGAGCCTGTAAGTGATTCCAGGGAAGTTCGTTAGGTTCACGTACTCAAAAGTCCAGTTAGTGATGTTGTAGTAAGAGGGGTATGCGAAGTAGAGGAGGCGATACTCGCCAGGGGACGAGTCGTTTACTTTCCAGTAGGGTTTTACTGTGAAGATGAAGTGCGGCAAGATTCCAATGCTTGCGGGTTTAAATCCCTTAACGGTAATTTGATAGGCCTGGAAGGTTTGAGGTGTTGAGGCGGAGACCCCTTGAGAAGAGATAATGGAAATTAGAAATAGGAGGATAAGAAAAAGACGGAGACTAGACATATGGCTCATTAAGTTCCCTCCAGCACTGCTCTTGAAGGGTGTCTATTACTTTGAAATCTGTACTGAAGTAGTATGCCAAGTTCGATGGCTTCCAGTCTATATCCTTTAGTGCTCTAACATAATCTAATGCGTAGTTGATTGCCTTTTGGGGATGGTGGTCTCTGCAGTGTTCATAACAAGTATGAATATTAGAATCACAGTTCATACCTTCTGGACAGTCCCCTGGGCTGGTACAATGAATTCCCAGTACGGTCCTGTCGGCTTCCATTTCTATTGAGGCCGTTGTTATTTTGGCATTTGGATTGTGTTCTCTAATCTTCGTGGGAAGCTCCTCGTAAACCCAGCGAACCTTCTCCACAAGCTTCTCGTAGGTATACTGTAAGCCGAGATTCCCTTTTTCATCGACCTTGGAGTACTCGTAGTAGTTTGGCTGGACGAAAACGTAGTCAAAGTAGCCACCAATCGTAAGAATACCATCATAATCCGGGTCATTCAAATAGGACACGCCTCTAACTGAGCTTCCGCTTCCTGTTGCAGGAATCCAGATGAATTCTTGGTTGTGATTGTGGATATACTCTGCCATCTCTCGAATAAACTCTTCAGTAACATGGGCTTCATCATGTGGAGTTGCTTGGAGGCAGCTCTCGTAACTCCAGAAGAAGCCGAGCCTATTATTGTCAAAGACACTAAGAACACCGTCAATCCAGTCCTTCCAGTAGGAGTTGGCGAAACCCTTGGATGGGTCATCTCTCAGCTTTTTACTCCCGTACTGGGAAAACGGTATCGTGACGTAGTATTTTATCGAGCTGATGTGGGACATAATCCAGAGAGCCAGATAGCGACCATCCTCGTACCCATTGCCTGTGTAACCAATGTTCTCTCCCTGGTTACCAAGAAACACGACCCTGTCAAAATACCTCTTCTTAAACCACTGAACAACCTCATCATAGGAGGTCGGCACCCTGCCTCCAAGAGTCATCCTTGATATGTACACACCATTATCCCACATAACCCACCACAAACCAAACTTCGACATAAGGAATCACCAACGTAAGTAAGTAACTAACAATATAAAAACCTTTCTGTTAAATAAACATGACTTAAATAGGATAAATAGTCCCAAAACAAACCAAATTCAGAGAGTAGTAACCACTTACAATCCCCCTGTTCATGAACTCGGTTTCACCTACTCAAGCGCCTCAATTCTCTCCTTCCAGTTCCCGGGCTTCCTGAAGTCCTTCTCCGTGTGGAGGCCCTCCTTCTTGAGTATCCCTCTCGCCGCCAGAAGCCCTGTCGCGGCCGCGTTGACTATGTCCCTGCTCAAACCTGCTCCGTCGCCGGCGGCGAAGATTCCCTCAATGCTCGTTTCGAGGTTCTCGTCCACCTCGACCTTCATGGCGTAGTACTTGATTTCTGGCGCGTAGAGGAGAGTATGGTCGCTCGCAACACCCGGCAGAACCCTGTCGAGCTTTTCCAGGCCCTCTATGATGTTCGTCACGACGCGGTGGGGCAGGGCCATCGCTATGTCGCCGGGCGTTACGTTCTTTAAGGTGGGCTCGACGTCGCTCCTCCTTATCCTCGCCCACGTGCTCCTCCTTCCCCTCCGCAGGTCCCCGAGGCGCTGAATGAGGGGCTTTCCACCGCCTATCGTGGTAGCTAACTGCGCTATGCTCTTGCCGTAGGCTGTCGTATCCTCTACAGGCTCGGTGAGCTCTATCCTGCTCAGGAAGGCGAAGTTGGTGTTGTTGCTCTTCTTCTCGTGCATCGAGTGGCCGTTCACACCGACGTAGCCGTCGTAGCGCTCCTCGACGACGAAACCGTTCGGGTTAGTGCAGAAGGTTCTAACAAAGTCGTCGTAGGTGTCGGTGTAGATGTGGAACTTGGGGTCGTGGTTTATGCTCGTTATCGGCTCCATGACTATGGCCGGAACCTCGACGCGGACGCCAACGTCAATAGGCCCGTGCCTCGCCTTGAGGCCTATTCTCTGGGCCACCTCGTGGAACCAGTCGGCTCCGCCCCTGCCCGGGGCGACGATTATGTAGCGGGCTTTAATCTCGAAGACGTCCTTTCCGCGCCTAACCTTAACCCATCCCTGGCCGAACTCAAGGGCCTTTGTCCAGAGGAGGAACTTCACGCCTTTGTTTTCGAGGTGTCTCTTTATGTCGTCTATGACCTCGGGCGTCCTGTCGGAGCCTATGTGCCTCTGGATTATCGGGATGAACTTTACTCCCGCCTGCGCCGCCCTCTGCTCCCAGTATCTAACCTGTTCGGGGTCGCCCTTGTAGAGGTTCCTCGGTGCTTTATGCCTTAGAAAAATCTGGTCGACCTCCCAGACGAGCTGCCAGGCGTAGTTTTCGTCGTTCGTCAGTTCGCTTAGGTCGCCTCCGATGTCCGGGCGGAGGTTTATCGTGCCGTCGCTTAATCCGCCGGCTCCTCCAACGCCGCTCATTATGTGGCAGGGCTTGCACTCGACGCAATAACCGAGCTCGAACATGGGGCAAACTCTCTGCTTGACGTCGCCACCTTCGTCGATGACGAGAACCCTCAGGTCGCTCTTTTCAGCCAGCTCGTAGGCCGCGAAGAGACCTGCGGGTCCGGCTCCGATAATCACAACGTCGTAGAACCTTTCGCCTCCGTTTCCGGAAACCATATTTCCCTTGCCGAGTTCTATGACTTTGGCCTTAAAAATCTTTTGGCAAGTTTTTGGTTAATTTATTGATGAAAAAGCGAATTTTTTGACATTTTTTGCTCAATACAAACCCCGAAATCTTTAAACGCCCTTGCACATTAGCGTCCTATCAGTGGGGAAAATGGAACCATTGAACTCGGGGGAAGTGCCCAAGGACGTTAAGACAAAAAAGGTTCAGATAATCCATACCAAGCGCAGAATGCTCCAGCTCAAGCGCAAGGAGGAACTTAGCCACAACATCCGCTACATCTCAAAGGTCCCCGTGAAGCTTGTAATGGACAGGGAGTTTCTGACCCTTCACCCGGAGGACTCCTTATCAAAGCTCGTCCAGAGCCTCAGGGGTGAGGAGAGCTCTGCGGTGGTTGTTGACGATGAAGGTAAACTCCTCGGCTTCATCACGATGAAGGACCTCCTCCGCTTCTTCGAACCCCCGAGGAGGTACTCCATAGTGGGCATAAACCTGCTCAAAAAGTACTCCATAAACAACGCTTCCCGCGTGGAGGACATAATGGTTCGAAAGCCCATAACGATTCACGTCAATGAAAACCTCGGGCGGGCGATACGGATAATGCTCGAAACCGGAAAGCACCACCTCCCGGTGGTTGATGATAAAAACCGCGTTCACGGTATCCTGGAGGTCAAGGACATAATCCGTCTGATACGCATAGTGTCATAGTAACGGCTGGAATCTAAAGCACCCACAGGGATGATAATCATGGACGTGTTCCTGGAGCTGGCTCTAATACTAATCGTTGCGAAGCTCTTCGGCTACCTCGCCGTTCGCCTCGGCTTTCCAGCGGCCCTCGGCCAGCTGATTGGCGGGATTCTAATCGGGCCGTCCATTCTGGGACTGGTCGGCTTCGACGAGGCCGTGAAGCTCCTGGCTGACCTCGGCGTCGTCATGCTGCTCTTTCTGGCGGGCCTCGAAACGGACGTTGAGGAGTTCAAGCACGTCGGCATTCCCGCCTTTATAATAGCGTCCCTCGGCGTTCTCATACCCTTCATCCTCGGCTACGTCGGGGCTCTGGCCTGGGGATATTCGAACATTGAGGCAATGTTCCTCGGTGGGGTTCTGACCGCCACGAGCGTTGGTCTCACCACGAGCATACTTATGGAGATGAAGAAGCTCCGCACGAGGGTCGGAACGACGATTTTAGCTGCTGCCGTCGTTGACGACGTCCTCGGCATCATCGTGCTCACGATACTCGTTGGAATAAACACCAGGGGGAGCGTCTACTTCAAGGACCTCCTCATAATCCTCGGCGAGGTCGTCCTTTACTTCGGCATTGGCCTTCTTATCGGCAATCCCGCCGTCAGGGAGGCTTTGAAGCTTTCGGAGAGAATCACTTTACCTGAGACCGTTACGGCTTTTGCCATAGCGATAATGCTTATCTTCGCCTACCTCGCCGAGCAGTTCCAGATAGCGGGCATAACCGGTGCCTATCTGGCAGGTCTCCTCGTGGCGAGCACCGACGAGGCGAAGGAAGTTGACAGAAAGTTCATGACGATAGGCTACTCCCTCTTCATTCCAGTGTTCCTCGTGAGCATAGGCATAGAGAGCGACGTGCGGGTTTTAGCCCACGCTGGAACCTTTGCCCTAATCTACGCCATACTCGCGATAGTGAGCAAGGTGGTCGGATGCGGCTTCGGCGCCTTCGTCTCGAAGTTCAGGCCGATTGAGTCCCTTCAGGTGGGCGTTGGCATGATACCCCGCATGGAGGTGGCCCTCATCATGGCCAACGTGGCCCTCAACGAGGGCGTCTTCGACAGCGGGACGTTTTCCATACCGGTCACGATGGTTCTGGTGACGACGATAGTGACGCCGTTCCTCCTGAAGTGGGCATTCTCAAGGGAATAGGGGCGGTAGCATGGAGATACTCCTCCTGATAGCGGTAATGCTCGCGACGGCGAAGCTGATGGGGTATCTCTTCGAGAGACTGGGTCAGCCCGTTGTCCTCGGCCAGATATTCGGGGGCCTGCTGATTGGCATCTTCTTCGAAACTAACCCGGTGATAGGCCAGTTCGCCAACCTCGGCGTCCTCCTGCTTCTCTTCATGGCCGGTCTTGAGAGCGAGCTGGAGGAGTTCAAGCGCGTTGGAAAGCAGAGCGTCGTTGTTGCGAGCCTCGGCGTTCTGGTCGCTTTCCTCTTCGGCTTTGCCGTGGCTTACCTCTTCGTCCCCCTCCACGAGGCAATCCTCTACGGTGCGATGATGACACCGACGAGCGTGAGCATAACGGTAAAGGTGCTCATGGAGATGAGGAAGCTCAACACGCGCGAGGGGACGACGATTTTAGCGGCTGCGGTCGTGGATGACGTCCTCGGAATCCTCGTTCTCACCGTGGCGATTTCGATGATAAAGGGAGGCGAGGTCAACTACGCGAGCCTCGCCGAGGTCGTTCTCTCGGTCTCTCTACTCCTCTTCTTCTTCCTCTACTTCGGGCCCGGCCTCGCGGACAGGGTCTTTCGCATTCTCTCAAGGATTGACCTGCCCGAGAGCGAGACGGCCTTTGCCCTCGTTTTCCTCATAGTCTTCGCCTTCCTCGCCGAGCACCTGAACCTCGCCTCGATTCTCGGTGCCTATCTGACGGGCCTCGCCCTCGGCCAGAGCTCCAAGAAGAAGACGATAATGGACCACATGAACGTCCTCGGCTATTCCCTCTTCATCCCGCTCTTCTTTGTCGAGGTCGGGATGAGGATAGAGCTGGACTACATCCTCCACGCGGGCCTCTTCGCGGTCCTCTACACCATTGCCTCCATAGTGAGCAAAATAGTCGGCTGCGGCCTTGGCGCCAAGCTGGCCGGCTTTGACTGGGGTGCCTCCCTCAGGATAGGCGTCGGAATGATTCCGAGGATGGGTGTTGAACTGGCGATGCTGGCCGTTGCCATGGGGAGCGGAATAATAGGCCCCGACGCCCTGACCGTGGCGATTCTCATGGTGTTCGTTACGACTGTGATAACACCGCCCCTGCTCAAGTGGCTCTATTCGAGGTAGCTCCGCCAACCGAGTGTTCATCACGACTCAGCCAGTGCCGGTTTCGTCATCGCTCGCCCTGGGTTGGCATAGGTTTTTAAATTGCTTTCCCCAGCTTCCAGCATGAGCGAGCTCTCAACGATACTCAGCTCGGCACTGCTGATGCTCATCATGATTGACCCGAGCGACAAGATACTCCTCGTTAGCTTCCTGCGCGAGGATTTTCACATAGAGGACATAAAGGCCCTAATCGTGAGAGCCAACCTGATAGGCTTCCTTCTCCTGGCGAGCTTCGCGGTGGCAGGTCAGATAATCCTCCAGGAGATTTTTCACATCGACATAAACGCCCTGAAGGTTGCCGGGGGCTTCGTTCTCTTCAAAATTGGTCTCGAGGCTTTAGAAGGCGGTGGAATGTTCACGCTGAAGAGGGAACGCGATATTCTGGCTTTGGCCGCCGTCCCCGTCGCGATGCCCCTCATAGCTGGCCCCGCCGCTATAACCGCGGTAATAACCCTCACAGCAGAATACGGCTATCTCGTCTCGCTCTCCGCAACGGCCATAGCGATTGCAGTCGTTGCGCTCTCGATGTTCGTGGCGCTCTACATGATGAAGTCCGTCAACAAAACCTTCCTGAGCGTTACTATCAGGATAATCGGTCTCTTCATAATGGCCATTGGGGCTCAGATGATGGTCGAGGGCGTCGTTGGGATATACCTCCTCATGACATCTTCTGGATAAACGTCAAACTTTGTCGGGATAACCTTTTAACTCCTCCCTTCCCTCTTCCGAAAAGGTGAGAGGGATGAAGGTTGAGCGCGTTAAGGGGACGAGGGACTTTTTACCGGAGGAGATGGCGAAGAGGAGATGGGTCTTCGAGAGGATTCGCGAGGTCTTCGAGCGCTATAACTTTCACGAGGTTCTCACGCCAACTTTCGAATACACTGAGCTCTTCAAGCTCAGGAGCGGTGAGGAAGTTGTAAAACAGCTCTACGCCTTCCTCGACAAGGGCGGGAGGGACATCTCGCTCCGCCCGGATATGACTTCGAGCGTCGCGAGGCTCTACGTTTCAGCCTTCCAAACGGCTCCGAAGCCCATCAAGTGGTACTACATCGCCAACATGTTCCGCTACGAGGAACCGCAGAGCGGTCGCTACCGCGAGTTCTGGCAGGCGGGCGTTGAGCTCATCGGGAGCGATAAGGTTGAGGCCGACGCCGAGGTTATAGCGCTCTTCACCGAGAGCTACCTCGCCACAGGCCTTGAGGACTTCACGGTGAACATCGGCGACCGCGTTCTGCTCGACGAGTTCGCCAAGATGCTCGGCGTCAAAGACGATATCGGGCTCATGAGGCTCATAGACAAGAAGGACAAGCTTACCCAAGAGGAGTTCGTCAAAGCTTTGAAAGACTTCGGGCTGAGCGATGAAGGAGTCGAGAAGGTTCTCTCGCTGATTGAAATTAAGGGCGAGTCAAATGAAGTCCTCCCAAAGGCCGAGGAGCTCTTCACGAGTGAGAAAGCCAAAGCCGAGATAAGGCGCCTCTACGAGCTGGTTGACCTGCTCGACGCCTATGGAGTCTCGAAATGGATTAGGATTGACCTCGGAATAGCGCGCGGTTTTGACTACTACACGAGCGTGGTTTTTGAGGCGATAGCGCCGAACGACCTCGGAATCGGCTCGATTGGCGGTGGTGGCCGTTACGACAACCTCATCGAGGTCTTCGGTGGCAAGCCTACGCCAGCGACGGGTTTCGCAATAGGCATAGAGAGGCTCATCCCGATACTCGAGTGGAAGGGCCTTATACCCGAAATCAGGCTCAGGCCCGACGTTTACGTGATTCCCATCGGAAAGGATGTTGAGCTCAGAAAGACGGCCATCGAGGTGGTATCTGCCCTCAGAAGGGCGGGCGTTAAGGCCGACGTCGAGCTTACTGGGAGGAAGCTGAGGAAGGCCCTCGACCATGCTGGCAGGCTCAACGTGCCGTACGTGGTTCTCATCGGGAAGAGGGATCTCGAGAACGGCAACGTCACGATAAGGGACATGGAAACGGGCGAGCAGAGGGTCGTGAAGAAAGAAGACGTTGTGAAGGAGCTCTTGGAAGCTCTGGGGCTTTAGAATTTTTGGCCAATTGTTCTTTTCATTGCACCGTAACTTTTAAACCTGGTTTTGTGAATTACTGGAGTGTTATGTTATCATGTTAGTTGGTGGAGAAAATGGACAAGCTTGACCCCAAGATGGAAGGGCTCTTAGACATATTAAAACAGGCTGAAATGGGAAAACTTGTTTTGCCTCAGTTTCAGAGAGACTTCGTGTGGTCAAGGCAGGATATCGAGGATTTGTTGGTATCTTTGCTTAATGGGTACTTTGTTGGCACATTTCTTTTCCTCAGAACAGACCCTACAAAACCTCCATTCAAATGGAGACCAATTCAAGGTGTCCGTCTGCCAGTTGATAGGGAGGGTAACTATATTGCGGAGCCTGAGGCTATGATTCTTGATGGCCAGCAAAGGATAACGTCACTGCACTATGTTTTTTATGCACCTCCAAAAGATGTTGTCACACCAAAGTACACCACTAGGCGATACCTCTTTTCTTCTTGAGGCTTGAGGAGTTAGAGAATGGTAATGTTGAAGAAGCCGTGTTTAGCGTAAATGAGGACGATGCCGAGAGACACAAGTACTTTGACAAAGCTTATCAGTTTGAGAAAAGGATAGTGCCGTTCACGGAGTTATCCAGCAAGGAAAAGTGGAAGGCTTGGAAGGATGGGTTTGTTGATTACCATATTGGAAAATATTCCGATGAATTAAAAGATAGAAATGTTGGATTTGATGAAGGGTGGAAACTAGTCCAGGAGTATAGAAGGTCACTGGAAGAAAAAATTAATGTGTGGGAGAAGTACATTAACAACCTCTTGGACTTTAAAGTCCCAGTCTTGTACTTGCCAAAAATTGGGCCAGATGACAAACAAAAACTTAGTGAAGTATGCACAATTTTTGAGAAAATGAACAGTACGGGGGTCCGGTTGTCGGTCTTTGATTTACTAACGGCCAGACTCTACAAGGAGGGTATTGACCTTCATCAGATGTGGCAGGATACCCTTGATGTATTTGGTAACATCAAGAAATTATCTGAGGACAATCCAGACCTCTTCAAAGTGTTGCTACTCAGGGCACTGGGGCTTATGAGAGTGCTCAGGGATAAAGATAAGGGTGAGAAGGAGATTAGCGATGTTAAAAACAGGTCTTTGATTAATCTGTCACCAGTTGGTTTCGAGGAAGATTGGTGGATTATGGCAAAGTATTTTGACAGAGCCATTGAGAGTTATGAGCACCAATCAAGATGGGTTTGGAGCATTCTTGCCAAAGTGGGTTCCATACAAACCCATACTTCCAGTATTGGCGACACTTCTTTACTATGTGGAAGGCACTAAGGAGCTATCCCCCACAGAAAAGAGCAGGGCATATACCCTGATAAGACAGTGGTACTGGAGTTCGGTGTTCACCGAGAGGTATAGCAGTGCGGTTGAATCCAAGTCTCTGAGCGACACATTGGAACTAATAGAAGCCTTCAAGAACTCCGAGTCTGTGCCTTCAATGGTTGCCGACGCGAGGACCAAGATTACATCCCTAAACTTTTATACTGTCTCTCGGAGTGGGAGTGCAGTTTACAGGGGCATAATGAACTTGATAGCTCTGAATCATGCGAGGGATTTCCTTCAGGTTGATGCTATTGAGTTCCACAATCTGGAAGACCATCATATATTTCCCCAAGCCTTTCTGAGGAGGCAGGGATTTGGAAACAAAGATAAGTCGAAAATTAACACTATACTTAATAGGACGCTTATCACTGATGAGACCAACAGAAAAATCTCAGCGACGTCTCCCAGGGAATATCTCAAATGGATTCCAGGAGATGTGGAGGAAGTTTTAAGGCCACACTTCATTGACTCGGAATGCATTGAGGCTATGAAGGAGAACAATTATGAAAGGTTTTTGAAAAGACGAAATGAGCTTATACTTAACAGAATCAAAGAGCTCATAGGTCAGCCTCAGCCCAAAAACTCAGTTTGACGCCAATGTTATCTGTGTCCTTGGTATTTAGCTTGAACTCCTTTGCCTTCCTCTTCATCCTCCACTCCTCAAGCCTTCGGACGAAAGGAGGGCGGGCGCGCCACATTTGGGGTATCCAAAGCCTCATTCTCTAAAACCCCCTTCTAATCTCGTTGAAGTAATTCAAGAGAACATCCGCCATTTCCCTGGACTCGATTCTAACGCTGACCTCGTGGTTCCAGTCGAGAGCGGCTTCGCTCCAGTTGTGGCTCCCAATGTACACGATTCTGCCGTCTATAATGACCATCTTCGTGTGAAGGGTCGTTGACGGCGAATCGAAAACTACATCGACGCCGTTGGAGCGCAGGTAGTTGTAAGCGGCCCTGTTGTCATCTATGCTGTTTTCAAGCACAACGTGAACGCTCACACCCCTCCTTCTGGCCTCAACGAGGGCCCTGATTAGGTCGTTGGCGTGGTCGTAGCTGTCCGCGGGGTCGTACTTCATGAGGAACATTGTTACGTAAATGCTCTTCTTGGCGCTTTTCAAGTCGTTTATTAGTCGCATGTAGTACTCTCCATCGATTAGCAGTTCTGGTTGGGAGAAGTTTTCTTTTGTCCCTTCTTGACCCTTCGTAATGCACTCCCTGTATTTCTCGGCAAGTTCGATTAGGTTCTCGCGGGTCTGATTCAGCGTTGCGTTCAGGAGGGACAGCTCTTCTGTGCAGCGGGTAAGGTTTTCTCTCAGCTCGGCCTCTGCACTTTTGTTTTCTACAATAACCGTCTTCGTAATAGTGATTGTTTTTGTGAAAGTTTCTGTTTTCTCCACTGTCACCGTTTTTGTCTTATCTCCTGTTTCCTGGCCGAGGCATCCTGCGGTGAGAATGACCGCAATGATTATGAACACCAGCACAGAGTTTTTTGGTCTCATAGAGCATCAGTTCCCCGTGACATTTAAATTACTTATGGGTGAATTGTTGTTGTTTGGGATGATGAGTCTGGAGCCCCCTGATTGGTGACGACGTTTCGCGGGGCTGACCGGTCATGAAGAGACGTATCTGCCGCGAGTACATCGAGGAGATTGAGAGGCTTGAGCGCTCTATCCGCGAGCTTGAGGAGGAGATAATAGAGCTGAGGATGCAGTTGAAGCTCAAGGTCGACGAGGTCAACAGGCTTGCCATCGAGAACGCGAGCCTAAGGCACAAGCTTGAGATGCAAAAGAAGACTTACCAGCGCATGGTCGAACTGCTGAAGAAAATGAAGTTCCCTATAATCCTCCTTCCAGATGATGAGTGATTCGGATGTAGTCTTGTACTCTTGTATGTATTTGTGTATTATTGTAGTTTTGCTATGTCCCTTAGTACTTTATTGTGTTTTTTCCAATGTAACTAGCTGAGCTCGGATTGCCCCTACTCCGAATGTTAGAGATTATCTAAATTACTATTAAAAATCTTGGATGTTATATAACCCACAAAGTTTAAATAGAACTTCGACGTTACTCTGTTTTGTATAACCAGGTTGTGCTACAATCTGTTCTCTAAAATACAGCTCTCAAATACGGCTTGCAATCTTTCCTGTTGGGGGTTGGGGCATGAGGCGTTCGAGAGTTGAAATTATTGCTGATATCCTAGAGTCAGCCAACGGTAAGGGTGCGACAAAGACCCAGATAGTTTACCGAGCGAATCTGAACTTCAAACTGGCCACGAACTACATACGGTACCTCCTCCAAAAGGGGTACCTTATTGAAGCCATAGAAGGTAACCGGCGGATATACAGGGTCACGGACAAGGGAAGAACGTTTTTACGCAGTTTCTCAACGATTTACCGTGAACTAGGTGATTTTGATTCCTTCGATGGCTTTTGATTTCTTCCAATGTCTCTGAACTTTGGGTCCTTTCGTTTTCTTTTCCGGAACAAAGTTACGGATTTCATGTCAGAACGTTCTGTTCTAAACTCATTTTCTTGGAGCTTATAAACCTGAAAAATAACATATAGTACGGGCATGTTGCCCGGAGGTGCATGGAATGAAGAGCGGAATCCTGGCCCTGTTGGTTGTTGGTGTTGTACTGTTTGGACTTGGAGCAGGAACTTGGGCGTACTTCGACGACACGGAGTCAAGCACTGGGAACTACATAACGGCGGACATTCTTAACCTTAAAGTCAGCCATGATAACAGCACTTGGTACGATGGAACTGACGTTCCCTCGAGCATTGATTTTGGGATGGTTTATCCCGGTTGGAGTGGTAGCGATAACGTTTACGTCATGAACGAGGGTGGACTTCCAGGTGAAGTCTATCTATACCTGAACTACTCCCTCGATGAGAACATCAACCCGGAGTCAGAGACCAACGGTGGACAGACCCTTGCGGATGTTATATACGTTAAGATTTACTACAACGATGCCCTCGTTTGGGAAGGCTATCTCAAGGACTGGACTTATGACGACCCCGGAAATATGCTTGACCTTGGGCCTCTCAACGGCGGGAAGACCGGAAAGATAACGGTTGAGGCGTCTATTGACTACAACGACGCTGGAAATGACATCCAGGGTGATAAGCTTATCTTCGATGTCCACCTCTACCTCAAGCAGGTGCAGGAGTGATTCCCTTTAACCTTTTTACTGGGGTGAGCAGGAATGCGCAGTGCCCTCTTTGCCTTTTTCCTGGTTGGAATCGTTGTATTGGCCGTGGGTTACGGCACATGGGCATACTTCAGTGACATTGAGGTCAGTGCCGGAGACTATGTGACTGCTGATACCCTTGACCTCGTGCTCACAGACCACACTAGCGATGCTAACGCTCAGTGGGGCTATTTTTACATAGCCCCTGGCAGGGTACCTGGGGTGAACGGAGGATATAGTGGGGGTGATAGGGCTATTCATATTTTCAACAACGGTACATACCCCAACACCACAGTCGAGATATGGTTCACATTTGAGTGCTATGAAGACAACGATGGTAATTACACAAATGGACTTCAGCCGGGCCCTGAATCAGATACTCTGCAGACAAATGAGAGTGCTTATCTAATGTTGAATGAAATAACATTAAACACTATGGAGTATACAGATAGTCAGGCTGTCCGTCTCATTTATGACAAAAAACTCACTAGTTCCGGGTATGATTACCTTGCTCCAGAGCTCAAAAGCGAGTTCAGTCCTGGACAGGAAATTACCCTTGCGGACTTGGCCAGAATGAAATTCGTGGGATTGCCAGGTCCGGAGCCTCTCTACGGGACGTTAGACACTAGCAGTAGTCAGTACCTGGATGAGCCCAACACTCAGCTCTCCTTGGATGGTCCCGAAGGAAAAATGCTAAACTCCAGCCAGAACTACTGGCAGGGCGACGTCTGTATAATGACCGTCCACGTGCGGTTAGTGCAGTCGGAGCCGTGAGCCCCATGCGGGTTCTCTACGCCATCTTTTTCTTTGTTGCAGTTACGTTCACACTATACCTCCTCACCATGTATGAGGTAGGCAACATTGAACCTCAGGCTTCAAGTGTCTTTGATAACGTGACCCAGAACGTCAGTGCCACTCCAGCCGAGATGACAATGGCCCTTGGAACGATTTCGTTCCTTGCGAGGGTTGGCCTCGCCGTGGTGTTCCTGACAATGGCAGTTTACGTAATCTCCGAGCTGGTGATGAAATGATGAGGGCTCTCTTGGCATGGCTCGTGGTCGTTTCAATTTTTGTCTACTCGTACTTCGGCTCGTTTGCTTACTTCTCGGATTCTGCTTCAATAAGGCTGTCGCTTCAAATGGAGCAGACTTCGGTTCAAATCAGCTGTGAAAACCTTACTCTCATTCACTGTCACTGCTCCTGCCCCTGCTTCTGCGGCTACTACATCCTCAGGGGCATTATTGTTAACACCACCGGCAACTCCACGCTTGATGGAATCTATTTCAATAGCAGGGGATGGGTTTTAGGCGGTGTGATTGTTGACAATTCAAGCTTTAGGGTTAGAACTGGCCAGTACATATCCATAAACGCTACTCTATCCCCCGGGGTTCACAACGTTTCCCTAATCTTCTACAGGACGAATCCCTGCAGAAATGGACATACCATGTACTTGGTGTTCTACATTAATGGTGGAGAGTACCCTCTGTCAATCGTTCCAAGGTGGTGTCGGCGATGAGAAGGCTTCTCTCATTCGCGGTCATCCTCGTGCTCCTGCTGACCTTTCCAAGGCTCAGGACGCTGACCCCGCTCGTTGTTCTAAGCGGAAGCATGGAGCCTTACTTCAATCCCGGTGATATGGTCTTAATAGAGCCGGTGAACGCCTCCGGTGTTCAAATCGGGGACGTGGTGGCCTTCCATCCGGCGTGGGCTAAGGGAGAAGAGGCGCGCAATACACTGTACACCCATAGGGTCGTTGGCATAATCAGGAACGCAACCGGTTTATACTTCGTCACCAAGGGGGACAACAACGAGGAAAATGACCCCGCGCCGGTTCCCGCCCAGAACGTCGTCGGGAAGGTCACCATCGTCCTTCCCTATCTTGGCTACCTGACGAGGCACAATCCGGATAGAAGGGTGCTCCTGGCTGTTTACGTGCTGTTCATTTTGCTCCCAGGAATTTACATACTCGTGTCCACGCTTCGAGGGCTCTCTGAGCGTCCAGTAGTAGCACGGAGGGAAGAACGCCTCCAGATAATTAGCTCAAGGTATTCCCGTCTTGTTTTCCCCAAGAAGGCTCTCTCCATATTCATCGGTTTTCTGCTGTTTTTCACTGTCTCACTAACTCCCCGGCTTGATTCGGCCGAAGATGGGTTTACCAACGGCGGAAAACTGCCGGTGCTCCTAATCTCAGAGGGAGTTCCTGGATACGTTTACCTCGACCCTGGCGACTCCTGCGCCTGCAACTACACATCCGCAGTGAACGCCGTTCTCCCGGTTCAGTGGCTTGTCTTTCTCTCCTGGATGCCCCTTTTTCCCCGGTCGCTCGCTCTTCTCCTAGCTCTGCTCTCAACTCTCATGCTGTATCCTCTCTGGACGTCCAGGTTCCCGAACGTGGAGGTGAAAAGGCATGGACCCCGCTTTATTTGAAGTCCTCCTTAAAATTAGGCGGAACTGGCTGGCCGTTTTCCTGCTTTCCCTGCTACTCTCCGGGGCGCTGGCGTACGCCTACACGGTGACCCCTGACGTCGTGCGCGAAACCTCAAAGGTCTCCAAGCCCCTCTACCGCTGGGGCAGTGTCCTCAACGCTTCCGCCGTCGTTGCAAAGGAGAACCCCATCTGGTCTTTGGGGGAGAGGGTTAGCCTTCCAATCTACCCCCTTGACGTCACCCCCGTGCTTGAGCCGACGCTAACATGGAAAATCTACGCCAAATCCGCCGACGTCAACGTCACCGCCCACATGAATGTTCTCTATTACGTCTCTTACAACGGCGAAAGGCTGTTTGAGAAAGTGTACAACGCATCTTCGGCATCGGGACATAACGGAGTTGTTCTTTCAATCCCAGTCAACGTCTCCGATGTCGTTTCAAGGATTGAGGCCGATGTGGCCTTCCTGAAGTTGCCCCGCTTTGAGAGCGGTATCGAGGTGAAAGGGGACTTCTCCTACTCGGGAACCGTCGAGGGAAAGCCCGTTTCGGGAAGCGGTTTCCTGAACGGAAACGTTAAAGTGTCCTACGGCTCGGTTTATACCTTTACCGGTGACGCCGTCAACGGCACGGGCACGTACACTGAAACTGTAACCTTCACGAGGCCGGTCAACCGCGTAAAGCGCACACTGCTTCTCGGAGGCTCTGTCCTGGCTATCGTCCTGGCCATTGTAGCGCTTGTGTTGAGGTTCCGCTTCAATCCATCTCCTGAGGAGGTGGAAAGGGCTGGGGCCATGGCGGAGCTCAGGCGGTACGGCAAGTGGATAAGCACGGGAAAGCTTCCGGAGAGCTACGTCCACTCACCGCCCAAGGTGGAGTTCCCGAGCCTCGGAGACCTCGTTGAAACGGCCATTGACCACGGAAAGAGGGTAATCCACGACCCGGAAAGGGGACTTTACTTCTTCGTTGACGGGGGAGTTCTCTACGTCTTCTCTCCGAAATCCTAACGAAAGCCTTTTTTACATCCCCTTTCAGTTACCCCCAGGTGAGAATTATGAGCATGGACATGACCACGAGAATGTTTAAAGAGGAAGGCTGGATAAGAAAGAAGTGCCCCAAGTGTGGCAAATACTTCTGGACGCTTGACCCGGACAGGGAAACCTGTGGCGACCCGCCCTGTGACGAGTACGGGTTCATTGGAAAGCCCGGCATACCGAAGAAGTACACCCTCGACGAGATGCGCGAGAAGTTCCTGAGCTTCTTTGAGAAGCACGGCCACGGAAGGGTCAAGCGCTACCCGGTTCTGCCGAGATGGAGAGACGATGTGCTTTTGGTTGGCGCTTCAATCATGGACTTCCAGCCCTGGGTAATCAGCGGTGAGGCCGACCCGCCCGCAAACCCGCTCACCATAAGCCAGCCCTCGATAAGGTTCACCGATATAGACAACGTCGGAATAACGGGCAGGCACTTTACGATTTTCGAGATGATGGCCCACCACGCCTTCAACTACCCGGGCAAGCCGATTTACTGGATGGACGAGACCGTTGAGCTCGCCTTCGAGTTCTTCACGAAGGAGCTCGGCATGAAGCCAGAGGACATTACCTTCAAGGAGAACCCCTGGGCTGGTGGAGGAAACGCCGGGCCGGCGTTCGAGGTGCTCTACCGCGGTCTTGAGGTTGCAACGCTCGTCTTCATGCAGTACAAGAAGGCCCCAGAAAACGCCGACCCGAGCCAGGTGGTCGAGATAAAGGGCGACTACTACGTCCCGATGGAGACGAAGGTCGTTGATACCGGCTACGGCCTTGAGAGGCTCGTCTGGATGAGCCACGGCACGCCCACCGCTTATGACGCCGTTCTCGGCTACGTTATCGAACCGCTCAAGAGGATGGCCGGCGTTGAAAAGATAGATGAGAGAATTCTGATGGAGAACTCCCGTCTCGCTGGAATGTTCGACATCGAGGACATGGGCGACCTGCGTTACCTCCGCGAGCAGGTGGCGAAGCGCGTCGGCATAACCGTCGAGGAGCTTGAGAAGGCCGTTAGGCCCTACGAGCTAATCTACGCCATAGCGGACCACACCAAGGCCCTAACCTTCATGCTCGCCGACGGCGTAATCCCGTCCAACGTCAAGGCAGGCTACCTCGCGCGCCTGCTAATTAGAAAGAGCATAAGGCACCTCCGCGAGCTCGGCCTCGAAGTTCCGCTCGCTGAAATCGTCGCGATGCACATCAAGGAGCTCTCGCCGACGTTCCCAGAGTTCAAGGAGATGGAGGACGTTATCCTCGACATAATCAATGTTGAGGAGAAGCGCTACCACGAGACCCTCAAGAGGGGAAGCGACCTTGTCAGGAGAGAAATAGCGAAGCTCAAGAAGAAGGGCATCAACGAGCTCCCGCTCGAAAAGCTCATCCTCTTCTACGAGAGCCACGGCCTTACCCCTGAGATAGTGGCGGAAGTGGCTCAGAAGGAGGGCATAAAGGTCGAGATTCCCGACAACTTCTACACGCTCGTGGCTAAACAGGCCGAGAAGACCGAGAAGAAAACCGCCGCTGAGTATGTAGTGGACTTCGAACTCGTTAAGGACTTACCCGAGACGAGGACGCTCTACTACGAGGACCCCTTCATGAAGGAGTTCGACGCCGAGGTCGTTAAGGTCATAGACGACTGGGTCGTGCTCAACCAGACGGCCTTCTACCCTGAGGGCGGAGGTCAGCCCTACGACACAGGAACGCTTGAGGTTGATGGGGAAGAGGTCAAGGTTACGAACGTCCAGAAGGTCGGGAAGGTAATCCTCCACCGCGTTGATAAACCTGAGCTCTTCAAGCCCGGAGCGAAGGTTCACGGAAAGCTCGACTGGGACAGAAGGATACAGCACATGCGCCACCACACTGGAACGCACGTCCTCATGGGAGCTCTCGTCAGAGTCTTAGGAAAACACGTCTGGCAAGCTGGAAGTCAGCTCCACACCGACTGGGCCAGGCTGGATATAAGTCACTACAAGCGCATAACCGAGGAAGAACTTAGAGAAATCGAGCGCCTCGCCAACCGCGTCGTCATGGAGAACAGGAAGGTGACCTGGGAGTGGCTTCCGAGGACTGAAGCGGAGATGAAGTACGGCTTCCGCCTTTATCAGGGCGGCGTCGTTCCCGGAAGAACGATAAGGGTCGTTAAAATAGAGGACTGGGACGTTCAGGCCTGCGGTGGAACGCACCTGCCGAACACAGGTTTAATCGGCCCGATTAAGATTCTAAGAACCGAGCGCATACAGGACGGCGTTGAGAGGATAATCTTCGCAGCGGGAGAAGCGGCAATCGACTGGATGCAGGAGACCGAGAGGCTTCTCAAGAAGACCGCCGAAATCTTCCGCGTCCCGCCCGAGAAGGTGCCAGAGACGGCGGAGAGGTTCTTCAACGAGTGGAAGGAGGCCAGAAAGGAGGCAGAGAAGCTCAGGAAAGAGTTAGCCAAGCTCCTCGTCTACGAGTTGGAGAACAAGGTCGAGAAGGTTGGCGATGTAGAGTTCATAGGCGGGGTCGTCGAGGGCACGATGGAGGACCTCCGCGAGGCTGCCAACAGGCTCAGGAAGGAGAAGAGGGTTGTAGTCCTCATCAGCAGGGAGGGTCACTTTGTTGTTGCAGTTGGCGATGGCCTCGACCTTAAAGCGGGAGAGCTGGCGAAGATAATAACCTCCGTCGCCGGCGGCGGCGGTGGCGGAAGGAAAGAGCTCGCCCAGGGCAGGATAAAGAACCCGCTGAAGGCCGAGGAGGCGATAGAGGAGGTCAAGAAGAGGCTCGGGTGAGCTTTGGTGAATGTCCTTTGAGAAGCCGTTATCTTTTTAAATCCTCTCTCTAACTTTTCTCGGTTGAAATGAGGGACGGCCTTAGAATAGTCCACGAGTTCTTCGAGGTTCAGAGGGAGGTCTTTTTCAGCTACCGCTGGGACGTGGTCAGCTATCTGATAGGCCTTCTAATCCAGGTTGCGGTGATGGGGATATTCGCCAGCCTGGTGACTATAAATGCGAACATCGAGCAGTACGGGACAGACTCTTTCCTCCAGTTCTTTCTGATAGGCTTCATCGTGCACAACATAATATTCCTTCCGCGGGGCAGCCTTTCCAAGCTCCTGATTGGGCGGAGCTTCCCAATGCTCTACGCCTCTCCAGCAGGAATGGTGGCGATCTTCGTGGGAATAAACGCTTGGAATGTTATCCGGAGCCTTATGATAATGGGCCTGATAACGGCAGTCTTCGTTCTCTTCTACGGCTTGGTCATACACATCAACCTCGGTGCTTTGCTTGTTATCCTTGCGGGCTTCACCCTCACTTTCGCCCTTGAACTTTTTTCGGCGGGCTTTCGGGCCGCAACTAAAGCCAGACAGGACCCCATAAACTGGAGTATGGTTACAATCAATAGCTGGGGGCGTTAAAATGGATGGCTGGAAGGGTACCCTCTTCCTTGGCATTGGCTATGCGGTTGTAATCAGCTGGGGCCTTGAACTGAGCATTAACAGGGTGTTTGGGGCTGTTTTTGGCTCAGGAATCAAATATTACGTCGCGAGTTTATGGGGGATAACCGTTCTAAGACTTTTGCTTATGGGCATCTTTCTTAAATGGTTAAATCTGAATTGGGCTAATCTGTGGAGAGGGGAGCCCTCGTTCAAGGGGCTGGGACTTGCCTTCCTCTGCGCCCTCGTTTTGTTGCTTCCAATAGCCGTTCCTGCACTCCTCATGAAAGCTTATCACCCCCAGATACTTGGGGAATACCGGTACTTTCTCAAACTCGCATCTGGAGATAGGGCCATGGCAGTGTTCGCTCTCTTTTCTCAGTACGTATACTACCTCGTAGAGGCACTGTCCGTCAATATGCTGTACCTTGGCAGTGCTAAGTTCGTGGGGGAAAAGAGCGCGATAGTGATTCCAATGGTTTTTTGGGGTGCAATGCATATTCTCCAGGCTCTGAACAGACCATTGCCCGTAGCCACTACAGTCGCAATTCTCGCTTCAGTAGAAGCGGGGGTAATGTATGGCTACGCCTACAAAACCGGCAACATGATTGGCCCGCTAATAATCTTCTTCACCGTGGTTACGTTTGCGGTGTAATGGCACGCTTTTTTGAATCTCTATCGGTTTTTGCTGTCGAATGGTTGTCACTATTTCAAAATCAGGACAGATATAGATACTACAATTGATGCTGAAAGTGAGAATCAGAGAGGACATCCCAAAAAACTTAGAAAATAGCACAGGAATTAGTAAAAGAAAATAAGCTTGACAGCGGGTCAGTTTTGGCAAACCCTAAAGTTTGAGGACGGAAAGTTCTACATTATAGCCGGCGCTTTGGGGAGCGGGAGGGCTACCCTTCTCAACATCTTGACATGCATAGACAGGCCGACGGACGGCAGGGTTATCGTGGACGGAACCGATATAACCGCGATGGGGGAGAAGGGGCTGAGGCGTTACCGCCTTGAGAACTTTGGGATAATATTCCAGTTCTTTTACCTCGTGCCCTACCTGACCGGCCTTGAAAACGTCATGCTCCCGATGAAGTACTCCCGGAAAATCGAGAACCCAGGGGGAGGGCGCTTAACAGGCTTGACGTCGTTAAAGCGCGGAGGAGCTAACGGAGCTTCGGGCGGCTTTTCATTCATTTTTTGGTTTTGGGCGGTTGGAAAAATTTTAACACCCTGATAACTCTTCGGAGATAGAAAAATCTTATAAAAATCTTTGTAGTTTCTGTTTAGTGGATGTGGTTTAATGTCGGGGGTTGTCTGGCGCGGGGCATATCCGGTGTTTACGCTCGAATCGCTGAAGCTCAAGTGGAACGTGTTCCTGCTCTACGCGGTGGGATTAGCCCTTTATCCCCTCCTCGATGATGCACGCCTCGTGTTACCCTACTTTGTTGCGGGTTTTCTCTTCGTGGCGTTCTCCGGTGATTTCTGGGAGACAGCCCAGATTTTTCTCTCCAAGCCTTACCGGCGACTGCGCCTGTTTTTTGAGCTCTTTTTCTCCCACCTGCTGATTGTTTTCCTTATGATCGCCCCATTTGCTCTCTTTGACGTCCGCTCTGTGGTCTTTGCCCTTTTTGCCATTCCCTTCCTCCCGCTGGGTTATCTGACTTCCCTTGCAATTAAGAGCCCCAAAAAGGCCATGACCGCGGGCATTGTAATTTTTCTCCTGCTCACCTTCGTCCCCCCGGGAATCATTCAGCTTAAGGCCCAGGAAAAGGCCCAGAGTGCCCTTGAGATAAAGAGCCTGGAAGACTACGAGGCTAATAAAGAAGAATATGGCAGGCTCGTTACTGAGCTTGAGAGACGCTACTCAAACTACGCCTTCCTTTCTCCCGGTGCACAGCTTGAGCTCTTCGCGAGGGACGTTGAAACAGGCGACAGCGATGCTTTCCTCAGGCTCTCCCTAACGCTGGCCACTTTCTTGGCCCTCACCGTGCTCACCTTCCTCCTCTTCCTGCGCTTTGAGCCGGGAACCGTTATCAAACCCTCCCTCCCTGCACTGTATATCTCCTTCCTTCCCTGGTGGATTGGAAAAGAACTCGCTGGCCTGTGGGCCTCAAGGACCTTTCAGACCCTTATACTTCTCCTGATTCTTCCCGTTGACGGGACACTGAAGTCCTTCGCACTGCTATTCCTCCTGCTCCTCGCCTCCCTTGAAGTTCTCTCGGAGAACCCCGTTTTAATACTCAGCAAACCAGTTGGCAGGAGCTACCTCCTGAGGCTCTTTCTCATTACTTCCCTGCTCTTTGGAATCTCAATCCCCGTGTGCAGGTTTTCCTTTGGAGTGGCCTTCTTTTTAGCGTCCCCGACTTTCTTCACAGGACTGTTCACGAGGAAAGGTGCTTTACTTCTCATTCCCCTGCTCGCACTCCTCTTCGCTCCGGCGATTAGCTCAGCGGAGGCGTCTCTGGTTCTTATGGTGCTCTCTGCTATCCCGCTCATCCTTTCAGCGTTCAGGCTTTTGAGGATGGACTTCAGCGCTTGGGGTGGTGTGAAATGAGAACTAAACTCCTGCTCTTCCTCATCTCCATTTTACCGGCCGTAGCCGTCGAGATAGACGTTCACAGGTTTACCGCTCACTACCCCAGCGTATCTCCCGAAAAACTCGGCTACCTGATAACCGCCGACCTGCTCGCCAAGTGGCTCCCCAACTTCCTCAAGTTCCTCTTCATGCCTCTCCTGCTAATCATTCTCCTCTCGCACTTTGGCTCGGAGTTCGAGCAAGGCAACGTTCTCCTGATGTTCTCAAAGCCCCTGACCAGGAGGCGCTACTTCCTCGGCTGGGCCGCTGAAGGCCTAAAACTCTCCCTGATTTTTGCTATAGGAGTAGCTGTTTCCGGGACACTCGCGATGCTCGCCCACGGTCTCGAGGTTAGGGGCTACCTAATCAGCTCCCTCGCCCTCTCGCTCTCGCTGGTTGGTATCCTTGGAATCGCCCTGCTCCGCCTCCCTTTAGCGACCTCCCGCGATTCGGGGGTCTTCCTCGGGCTGGGAGCCTTCGTCATCCTCATGCTCCTCGGGGAGTTTGATTATTCCTTCATCCCGACGGCTTACCTTGAAAAAGCCATCTCCATCGGGGGGAGCGTTTCCGTCTCTTACGAGGCCGTTGGAGGACTTTTGGCCCTTTCTGCTGGCCTGTCGCTCGTCGGAATGGAGCTGTTTAGAAGGAGGGAGCTTAGAGGCCCCGAGGCCCTTTCACTTCCAGAGTTTTCCTTCTCGCCACGTGGGCTCTACGGTGTTTTCCTCGGGCTGAGCCTTCAGAGCAGGCGCTTCATTGCTTTCGTCGCCTTTACAGCCCTTATGGCGCTTTTAAACAAGGCAACCTTCGATAAGTATCACTCCCTTTACGGCCCTACCGGCGTTTTGAACGCCCTGATTTCGACTTTGGATAGCGTGCTCCTGCCGTTTGTAGTCCTTCCCCTCGGGGCGGTTTCGATAAGTTCGACCATCGAGAACGGCACTGTTAGAGTTCTGCTGAGCAAGCCGTTGGGGAGGAGGGACTTTTTCCTCGGGACGCTCCTGAGCGACGTCTTTGCGGTGTTCATTGGCACGGCATTCTACGCGGTCGTTCTCGTTGCCTACGCCCTTCGCTTGGGTGCCCCTCTGAGTAAAACCCTTGAACTCGGCTTGGTTTTCGGTTCCCTGCTCCTTCTCTCGCTCGTCCAGTATCTGGCGCTCGGTTACCTGCTTTCATCCTTCATGAGGGGCAGAAAGGCGCTTTTCATCTCACTGGTCCTGGCCTTCCTCCTGGGCTTCGCCGTTCCAATCGCCGTCATCGCAGCTTCAAATTCGGCGGGGGGTTCCTTCGTTGATGCTCTGGCCAAAAATTCCCTTCCCGTGCCGAGTCCTTTCCTGCAATACGCCGTGCTTGCGACGGCAGTCTCTCTGAAGAAGCACCTTCCGCCTAAGTCCCTTTCGGAGATTCTAAGCTATCCTGGCAATCTGGCGATGCTGGTCATACCTACGGTGGTTTACCTTACAATCGCCTGGCTCAAATTCAGAAAAGCCGACCTGAGGTGATAAGAATGTGGGGGTTTAAACTCGAACTGGAGAAGAGTCTAAGAACGAAGAAGTTCTGGCTGATACTCGTTTTGATTTTGCTGATATATGCAATGGCCTTCAGGGAAGTTAAGGATAACCTTGAAGGTGCTACAAATTCTCAGGAACTGCTCGCCATGAGCATTATGGATTACATAGCGGCCAGCGCCTTCCTCTTCATCGGCCTCTATGCCCTCATTGCAGGGGCAACTGCCGTTAACTCGGACCTTGAAAACGGAACGGTCAGAATAGCTCTAAGCAAGCCGTTGGGAAGGACTTCTTACCTGCTCGGCAAGTTCCTCGGAGGGGGTTCCAGCATAGTCGTGGCTATGGCCCTTGCCACTCTCATGTCCTTCGTGGTGACGAAGTACTACGGCCTCTCGCTAACGGCTTCCCTCGTTGAGGACTTAACGCTCACGAACCTGCTAATCCTCCTCGCCATGCTCCAGCTTCTGGCCCTCGGCCTGTTGATTTCTACCTTTGTCCGCTCCTCCAACACTGCCCTGGGGCTGGCCCTCGTTATATTCTTGGTTACGGGCCTCGTTGCGCCACAGATAGTGAACGGCATGGCTAAGGACAAAGTTAACTCCGAATTCGGCATTCAGAAACCTGGGCTGACTCCTCAGGAGAGGGCGGCCTATCAGGAGAGGCTCGCCGAGGTCAAAAAGGAGTACCACCTGAAGTATCTCTTCTACGTTCCTCAGGTGCTCATGCTCGACGTTTTTGATGGTAAAAGAACCAACCCTCGAAGAAATATTTCTCAGGCTCGTCGAGTAGGTTTTTAACTTCTCGTTTATCTTTTTCTTTTGGTGTCCCCAATCAAGGTCAAAACCCTAACACGTCAGATAATCGCGCTCGCAGATGAGCTCGGCTTCAAGGCCGTTCCAGAATACCGGACGCCCGACGGGACGAGGATAGACGTGGCAATCCTCCGGGGCGAAGAAAGGCTCCTGGCCATCGAACTCGAAGCGTCTTTCAAGTGGTTTCCTCAGAGGGTTCTCTACGATGTGGTCAAGGCCCACCGCGCCGGCTTTCCCGAGCTGTGGGTGGTAACTCCTTTCAGAGCTAGTCCCGGTTGGGTTCTCAAATACGCAGAAGAACTTGGCATTTCTGTCAGAATAATGGGGGAAGAAAAGGTTCTCTCGGAGCTCAGGACTTCTCTTTCTTCCGGTACTTGATGTAAATGACGTCTTCGGCGTGCCAGAATGGGGTCTTTTCGCCGATAACCTTTATCTCGGGGCTCTCGCCTTCGTAGATTATCCTCCGCGTGAGCTCCTCCGGGAGCTGAAACTGGACGTACACCTCGCCGGGAACACTGTCCTTGTCAACGGTAATCTTGAACGTATCCTTTCCTCTGTAGTCCCTGTCTCCGTAGCGGACGAGGTAGCTCGTTCCCTCCGGGAACTGTATCGTTAGCTCGAAGGAGCTTATTTTGGGCTTTATGTGCATTGTGAAGAGTCCATAACCGTCTTTAGTGATAAAGGTAATGCTCTGGTTGTCTATATAGAACACTTCTTTGTATTCAATGGTCGCTGGCGGCAGCTGGGCTGTCTCAAATGCGTACGCGACGAGTGCAATCGTGATAATCGCCATGATAGCGAGGGCCTTGTTCATCCCTGTCACCCAAAAAACTTTGTTTCGGCCGGTTATTAACGCTTTTGTGTAGGTAGTTACGCCGAAAAAACGAAATTAAAGGCCCGTTGGTTCGTCTATGAAGAAGACATCGAGACCAAAGCGCTCCCTAATGAGCTCCATCAGGGCCTTAACACCAAGGGTTTCCGTCTTGTAGTGGCCCGCAACCAAAACGCTCTGGGGCAGGTCAAGGGCCGTTAAATAATCCGCGTGCGTGAACTCTCCCGTTATGAGGAGGTCCATTCCCTTCCTGTAAGCTTCTTCCAGTGCAAAAGCGCCTGCCCCGCTTATCGCGCCAACTGTTTTAATAACTCTCCTCCCGAACTCGTAGGTTCTAACTGTTGTGTCGAGCTTTTCCGCTATTATTTGGGCAACTTTCTCAATCGGCTGAGGTTCTTCAAACTCGCCGTAGAAGCCTATGCTCAGGCTTTTGTACTCGCCGAAGGGCCCTTTGGGCTCTAAATCGAGCAGTTTCAAAAGCCCGACGTTGTTGCCGACTTCAGGGTGAGCATCGAGGGGCAGGTGAGCCACGTAGAGGTTCAGGCCGCTCTCGATTAGCGCCTTCAGCCTTTTGTAGTGGATACCTGTTATATAGTTAAGGCCTCCCCAAATCATTCCGTGGTGGACAACGAGCATGTCGGCCTTTCCTTTAACGGCCCTCTCGATTGTTCTGAGTGTCGTGTCAACGGCAAAGGCTACCCTCTCAACCTCTTCCTTTCCCTCCACCTGCAGTCCGTTGCTCGACTTGTCGGGGTACGCCGAAATCTGAAGGTATTCGTCGAGGAAAGCGACCAGCTCGTCGCGGTTCATAGCTATCACCTATTCACTTGGTGAATTATTTAGTAACTGAATATGCCCCGCAAACCCTTTTAAAACCCCGCCCTACATCGAGCGAGAGGTGTCGCTATGGATGAGAGATTCCAAGAGGCAGTTAGAGAGCTTGCGAGACTCGTGATGGAGGGCGAGATTAAAAGTAGGGACGAGCTCAACCGCTGGAAGATTAAGGTGGCGAGAAAGTATCATCTTTCAAAGATTCCAGGTAACTCGGACATTCTGAAGGCCATTCCAGAGGAGAGGCGCGAGGAGTTCAGGGAACTGCTCAAGAGAAAGCCAACCCGAACTATAAGTGGCGTCGCCGTCGTCGCCATGATGACGAAGCCATTTCCCTGTCCTCATGGCAGATGTATCTACTGTCCCGGTGGGCCGAGCGTCGGCTCGCCCCAGAGTTACACGGGAAGGGAGCCTTCCGCTTTGAGGGCAATCCAGAGCGCATATCACCCCTACATCATCATGATGCGTAGGTTAAAGCAACTCACCGACATCGGCCACGACGTTGACAAGGTCGAGGTCATAATCCAGGGCGGAACGTTTCCAGCGGTTGACCTGGATTATCAGGAGTGGTTCATCAAGTGCGCCTTCAAGGCGATGAACGACTTTCCGTATTTCAAGGACATTGAGAACCTCGAGGAGAAGCTGATTAGGCTGATAGTGAAGAAGGACGAGTCCGTTTTTGAGGAGGACCCTAAGTTCCGTGAGGCTTGGCAGAAAACCCACTCGAAGCCCTACTACTACCTTGAAGACGAGCAGAGGAAGAACGAGAGGGCGAAGGTGAGGATGGTCGGCCTAACCATAGAGACCCGCCCGGACTGGGCCTTCGAGAGACACATAGACAGGATGCTCAAGCTGGGAACCACGCGCGTTGAGCTTGGCGTCCAGACTATATTCAACTTCATCCACGAGAGAACTAAGAGAGGTCACGGCGTCGAGGAGATAGTAAAGGCCACCCAACTTTTGAGAGACGCTGGGTTGAAAATCAACTACCACATAATGCCCGGTCTGCCGGGGAGCAACTTTGAGAGAGATTTGTACACCTTCCGCACAATATTCGAAGACCCCCGCTTCAGGCCCGATATGCTGAAAATCTATCCGACGCTCGTTACGAGGGACGCTCCCCTCTATCGCTGGTGGAAGGAAGGTAAATACCGCCCCTACCGCACGGAGGAGGCCGTTGAACTTCTCGTCGAGGCCTACAAGCTCTTCCCGAAGTGGGTTAGGGTAATGAGAATCCAGCGCGACATTCCCGTTCAACTTATAGTTGACGGCGTTAAGCACTCAAACCTGGGCCAGCTGGTCTTCAACGAGCTGATAAAGCGCGGCATAAGGCCGAGGGAGATTCGCTTTAGAGAAGTCGGCCACATGATGGAGAAGTTCGGAATCCAGCCGGAGGTCGAGCATATAAAGCTCCTCCGCGAGGACTACGATGCCGCTGGCGGAAGGGAAATCTTCCTCAGCTTCGAGGACGTTAAGAACGACATCCTAATCGGCTTCCTCAGGCTTAGAATTCCGAGCGAGAAGGCCCACAGGAAGGAGATAAACTGCTGTCCCTCAGCCATAGTCAGGGAGCTCCACGTTTACGGCCCGCTCGTGCCGATTGGAGGAAAGCCACGCTATGAGTGGCAGCATCGCGGATACGGAAGGGAGCTTTTGGCCGAGGCCGAGAGGATAGCGCGGGAGGAGTTTGAGGTTAAGAAGATGCTCGTCATCAGCGGCATCGGTGTCAGGGAGTACTACAGGAAGTTCGGCTACAGAAAAAACGGGCCCTACGTCGCGAAGAGGCTCGATAGGGGCTATGCCGAATATAAAAAGAGCAGGGAGTTCGACGCGCACCTGAACACTTAAGCCTGGAGCTCCTCTTCCAGCCTCCTTAGCTCGGCCTCTTTAACCGCTTTTTCATGCTCTCTGTCGCCTTCCTTGCCTTTAAGCCTCTGTGAGAGGTTTAATAGTGCACTCTCTGGACCGTAGCATATCAGAACGTCGCCTGGCTTTATCAGCGTGTCCCCCCTCGGGGCGCCGATATAGATTTCGCCCTTCTCGGTTTTCCTGTAAATCCCGAGGACGAGGATTCCCTCCTTGTCGAGTTCAAGCTCCCTCAATGTCCTGTTGGCGAGCCAGCTGTTTTTCTTAACCTTAATCTGGGAAATCGAGTAGCCGTGGGTTATGCCGAGGAGCTGGGTGTAGTCGTAAACCCTGAGCTGGGGAAAGGCCCTCTGCAGGAAACGCCTAATCCACTTTTTCATCCACTTCTCTACTCTCTTGGAGGTGAAGACGACGTAGAGGGTCCCTAGGCTGAGCGCAAGGATTATCAGGGAGCTCGTTGCCTCACTCCTGCTCTTCCCAACGAACGTAAGCACGAGGGTTGCTATTGCCGAGGTTATTCCAGCGCTCCCGAGGAAGATTAGAATCCTGATTATCTTCCTCCTCACTGGATGGGAAACCACGTACTCGCTTTCGCTCGTTGTAAAGCCCGTCCCCGAAAAGGCCGACTGGGCCTGAAACGAGGCGACCTCCTTGGATAGGCCCGTCATCTCAAGGGCGGTGGCGCCTATCCTGACGATTATGAGCGAGAGCGTTATGACCAAAATAAGGGAAATTAGGGCTATCAGCCTGCCACACCTCCTGCAGGAGTTTTTTCGCCCTCGACCTTTGCCGCGAGGGCTATCGCTATGAAGTTAGCTCCACTCATTATAAGGTCAACGGACACGAACAGTCCGATTGCCCAGAGGCTTGACCAGGGCCACTGGAGCACTATCATAACTCCCAGCAGAATCGTCAGGACTCCCGAGAGAACCATCAGGGCCCACTGGTTGACGTCCTTGTTCTGAAACGCGATGCCAATCCTTATCGCCCCTATTGTAATCAGCGAGAAGCCGAGGACGAGCGTTAGTATTGTCGTCGCGAGAACGGGATTCTCAAGGGTCGCTATACCTCCGATGAGATATATAACGCCCATAAGGATGTGCAGGCCCCTGCTCTTCCAGTCTCTGGCCTTCGCTATTCCCTGCGCAATCTGGAGGGTTCCTCCAACGACCATGAAGGCTCCGAAGACGGCAACGCTCGTTATCGTCGTTAGAGGCAAGAGGAGCAGTCCCGCGACTCCAAGGGTTACGAAGATTATCCCAAGGCCCAACAGCCAGGCCCAGTTCTTCTTGAGCTCACCGTATTCCATTCTACCACCCCCAAATTTTTTCACGACAAGTAACTTTAAATCGCTTAAAAAGATTTCTGTAGGGAAGTTACTAAAATATCGAGAGCTTTATAAAGGGAGAGCCCAACACCCGCCTATGCGCTTCAAACCGAGACCCTTCACAGAGCCGGTCGGCTTCCGCTGTCTCTACTGCCTCGACTGTTGCAGGGGTAGGCACGTCTATCTAACTCTAAGGGATGTTGAGCGAATAGCCAAAGCCGGAAACGACCCCCAGGACTTCGTGACGTTCTCCGTTGAGGGTGATAAGATACGCTTCGTTCTCGCCGTCCGCGAGTGGGATTTGGGTTGTGTCTTCCACGACCCGGAGACCGGTAAGTGCCGGATTCACGAGGTCAGACCTATTATTTGCCGTATTTACCCCTTTATGGTCTCCAGAAAACCGCTCGGCGTCGAGGGGGAGAGACCCTTCCAGTACAAAGGAGAAACCCTGTGGCTCTACTACGACGGGAGTTGCCCTGGAATAAACGCTGAAAACCCGGAGACGACGATAACGCCCGAGGAGATAGCGGAGCTCGGGCTTGAGTTCGAGAGGGAGTTCGAGAAAACTGACATGGATGGTTTTGCAAGGCTCCTCGATGAGCTCGAAAAGTAAATATACAACTTTCCGCCAACACCTTCCATGAAGGGCCTCCTGCTGACTTCCGTTTATCTCGTTCAAGGTGTTCTCAACCTTGTCTTCTACGGGATTCCCCCGGTGATGTTCTCTGTTCTCCTACCCCAGCGGGCGTTTCGTGAAGTTGCGTGGCTCCTTCCGTTCCTGGTTCTCCTGTACTTCGCCATCGGGGCTTTCTCCCTCTATTATCTTGGCCTTTCTTCGGTCCCCATAAGGGGAAAATACCTTGGGGTCGTTTACTTCTCCATCGGGCTGGCCGGTTCAACGGCGGTCTCCCTTGAACCCTTCGATGAGACTCCCCTCCTGAGGGTCCTCTTCGTTGCCTGGGCTTTCCTCTCGCTCCTTGGCCTGTTCCTTCTGCTCCGCACGGAAAACCTTGAAGATGTTTCGCCCCTGCTCATCGTTTCGGCGCTCCTGATTCTGCTGTTCTCGGGCGCGGTGAGCTTTCTGACCGCCCAGTGGATTGTTGAGGACTACTACATCCACGTTCATATGAACGAAAGCGTCCCCGAGAACGCGACCGTTATAGTTGCCTACCCTGAAAACGTCAGCCCTCCTGGCGGAACGGGCTAAGCTTTTAAGTTCCGTGCCAAGCATAGTGACATGAGCCAGGAACTCCGCTACCGCCGTGCTTCGGCCTGGGAGTACGACCTCATACTGCGGGAGGCCGAGAAGTACGGCGAGTTAAAGCACCATTTTTTCGCCGTCGTTGAGGGTAAGTTCAGGGACGTTTATGCCGTCAACGGGAGGGTCTGGAGGGAGCTTGAGGACCTGGCCGTCAAGCCCTACGCCTACGGAACCTTCGTCGGCACGATTAAGGTTGACAATTTGGTTGAGAAGTTCTATCCCAACGTCGAGTTCTTCTACTTCGTTGAGGTCGAGAAGAACTACGCGGTGCTGAGTCCAAAGGCCGGCTTCCTCTTCACCACGGGCAAGGACGTCCCGAGGAGTGGCGTGCGAAAGTACGTCTGGCAGGGGACGAAGAAGCTCGTAATATACGATGAGAACGGGGTTATCCTCGGCATTGGCAGGATAAACCCTGAGAGCAGAAGGAAATTCATCCTGAATGTCACCGACATCGGGGAGTTCCTGAGGCGGAAGCGCTGAATTTTCTAACCGCACGTAACCTTTTTAAGACCTTTTGCGTAGAGCCTAATGGTAACTAAAGGTTACTAAAGGGGGTGACGCTCATGATTAGGAAGGTCAAGACCGGCATTCCGGGCATGGACGAAATCCTTCACGGGGGAATTCCCGAGAGGAACGTTGTCCTGCTCAGCGGCGGGCCGGGAACTGGCAAGTCCATATTCAGCCAGCAGTTCATCTGGAACGGCCTCCAGATGGGCGAGCCCGGCATTTACGTCGCCCTTGAGGAGCACCCGGTTCAGGTCAGGCAGAACATGGCCCAGTTCGGCTGGGACGTGAGAAAGTACGAGGAGGAAGGTTTATTCGCGATGGTTGACGCCTTCACCGCGGGAATCGGTAAGAGCAAGGAGTACGAGAAGTACATCGTTCACGACCTTACGGACATCAGGGAGTTCATAGACGTCCTTAGAACGGCCGTTAAAGACCTCGGGGCCAAGCGCGTTGTTATAGACTCGGTTACGACGCTCTACATCAACAAGCCGGCGATGGCGAGGAGCATCGTCATGCATCTCAAGCGCGTTTTAGCGGGTCTCGGCGTCACGAGCATACTCGTGAGCCAGATAAGCGTTGGCGAGCGCGGATTCGGTGGGCCTGGCGTTGAGCACGGCGTTGACGGCATAATAAGGCTCGACCTTGATGAGATTGACGGCGAGCTCAAGCGCTCGCTGATAGTCTGGAAGATGCGCGGAACAAGTCACTCCATGAGGAGGCACCCGTTCGAGATAACCGACAGGGGAATCGTGGTTTACCCGGACAAGGTGCTGAAGAGGAAGACCGTTGTTGAGATTGAGTGAAAACTGAAAGGGGGTGAGAGGCATGGAGGTTCCCCTGAATCCGATTGGAAGGGAGGAGATACACAGGCTCGAGAGCATACTGCTCTTCGCGACGCTCTTCAGGCCAGAGGTGATAGAGCTCATAAAGGACCCGGCCGAGAGGCTCACCTGGGTTGACAGCCTCGCGGTAGCGGCCGGAGCGATAGCGAGGGAGAAGGCTGGAATGACCGTCAGGGAAATCGCTGAGGAACTCGGCAGGACTGAGGCAACGATAAGGAAGCACCTCAAGGGCGAGACAAAGGCCGGTCAGCTCGTCAGGGAAACTTATGAGCTCATAAAACAGGGCAAGCTGGACGAGCTCGTCAGGAATGTTGAAGTCCTCGCCAAGGGTGGTCAGCTCGTTGCCATGGAGGAGTACGAGAAGCTCAAGCGCGAGAAGGAGGAGCTTGAGGCGAAGCTCACCGAACTCAGAGAGCAGGTCAAGAAGCTTGAGGAGCAGAACCGCGAGCTCCAGGCGAAGCTCGAGAACGTCAGAAAGGTTCTCAGCGATGCCCTAGAAAGGATAAGGGAAATAGAGAAGCTCCTTTAACTTCCGTTTCCGTTTTTCCTGAGGCTCTCTTCCCAGGTCATTATCATGTGGGTAAAGGTCTCGTCGTCTTCTTCTATTCCGCGCTTTATCTCGGAGACGTGGGCGTACTTTGCCTTCAGCTTGTCGAGGATGTAGTCAACGGCCTTCTCGGGCTCCGCCTTGGTTCCGCAGGTGTAAACGTCCAGAGCCGCGTAACCCTTCTCCGGCCAGGTGTGGATTGAGATGTGGCTCTCCGCGACAATGACGACGCCACTGACGCCGGTCGGTGAGAACTTGAAGAAGTAGCTCGACTTGACCTCCATGTTGCCGACCTTCGCCGCCTCGAGGAATATCTGTCTTATCTTGTCAGCGTCACCGAGTATCTCTGGGTCACAGCCAGCGGCTTCAACAACGTAGTGAAAGCCAATGGTCTCTATCTCGCTCATGGCCTCTCACCTGAGGGGTGGGTAGTGCGCTCCCTTTTTAAAGTTAATCCCCGAAGTGAACGGGAATGGCCGGGCCGTTTCGGTTCTGAACTAACCGGAACGGAGCTTTATTGATTTAAACTGAAAGTTTCTGGCAGTTTTCGGAGAATTCTGTTACTCTCTGCCAAAACGGACTTTAAGGCTTGTGAAGCCGTTTAAACCTTTCTGGTGAGTGGTGCTCAACTTAAACCAGCGAACCACTAATTTTAAAACTCGCCCTTCAAATTAACCACAAGTTGGGATTAAAAACTCTCAGGGGTGAACGTATGGCCAGGAAGAAGGCTAAAAAGCCCGGGGAGGTCAACGAGTTCCGGGCGAAAAAGCGCGAAAAGCTCAGGTTTTTGGCCGAGATGGAACCAAGGAAGATGATAATCTACCCGCTCGTGGTTTTCATAGTCGCACTGCTCCTGCTGGCGGTGCACTTTCCCCCGCTTGGCATTGACCTCAAGGGCGGTGTCGTGGTTACCGGTTACGGTGTGAACGCGAACCCAGACCAGGTTGAGAAGTGGCTCAGAAGCGAGCTCGGCGTCAACGTAAACGTTGAGAGCTTCACGAGCGTAGAGGGAACGAAGGGAATCCGCGTTTACGCTCCGAGTGGTGTTGACCCGGCAAGGATTATCAACCTCCTCGGGCAGAAGTATCCAGACGCGGATTACACTCACAGCGAAGTTCAGCCCACCTTTGGAGAGCTCGCAAAGAAGCAGGGAATAAGGGCAATAGCCTTCGCCTTCCTTGCGATGGCGGTGGTGGTCTTCCTGTTCTTCAGGAATCCCGTCTCATCGCTGGCGATAATCTTCTCAGCCCTCTCGGACATGGTTATAGCCGTTGCCCTTATGGGGGTCTTCGGAATCCAGCTTACCACCGCGACGATAGCCGCGTTGCTGATGCTCATAGGTTACACCGTCGACAGCAACATCCTCCTCACAACCAAGCTCACGCGCAGGAAGGAGGACACAATAGAGGAGGCATATCTAAGCGCGGTTTCAACAGGTCTTACAATGAGCACTACAACTCTTGGAGCGCTCCTCGTGCTTTGGTTAGTCTCAACGTCGCCGACGTTAGACAACATTGCCATAGTCCTCATCTTCGGTCTCCTCGCGGACTTCATGAACACCTGGATTTTCAACGCCGGTGTTCTCCGCTGGTATCTCACCACAAGGGGGGTTAAGGCATGAACAGGAAGCTTAAGAAGCTCCTCTTCAACTGGAAGGTTCTCCTGCTCATCATCTTCGTCGTCGGCTCGATAGCGACGCTTGCCGTTCGTCCATTAACCTATGGAATAGACATCGCGGGTGGAGTTGCCATAGTTGCCCAGACAGAGCACCCCGTTGACTCCAAGACGATGGAGCTCGTCACTGATTCACTCCAGAAGCGTTTGAACACCTTTGGATTGAGAGACATAAGCGTCGAGGCCCAGGGGGACCAGATAGTCCTCGTCAAGGTGGCAAACGTAACGAGTCCTGAGGAGGCGAACGCTCTCAAGAGGGTTATTGAGAGCCAGGGTGTCTTCTACATGGAGTTCGACGGCGTGATATTTGGAACGGGCAAGGACATAACCTACGTCGGGGTGTATCAGATTAAGCCGGATAACAGCTGGGCTGTTCCATTCAGGATTTCTAAGGAAGCCGCTGAGAAGTTCGCGAAGCTTGCAAAGGGTAAGGCCGGCTGGCCCGTTGACATGTTCCTCGACCCTCCCGTTAACTCGCTCCTCGTTGTTCCCAAGAGCATGTACGACCTCATGAACAGCACCGCCTTCAACGCTCAGGCACCTCAGGCTCCCTACCTCATAGAGAGAATCAACAGGGCATTTAACGTAACCACGATAGCCTACGCCAATCAGAGCGCTGAGGAGATCAAGAAGCTCGCCGACGGTAAGCCGATAGTTCTCGTTGACGTTGGAACGAGCCTCGTTGACGAGCTCAGGGCAATGAACGTGAGCGTCCGCTACGTACCGAGACAGAGCGGTGTTGGTGATGCGGAGCTCGTTCGCAGCGTTCTCGGTCTCTATGGCCCGTATTCACTCGGTGAGGGTCTTGCCAACGGCGAACCTCAGACCGACGTTCAGATAACCGGTCATGCCTCTGACAGGCTTCAGGCGGAGCAGGAGGCCAAGACCGTTTACACCGTCCTCAAGAGCGGTTCGCTTCCGGTCAAGCTCAAGGTCATCGGAATGCAGTTTATCTCTCCTAAGCTCGGTGAGAACTTCAGGACCCAAGCTCTCTACGCGGGAATAGGCGCCCTCATAGCCGTGCTTCTAATCGTTTACTTCCACTACCGGAAGTGGGGGATAGCCATACCCATTGCCAGTACGAGCTTCTTTGAGGTTCTCATAATCCTCGGAATCGCCGCCTTAATCAAGTGGAACCTCGACCTGCCGAGCATAGCGGGCATCATCGCGGCAATAGGTACGGGAGTAGACCAGCAGATAGTCATAACCGACGAGCTCCTCGGGGGCGAAAAGCTCACGAAGATAACGAGGCGTTCAAGCACGCTCAAGAGGATTGGACGGGCGTTCTTCATCATATTCGCCTCGGCAGCAACCACGGTAGCGGCCATGAGCTTCCTCCTGGTTTACTTCGTCGGAACGCTGAAGGGCTTCGCGGTGACGACCATCATCGGCGTCCTCATAGGAATATTCATCACGAGGCCTGCCTACGCTGAGATAGCCAAGTACCTCGTCGGTGAGGACTGATGTACGTTATAATAATGGGTGCCGGAAGGGTTGGCTACCTCGTCGCCAAGATGCTTGAGGAGGACGGCCACGACGTCACGATAATAGAGATGGACAGGGACAGGGCGAAGGAGCTCTCGATGCAGATAAATGGCCTCGTCATAGAGGGCGACGCAACGGACCCGAAGACGCTGGAAGAAGCAAACATAAAGCAGGCCGACGCCTTTGCCGCTTTAACGGGCAAGGACGACGCCAACCTGCTCGCCTGCATCTTGGCTAAGAACCTCAACCCGAACGTCAAGACCTCGCTGAGGATAAGCAACCCAAAGAATAAGAAAATCTTCGAAGAAGTCGGCGACCTGAAGAAGTACTTCGACTTCGTGATTTCGCCGGAGGAGATAGCGGCCGAATACATCAGCAGGAACATAGTCACACCGGGCTTTGACCGCGTTCTCTTCCCCAAGGAGGGGGCCGAGATAGTGAGGTTCACGATAGACGAGAACAGCAGGATTGCTGGAAAGCTCGTTAAGGAGCTCAACCTCCCCAAGGACGCGCTGATTATAGCGGTTTACGACGAAAAGGGCAACTTAATCATTCCCTCCGGCGATACGAAGTTGCCCGAGAAAGGTCAGGTCATCGTCTTTGCCAAGAACTCCGTCCTCAAGGAAGTGAAGGAACTTTTGGAGGGCGGGGAGTAGACCTAAAATCCGACGAAAATGCGTGCACCCCTCTAATCATTTTTCCATGTCCCTACCCCAAACCATAAACTATTTAAACCAGTTAGGGAAGCCAAAGGTGGCGAAAAGCTCAACTGTTTTCAGGGTCATCGGAGGGACGGCTCATGGAGGACGTCATCAAGCGGATTGTTGATGCAGAAAAGGAAGCAGAGGAGCGTATTGAGCGGGCCGAGGAGGAAGCAAAGGCCATCGTCCTCAGGGCCAAGGAAGAAGCAAAGGCTATAAAAGAGGAAATCCTCGCCAAGGCTCAGGTTGAGGCAGACTCCCTCGTTCAGAAAGCTAGGGAAGAGGGGGAGGCCGAGGCCAAGAAGATTCTTGAGGAGGGCGAGAGGGAGATTGAGTCCCTCCGCGCGAAGGCCGAGGCCAACTTCGAGAGCGCCATAACCCAGGCAATAGAGCTCGTGAGAGGGGGCTGAGATGTTCAGGCCCGAGGAGATGGTCAAGCTCGACGTCATAACGCTCAACCGCTACAAGGACGAGCTGCTGACCTACCTTCACGAGGCCGGGCTCGTGGAGATTCGCGAGCTCGACGTTAAAATCGCCCAGAAAGATGCTCCCAACGAGTACCACAGGAAGGCCGCTTCCTACAGCATAACAATCTCAAGGCTCGTTGATTTCCTGAAGGCCCACAAGAAGGCTCATGGAGGGGGAATAAAGGAGTTCTTCTTCCCCAAGGAGAAGGCCAAGAGAACCTACCGCTACGAGGGCATTGAGAAGCTCATCAAGGACGTTGAGGAGTTCCTCGCAAAGGCTGAGCCCGAGATAAGGGCCGTTGAAGGGAAGCTCAGCTCGCTTCAGACCGAGATTGAGAGGATTAAAGAGGCCATAGCCACCTTAGAACTCCTGTCCGTCTTCAAGCTTCCCGTTCAGTACCTCAGGCACAGCGGTCTCGTCGAGGTTTCCGTCGGTTCCGTTGAAAGGCTAAAGCTCCAGGCGCTCATCGAAGACCTTAGGAAAATCACGGAGGGTAGGGTCGCCCTTGTGAGCAAAGAGCTCGGCGACAAGGCGCTCCTCGTCGTTGCAAACCTTTCAAAAGACCACGATAAGGTCAACTCCGTCCTGGCCAAGCACTCCTTTGAGAGGATTGAGGTTCCCGAGGGAGAGGGAACGCCCGAGGAACTCGTCAGGGAGTACAGGAAGAAGCTCGATGCTAAGCTCAGGGAGCTCGACAAGACGAAGAAGGAAGCCGAAAAGCTCGCCGAGAAGTACTACGACGACGTCGTCTTCTACCAGGAGCTGATGGAAAACGAGCGCGACAAGGCCTCAGTGCTCCCGATGCTCGCGAGGACGAACATGACCTTCGCATTAACGGGCTGGCTCCCGAGGGTTGACGTTCCAAAGGTCCTTGAAGGGATAAAGAAGGTCACCGAGGGTAAGGCCTACATAAACGTCCGCGAGCCGAGCAGAGAGGAAATCGAGGAGATTCCGATTAAGCTCAAGAACCCAAGCTGGGCGAAACCCTTCGAGATGCTCACCGAGATGTACGGCGTTCCGAGGTACGACGAGATAGACCCAACGCCGATTATAGCCTTCACGTACTCGTTCTTCTTCGGCTTCATGCTCACCGACTTCATGTACGGTCTCATCGTCGGCATCGTCGCGGCACTTCTCGTCAAGGGACACAAGAAGTTCAACGACGGAACCTACAAGTTCGCCTACACCCTTCTCTGGAGCTCGGTCTTCACGATGCTCATGGGAATCCTCTTCGGCAGCTACTTCGGCAACGCAGGAGACATAGTCCTCCAGTACGTCACGGGCAATCCGAACGCCCAGTTCTGGCGCATAGCGGATGCGTTAAAAGACCCGATGTTTGTCTTAATGCTTGCACTCGCCATAGGTCTCGCGCACCTCTTCACTGGCTACACCATAGGCTTCATAGTCAAGTGGAAGAACGGCGACGTCAAGGGGGCAGTACTTGAGCAGCTTCCTTGGATGCTGATTATAATCGCCATAGTCCTCCTCGCGACCAGGAACGCCTCTCTTGCAATGCCCGCTAAGGCACTCTTCGGAATCGGCATAGTACTCTTCGCAATCGGCGAGATAGTTGCCAACGGCGGACTCGCGGCGCTGATGATAATCTCGGACTTCTTCGGCTTCGTGGGAACCTGGCTCAGCTACGCAAGGCTCATGGCCCTCGCACTGGCAACCAGCGGAATAGCGATGGTCATCAACGTTTTAGTAGACATGGTCTGGGGAATCAAGATAAGCGTCGTTCCGCTCGGAATCATCATAGGTCTGATTATCTTCGTCGGCGGTCAGCTGTTTTCGACTGCCATAAACGCCCTCGGAGCGTTCGTTCACTCGCTCCGTCTCCAGTACGTTGAGTTCTTCGGAACCTTTTACTCGGGCGATGGAAAGCCCTTCACCCCGTTCAAGTCCAAGAGGGAGGTTTCAAAACTCGAGTTGAAAGCTGATGGAGGTGCATGAAGGATGGACCCGATAGTTTACGTATCCCTTGGTGCCGCCCTCGCGGCAGGGCTGGCTGGAGCCGCTTCGGCCTTTGGTGTTGGAGTGGCAGGTGCCGCAGCTGCAGGAGTCGTTGCAGAGGACGAGAAGAACTTCAAGAACGCGCTGATACTCGAAGGTCTGCCGATGACCCAGAGCATCTACGGTCTCATTACGCTGTTCCTAATCCTGCTCAGCGCGGGAATCATAGGCGGCGGCTTCAAGTTCGCTCAGGCAACAACCGACAACATAGTTAAGAGCGCCATACTCTTTGGTGCCGGCCTTACCGTCGGCCTCACCGGTCTCTCCGCTATACCGCAGGGTATCATCGCGAGCGCTGGAATCGGTGCCGTTGCCAAGAACCCGAAGACCTTTACCCAGGGCATCATCTTCGCCGCTATGGCCGAGACCATGGCCATCTTCGGTCTCGTCGGTGCGCTCATCATGATTGCCACCGGCGTCGGTCTCTGAACCCTCTCCTTTTTACAGCTTGAGGAGGATTGAAGATGGAAGGGGCTGAACTGATAATTCAGGAGATAAACAGGGAGGCCGAGCAGAAGATACAGTACATACTCAGCGAAGCCAGAGAAGAGGCCGAGAAGCTCAAGGAAGAGGCCAGAAAGAGGGCGGAGGCCAAGGCCGAGTGGATACTCCGAAAGGCCAAGACCCAGGCCGAGATAGAGAAGCAGAGGATAATAGCCAACGCCAAGCTCGAGGTCAGGAAGAAGAAGCTCGCCGTTCAGGAGGAGCTCATAAGGTCTGTCATCGAGTCCCTCAAGGAGAGGCTCGCGAACCTTCCTGAGGACGAGTACTTCCCGATGCTCGTTGAACTCACTGCAAAGGCCGTTGAGGAGCTCGGAACCGATAAGGTAATCGTCCGCTCCAACGAGAGGACCCTCAAGCTCATCGTTGAGAGGCTTCCCGAGTTCAGGGAGAAGCTCAAGGAATTCCTTGGAAAGGACGTTGAGGTCACCGTCGGTGAGCCGATTCAGACCATCGGCGGAATCCTCGTGGAGAGCTCCGACGGAACGGTTAGGGTTGACAACACTTTCGAGGCCAGGATAGAGCGCTTTGAGAGTGACCTGAGGGCTACCATTGCCAAGGCCCTCTTCGGGTGATTGAGATGGAGGCAGTAACGGGAATCCTCAACACCACCATTGCAGTCGTCTTCACTTGGGTGGGCTACAAGACCGCCAGGATACTCTGGAAATATACCCCCTACTCGTATCCGAACGCCAGAATCAAGGCCATGGAAGCGAAGCTCCTCACAGAGCAGAAGTTCAACGAATTAGCTGAAAGCAGGACCCTTCAGAACTTCGTCGTGAACCTGGAGGACACCGACTACAAGGACTACCTCGCCGACGTTTCAAGCTACACCGTTGAGGAGGTTGAGAGGGCCCTTGAGAGGGCCTTAGCCGGAACCTACGGGCTCATGTTCAGGATACTCCCCAAGCGCTCAAGGGGCTTCTTTGGGCTCCTCCTCGAGGGCTGGGACGTCAGGAACATAGCCAACGTCGTCAAGGCCAAGCTCGCCAACGAGCCCGCGAGCGACTACGTCGTCGAGCTCGGAACGATGCTTCCCAAGGTCAAGGCGATGGCCGAGGCTAAGACCCTCGAAGAAATCCTCGTAATCCTCGAGGGAACTCCCTACGAGGAAGTTTACCAGAAGCTCCTGCTCGGCGAGATAGACGTCACGCGCTTCGAGACCGAGCTCTACAGGATGCACTACGGAAAACTGCTGAGCTATGCCCTCTCAAGGAAGGACGACGAGAGGATTATCTTAGAGGAGTTCGTGAGGCTCTCGATAGACAGGGTCAACATCCTTACCGCGCTCAGGGCAAAGAAAGCTGGTCTCTCGGCGGAAGAGACAAAGCCGATGCTGATTCCGGGTGGAACCGTCAAGCTCGACCCGCTCCTGCACGTTGACTCCTTCGACATGGCCTTAGCCGAGCTCGACTCGACTAAGTACGGTCAGGTAATCAGGGACGTCAGGGAGGAAATAGAGAAAGACCTGAGCGTCCTCGAGAAGGCACTCAACGACCACATAATCGAGAGGATTTCAGAGCTCGAACGCTTCTACCCGCTCAGCATAGCCACGCCACTGAGCTACGTCCTCAGGAAGGAGAGGGAAATCAGAAAGCTGAGGGCAATAGCCAAGCTGATAGAGAACGGCGTTGAGCCCGAAAGGATAAAGGAGCTCGCGGGTGAGGTGGCATGAAGATAGCCGTGCTCGGCGACAGGGACACCGCTCTGGGCTTCAAGCTGGCTGGGGCCCACGAGGTTTACGCCTTTGAAGACACTCCCCTTGAGATGGAGAGGCTTAGGAACAAGCTTAAGGAGCTCATTGAGAGGGGCGACGTGGGAATCATACTCATAACCGAGAGGTTCGCCCAGAGGGTTGAGATTCCGGACGTTACGATTCCAATCATCCTTCAGGTGCCCGATAAGTCGGGCTCTAAGTTCGGTGAAGAGGCCCTCCGCGAGATAGTCAGGAGGGCTATCGGTGTTGAGCTCAAGAGGTGAAGGGAAATGGGAAGGATAATTCGTGTTACGGGACCACTCGTCGTTGCGGACGGCATGAAAGGAAGCAAGATGTACGAGGTCGTTCGCGTCGGTGAGATGGGTCTCATCGGAGAAATCATCCGTCTCGAAGGCGACAAGGCAGTCATCCAGGTCTACGAGGAGACAGCAGGCATTAGGCCCGGTGAGCCTGTTGAGGGAACCGGTTCGTCGCTCAGCGTCGAGCTCGGTCCCGGTCTGCTCACCTCGATGTACGACGGAATTCAGAGACCGCTTGAAAAGCTCCGCGAGCTCAGCGGAGACTTCATAGCGAGGGGTCTTACCGCCCCTGCACTGCCGAGGGACAAGAAGTGGCACTTCACGCCAACCGTTAAGGTCGGCGACAAGGTCACTGGTGGAGACATCCTCGGTGTCGTTCCCGAAACCAGCATCATCGAGCACAAAATCCTCGTTCCTCCATGGGTCGAGGGTGAGATAGTCGAGATAGCCGAGGAAGGAGACTACACCGTCGAAGAGGTTATTGCCAAGGTCAAGAAGCCCGACGGGAGCATAGAGGAGCTCAAGATGTACCACAAGTGGCCCGTCCGTGTTAAGAGGCCCTACAAGAACAAGCTCCCGCCCGAGGTTCCGCTCATCACCGGACAGAGAACGATAGACACCTTCTTCTCGATAGCCAAGGGTGGAACAGCCGCCATTCCGGGTCCGTTCGGTTCAGGAAAGACCGTCACCCAGCACCAGCTGGCGAAGTGGAGTGACGCACAGGTGGTAGTTTACATAGGCTGTGGCGAGCGCGGAAACGAGATGACCGACGTCCTTGAGGAGTTCCCCAAGCTCAAGGACCCGAAGACCGGGAAGCCGCTCATGGAGAGAACGGTTTTGATAGCCAACACCTCAAACATGCCGGTGGCTGCTCGTGAGGCTTCAATCTACACCGGAATCACCATAGCGGAGTACTTCCGCGACCAGGGCTACGACGTCGCTCTGATGGCAGACTCAACGAGCAGGTGGGCCGAGGCCCTGCGTGAGATTTCGGGCCGTCTCGAGGAGATGCCCGGTGAGGAAGGTTATCCGGCCTACCTCGCGAGCAAGATAGCGGAGTTCTATGAGCGTGCCGGTCGTGTCGTTACCCTCGGAAGCGAGCCGAGGGTCGGTAGTGTCTCCGTCATCGGTGCCGTTTCACCGCCTGGTGGAGACTTCAGCGAGCCCGTCGTCCAGAACACCCTGCGTGTCGTCAAGGTCTTCTGGGCCCTCGACGCCGACCTCGCGAGGAGGAGGCACTTCCCGGCAATCAACTGGCTGAGGAGCTACTCACTCTACCTCGACGCCATTCAGGACTGGTGGCACGAGAATGTTGACCCAGAGTGGAGGAAGATGCGCGACACCGCTATGGCCCTCCTCCAGAAGGAAGCCGAACTCCAGGAGATTGTCAGAATCGTCGGTCCAGATGCACTGCCCGACAGGGAGAAGGCGATACTCATCGTTACGAGGATGCTCCGTGAGGACTACCTCCAGCAGGATGCTTTCGACGAGGTCGACACCTACTGCCCGCCGAAGAAGCAGGTCACCATGATGCGCGTAATCCTCAACTTCTACAACAGGACCATGGAGGCCGTTGACAGGGGCGTTCCGGTTGACGAGATAGCCAAGCTCCCGGTCAGGGAGAAGATTGGCCGTATGAAGTTCGAGCCCGACGTTGAGAAGATTAGGGCTCTCATCGATGAGACGAACGAGCAGTTTGAAGAGCTCTTCAAGAAGTACGGGGCGTGATGCTCATGCCGGGAATGGAGTACTCCACCGTTAGCAAGATTTACGGCCCGCTGATGATTGTCGAGGGCGTCAAGGGAGTTGCCTACGGTGAGGTCGTCGAGATAGAGACCGAGAGCGGGGAGAAGAGGAAGGGACAGGTGCTCGAGGCCAGGGAGAACCTCGCTATAGTCCAGGTCTTCGAGGGAACCCGCGATTTGGACGTTAAGACCACCAGCGTTCGCTTCACAGGCGAGACCCTCAAGGTTCCCGTTTCAATGGACATGCTGGGAAGAATCTTCAACGGTATCGGTAAGCCCATCGACGGCGGACCGGAAATCATCCCCGAGGACAGGAGGGACGTTCACGGTGCACCGCTCAATCCGGTCGCGAGAGCCTATCCGAGGGACTTCATCCAGACCGGTATCTCGGCCATAGACGGTATGAACACCCTCGTCCGCGGTCAGAAGCTGCCCATTTTCAGCGGTTCTGGTCTGCCACACAACATGCTCGCGGCCCAGATAGCGAGGCAGGCCAAGGTCCTCGGTGAGGAGGAGCAGTTCGCCGTCGTCTTCGCGGCGATGGGTATCACCTACGAGGAGGCCAACTTCTTCAAGAAGAGCTTCGAGGAGACCGGAGCAATAGAGAGGGCCGTCCTCTTCCTCAACCTCGCCGACGACCCGGCAATCGAGCGTATCATTACCCCGCGTATGGCGCTGACGGTTGCCGAATACCTTGCCTTCGACTACGACATGCAGGTTCTGGTTATTCTCACTGACATGACCAACTACGCCGAGGCCCTGCGTGAGATTTCCGCTGCCAGAGAAGAGGTTCCAGGAAGGCGCGGTTATCCGGGTTACATGTACACCGATTTGGCGACAATCTACGAAAGGGCAGGTCGTGTCAGGGGCAAGAAGGGAAGCATAACCCAGATGCCAATCCTCACGATGCCCGACGACGACATCACCCATCCGATTCCGGATCTTACCGGTTACATCACCGAGGGCCAGATAGTCCTCAGCAGGGAGCTCCACAGGAAGGGTATCTATCCACCAATTGACGTCCTTCCGAGTCTCAGCCGTCTGATGAAGGACGGTATCGGTAAGGGAAGAACCAGGGAGGACCACCCACAGCTCAGCCAGCAGCTCTACGCGGCCTACGCCGAGGGACGCTCCCTTAGGGACCTCGTCGCCGTCGTCGGTGAGGAGGCTCTCAGCGAGACCGACAGGAGATACCTCAAGTTCGCCGACCGCTTTGAGAGAGAATTCGTCGCCCAGCGCTACGACGAGGACAGGAGCATCTTCGAGACCCTCGACCTTGGCTGGGAGCTCCTTGCCGAGCTTCCGGAGAGCGAGCTCAAGCGTGTCAGGAAGGAGTACATCCTCAAGTACCACCCCAAGTACAGGAAGAGGGGCGAGTGAGCCCCTACCAACTTTTTAGGTGGTCGAGATGGCAGAACTGCTCAACGTGAAGCCGACGCGAATGGAGCTCCTCAACCTGAAGAGGCGCATCCAGCTGGCCAAGAAGGGCCACAAACTCCTCAAGGACAAGCAGGACGCTCTGGTCATGGAGTTCTTTACAATCTACGACGAGGCGCTTCAGCTGAGGCGCGAGCTCAACCTTAAGATGAAGGAGGCTTTTGAGGCCCTTCAGATGGCTGAGATTGACGTTGGAACGCTCCGCCTCAAGGAGATAAGCCTCTCCGTGAAGCCCAACAGGGAGGTCGAGATTAGGAAGAGGAACGTCATGGGCGTCCCGGTTCCCCTCATCGAGGCCGAGAGCTTCAAGAGGAACGCGGGTGAGAGGGGTTACGCCTTCGTTTCGAGCTCCGCCAAGGTTGACCTCGTGGCCGAGAAGTTCGAGGAGGTTCTTGATTTAGCGGTCCGCCTTGCGGAGGTCGAGGAGACCCTCAAGAGGCTCGCGAGGGAAATTGAGGTCACCAAGAGGCGCGTCAACGCGCTCGAGTACATCATAATCCCGCGCATGGAGGCAACGGTTAAGTTCATCAAGCAGCGCCTCGACGAGATGGAGCGCGAGAACTTCTTCAGGCTCAAGAGGGTTAAGGCGTTAATCGAGGCCAGGGGCGGTTCCTGAGCCCTTTGCGCTCTCCTTTTTCTGAGGGGCGTTTATGTAGGTGCTTGTGTAGGCAAATCGCTTAAATATACTCTTCTCGTAATTAAGCTGGGGGTGAGCGATGGGAGAGTACTTTATTGAGCCCGGACTCGACCCGAGAAAAGACCACGTTCTCTACCGCGATGACGAGCACCTCGTCGTCTATCTTGGAACACAGGAAGGCGGAGAGGACGTTGACGTCAACAGCTACCTCATAGTCAGCAGGGGGAAGGGCATCCTCATAGACCCCGGAGGGTATAAGATTTTCTCGAAGGTTCTCGCCAACGCGTCAAAGTACATCGACCCGAGGGACATCGAGTACGTCTACATATGCCACCAGGACCCGGACGTTGCCGGTAGCTTGCCCCTGTGGAGAGAGGTGAGCAATGCGAAAATTATAGTCCACTGGCTCTGGACGAGGTTTTTGCCGCACTTCGGATTTGAGGACGTCGGGGCGGTAACCCATGAGTTACCAGACGAGGGCGAGACTATGCCCTTTGGGGCAACGACCCTCGAGTTCATACCTGCCCACTTCCTCCACAGCCCAGGACACTTCACGATATATGACCACCGAAGCAAGTTCCTCTTCACCGGCGATATCGGCATAGCGCTCCTGGACGAGCCCTATATAGTTGTTGAGAACATGGAAAGGCACATTCAGGCGATGAGGCCGGTTCACGAGAGGCTTATGGCCAGCAACCGGGCCATAAAGGCCTGGCTCGACAGGGTGAAGTTCCTCGACGTTGAGGCCATACTGCCCCAGCACGGGGCGATAATACCGAAGAGGTTCATACCGCGCTTTTACGACTTCCTCGAGAACCTGAAGTGTGGCGTTGACCTCTACCGCTGAGGTGGTATCATGAACGTCAGGAGCATCGAGAAGGCATCGAACGCCCTGGCTCAGTCGGTTCGTATAAAAACCTCCAGCAGGGAGTCCAGCAAAATCATAGACGAGCTGGCGGAGCAGATTAGCGGACAGTTCCTTGAGAACAACATGGTGATTATCGAGAACATTGAGAAGCTGTCTCAGGTTATGAAGGAGCTCGAAAAGTTTCAGGAGGAGTTCCTGCCCTTCTTCCAGCGCTTTGAAGTCTTTGCCCAGGAGTTCAACACCCTCGTTGAGAACCTTGAGTACGTGTCGAGGATAAGCGACTCGATAGCGAGCGTGGCGAAGCAGACCAACCTCGTTGCCCTGAACGCCTCGATAGAGGCCGCGAGAGCTGGGGAAGCCGGGAGGGGCTTCGCGGTGGTTGCCGATGAGATTCGAAAAATGGCCGTTCAAACGATGAACCTCGCCAAGGAAATAAAGGACTTCAACACCCGCGTCATGGGTCAGCTCGAGACGCTCCGCGACGCTTTAGCTGTAATGGACAGGATTAAGGAGGGCACAGAGATACTCGGCAGGGACATAGAGGCGATGGTCGAGATTAGCTCCGTCCTCGACGAGATTTCGCGCGAGCAGGAGGAGATAGTGAACGACATCAAGAGGCTTAAGGGAATAGCCCTGGCCTTGAGGAAGTTCGCCGACATGCAGGATAAATACAACAAGGAACTCGCCTCACTCCTCAGGATGATGGTCAGCGAGTACGCGAAGGAGCATGCTGAAAGGTGAGGTGTTGGGAATGACGGAGAGGCTTTACTACTCCGACCCCTACCTCACGGAGACCACCGCAAAGGTGGTTGAGGTTAAGGATTTGGGTAACGGCCTCGTTGAGGTTCTCCTCGACAGAACGATATTCTACCCTGAAGGCGGTGGCCAGCCCTCCGACAGGGGGCTTATAGAGGGCGACGGGTTCATAATAGAGGTCACTAAGGTGAAGGAGCGGGAGGAAATCTGGCACGAGGGCGTTATCGAGGGCAGGCTTCCTGAGAAGGGTGAGGAAGTTAAGCTGAAGCTCGACTGGGACTGGAGATACGAGAACATGAAGAACCACACCGGCCAGCACATCCTCTCGGCCGTTCTGAAGAAGCTCTACGACCTCGACACGACGGGCTTCCAGATTTTCGAGCACTACAACAAGATTGAGGTCAACGGTCCGCTCGACTGGGATATGATTACCGAGGCCGAAATCGAGGCCAACAGGATAATAGCGGAGGGAATTCCCGTAACGGTCGAGGAGTTCAAGTACCTTCCCGACGACATCGTCAAGACCCTCAGGAAGCACGTGAGCAAGGTAACTGACAGGGTCAGGATAGTGAGCATCGGCGACGTTGACAGGACTCCCTGCGGTGGAACCCACGTTAGGAACACCTCCGAGATAGGGTTCATCAAGGTTCTCCGCTTCTACAAGAAGTCCAAGAACCTCTGGCGGATAGAGTTCGTCGCCGGAAACAGGGCTTTGAGGGCGCTCAACGAGCTCCTTGAGGACTACTGGAGCGCTCTGGGCGAGATGCCGAACAAGAACAGGCCGCTCGTTGAGAGGGTTAGGGAACTGAAGGCCGAGATGGATTCCCTGGAGGAAAAACTCGATGAACTCAGGCACGAGCTCTGGCGCTGGAAGGGACTGGCCTTGATTGACAAGGCCGAGGAGATAGGGGACTACAACGTTGTCACTCTCGTCGAGAAGTGGCCCATGAAGGATGCCCAGGCATTCGCAGTCAACTTCGTTGAGAACAACCCCGGTTCGATACTCCTCCTCGCGAGCGAGGATTACGTTCTCTTTGCCAGGAACGAGGAAGTTGATGTGTCAATGAAGGAGCTTCTCTCAAAGGTCATCGAGGAGCTCGGCGGCAAGGGCGGTGGAACCGACAACCTGGCAAGGGGAAGGGTTGAGGCGGAACCGGAAGACGTTCTCGACGTTGCAAAGGAAAAGCTGAGGGAGCTCATAGGCTCTCCCAAGGATTGATGAACCTCTCCTCCACTTCGCTTTTTATCAGCAGGAGGGCTATCGCTATCACCGTTATGGCCACTCCAACGGGCAGGACCATCCACCAGGCGCCGTTGTAGATGGCCCTCTGGGTTACCACCATCGCGAGCAGTTCTCCCCAGTTGAAGCCGAAGTTGACGTTGAAGAATCCGAGGATTGAGATTATGGATATTACCTTGGCCGCCGTTAGTATGAGCTGGGAAACCGCGTAGGGTAGAACGGCCTTCAGAACGTGCCTTTTAAGAATCCAGAGCTCGCTTCCACCAACGGCCTTTGAGGCGAGGATGTGTTCTTTTGAGAGTTCTGTCATGGTTATTGTTCTGACGTTCTGGCTGACCTTGCCGAAGAGGAGGAGCGACTGGGCAAGGACGAAAGCACCGGTTGATATCCCTATGGTTCCATAGTAGCTGACGCTTCCGAGTATTGGGACGAGGAGAATCATCGCTGGAACAAGGGGGAGCATCGAGGAAACCTTTGCAAAGCCTTCCACTAGGGCTCCTAGCTTTCCTGAGAGGGCCCCGAACAAGCCCGTCGCCGTGCCGAGGAGAACCGTTGTCAGGGCGGTCAGAAAAACTATCACAAGAGTCTGGGGCAGTCCACCGAGGAATATAACCGCTATGTCCCTCCCGTCCGAGTCCGTTCCGAGGGGACCGTAAGTTCTTCCAACGACGCGGAGGGTTATTTTTGATGAGGCGTTGACTCTGAAGGTGTACTTTCCTTTTACTGGAACCCATTCGTCTCCCTCCTTTCTGAAAAACAGAATCTTAAGACCCTCCCCCTTGACTACCATGTCCGAGATGTCGTCGTTGACTCCCATCTGTCTTGCGAGGTCAAAAACTGTGAAAAAGGCCTTTTCTGTGGACGTTATTCTCGTTATGGTGCCGGAGTAGAGCGTTACTCTCTTCCCGTCCGGTGTCAGTACCTTTACTTCTACGAAGCCGGACCAGTTTGCTGGGGGTATTATTAGGATGTCCTGTGGTGGCTGGTCGTAGTGGAAGTTGTACACGTACTCTCCGGGCTTTTCCTCCCTCAGGTTTCCCGTTGGAGGAAGGTTCTTTCCAAAGAGGTTAACCCACTCTGGTGGGGCCATTCTGGGATTCTTCAGCCAGTAGGTTTTGTAGTTCCAGTTCTTGATGTCCTCCGCTGGAATCACGTGGGGTGAGATGAGTGCGAGGAGGACGTAGATTAGGAGAATCGCAAAGCCTGCCTTCATCTTCCTCATTGTCTTCTCACCCTCGGGTCAAGGTATACGTAGACTATCTCGGTCAGGAGCGAATTGATGAAGTAAATCAACAGCATGGCAAAACCAACGACAAAGATGGCCTCTGGGTAGTAGACGAACCCAACGCCCTCCGGCGGCTTGTTGATTACCCTGAAGGAGTGTAGCAGGATGTATCCGAGGCCTGGAACGTCGAAGACGAGCTCTATGACGAGGACGCTCATGAAAACGTCCATGAAGTTGTAGGTTGTGTAGGTTAGAAAACTCGGAAAGACCACACGGAGGAGCTTTTTCATGATTCTGCCGTCGGGCAGGCCCCTTGCTATGTCGTAGGTTATGTGGTCGCTCTTCCTTTCACTCACGACGATGTTCCTCAGCGTGAAGGCGTACTCCCACGTTGCCGAGAGAATCATTGCGATAGCGGGCAGGGCGAAGCCGACGGCGTACTCACCCAGCCCGGGGGAACCCTCAGTTGAGGCGAGCTGGATTCTCATGGCGAAATCAGGAAGGACTGAAAACCTCCAAGCGAGCAGGAACACAACGGCGCCTATAAACCACACTGGAATTGCGGAGAAGAGCTGGGCCATGGTGGAAATCACGGAATCAAGGCGTCCGCCCCTGTAGCCTGCCCGTAGGCCGAGGTACGTTCCAACTGCGAGAATGCACAGTTCCACGAGGATTAGGATTACGATGGTGTTTTTGAGGTAATAGCCCATAGGGTGGCTGAAGCCCTTGAGTCCTGCGCTCCCGAGGTCTTTGAAAACGGATAGGGAGGTTTTGAAGTAGTACTCAAGGGTTCCCGTGAAAGTTGGCTTTATCCTGAGCACCTTATACGTCCAGTACCATGCGTACTCAGTTTCGTTCATTCCCAGCTTTTCCATCTGGGCCTCAAAGTACTGCCTGTTCTCGTGTATGACCTTGAGGTTCTGCGTAAAGACGTCTTGTATTTTGTACTGTGTTAACTTCCACTGGGCAGACGTCACGAGAATTAGGAACACGAAGACGGCGACGGTAAAAAACACGAAGTTTTTGACTATTACTTTTCCAACTTGTCTTCGCGCACCCACTTATTCCACCATGAGAAATACTCATCATGAGTTTAAAAGTTTTGACATTTTTCCTTTTTCAGTCCTCGTTCCCTTCCGTAAGAAATTGAAAAATTTCAAAGGGCTCTCAGGGAGTTTGTGGGCTTTTTCTCGATTTCCCTTTTATTAAATTTATTAAACTTTGAACCTGTTTCTATCCAGCCCAAGCTTTTCCAGCACAATCTTCCACTGCTCCTCTGGTACCTCCGGCTTTTGGAGTTCCTCCTCCGCCCTCTCCCTGCTCATGAGGCCGTAGCGAACGAGAGCCGCTATTCGTCTGTGTTCGAAGCTGTGGCCGTGCTTCTCCCAGTAGAGCTGCAGAGCCGGCCCAAGAACGAGGCAGTTGGTGGTGTAGCCGGGTAACTCAGGAAACTCAAAGGGGAGCTTTTTCAGTATCTCAAAGCGCTCCCTCTCGGTCATCATTGAGAGGAGCCTAATCTGAACGACTCCACCGCTCATGAGCCTATACGGGTGGTGGCCGAATGGAAGCTCGTGGCCGGTTATTATGTACTTGTATCCGTTCCTAAGGGCGTACTTCCTCAGCTTCTCCATCGTCCTCTTCGAGCAGGCCCGGCATGGGCTCTGGCCCTTCAGGAGGGCGTTTCTGAATATGTCGGAGTAGTCGTGGCGTAAGACTTTGAATGGAACTCCAAGATGCTTGGCTATTCGCTTCGCGTTCTCTATAGCTTCCTCGGCCATGAGCCCGTGGTCTATCATCACCGCCTCGAGCTCCGGAACTTTGTAGACTTCCTTGGCTAAATAGAGCGCAACAACGCTGTCCTTTCCGCCGGAGTAGGCAACCACTGCCCTGTCGACGTCCTTCATGAGTTCTTCAAGTTCCTTCCTGATTTTCTCCCTGTCGAGGGGGTGCTTTAGGTAAACCTGACATTCACGGCATATTGGCTTTCCGTTTACGATGTCTATTCTTGAAGTTCTCTCATCGTTGACGCAGAGTGAGCACTTCAGCATGGCGAAAGGAAGGGGGCGCGTTTTATAAGGTTACCTCCACCTTTCGAAGCCCTTAGCAGTTTTAAGAACCGAGTCAATCGTTTCCTCGGTCTTCTCCTTGCCCTTCTTTCCGGCGAAGAGCAGGACTACGGTTATCTGGTCTTCAAGGAGGATTCCCTCGTTGTTCCTCGCTATGAACCAGCCGAAGATTGCTCCGAAGATTAGGCCCGCCAACCAGAGGGTCATCACGAACAGCGTCGTCGATGTTCCCGTTGCTGTTGTCGTTAGAGAAAGGGCCTTGTAGGCCAGCGCGAAAGCTACAACGAACATGCCTTCAAGGAGCAGGCTCACCTTAACGGCCTTCCCGATTATCCCGAGGACCCTGCTATCGCTCGTGTACTTCTCGATAATCTTGCCGTCGTGAACGCTGTAAACTAACGTCCTGGAGACGTTAGCACCGCTTCTGAAGGCCAGAAAGGCGAAGACCATGGCCAGGTAGTCCCAGCGAACCTTCCACGCCCCGTAGAGGCCTACTATGATCCAAATTGGGGTGAACAGCCGTTCGAGGGTTTTCTTCTGGTTCCTGGGAACGTCGATATGAAGGGTCCTCTTGAGCGTCGTTCCTGCCAACTTACCCGCTAGCCTGAATACCGTCATTGTCAGGTTTATGAAGGGAAACGCTAACAGGAGAAGGATTGCTAGAACCTTGGTCAGCAACGTCACCACCACATTTAATACGCGTTTCAGGTTTTAGACCTTTTGAGGAACCTTATCTCGAGGAACCTTCCAAGGTCTATAAAAGCGTAGGCTATCAGACCGAGGGAGAGGCCGAGGGGGACTATCTGCCACCAGTATGGGACATATCTCGCTATTCCAGCCATCAGGGGCGTGCTCATTATGGTGCCCCAGTTGAACCCCGGAACGACGTGGAAGAACCCGAGGAGGGTTATGAAGGCTATTATCCCTGGTACTGAGATTGTAAAGAGGTAAACCACGTACGGAAGCAGAACCGGAAGTATGTGAAACCTCAGGATTTGGAGTGGGCTTGCTCCCATTGCCCTGCTTGACTCTATGTACTCCTTTCTGAGCTCCTCCTCGACTATGGAGCGGATTTCCCTCGAAGAGGTGCCTATGAAGACTATGGCGACTATGAGCGCCATCACGTAGGGGTTGACGTGTATCTTGATGTCATTGGGAGTTAGACCATACTCGATATGGCCGAGAATTACGACGAGGAGCACTGCCAGTGGCAGGGATGGGGTTGAGGTTAAAATCTTGGAGGCCGCGTTTACTATGGAACCGAACTTCGTTGAAATGACGCTCAGGGAGCCTACGGCAAAGGCGAGGAGCGCGAGAATGCCCGCGCCGAGTATTGAAACCATTATCGTTTCCCTTGCGCCGTAGGCGTAGCCTGTCCAAACGTCCCTCCCGTAAGCATCCGTCCCCAGCCTGCCGTAGCTTAACCCTAGGACTCTAACCTTCGGCTCGTCGTTGGGTTCGAGCTTTCCGAATGTACCAGTTATTACAATTTTGTAGGTTCCCTTTAGCGGGACGAAATGGAAGACGCAGTCCGTTCCTGGTTCGGCGAATACTGCCTTGAGCGGGTTGTGGAACAGGAGCTGGGACCACGTTGGCTTTGGATTGCACTTTTCCTCTGCGATATTCATTATCGATGAACGGATGGTGGCTAGGTTGAGGGAATCGGGAACTATTCCGTTCCAGACGGAATACTCTTTTCCGCGCGGGTCAACGATTGATATCCTCAGGCTCTTGGTGAGGTTTGGGATGACCAAGATGTTCTGGGGAACGCTCTCGTAGTGAAAGTCGTAGTAGTACACGAAACTGCCGTTCTGGTAGGTTCCCTCAAGCCATTCCGTCTTGGGGAGTCCTGCCAGCTTGCCGTACCACTCAGGGGGAACCCCGATGGGGTTGTACTTCCAGTAGGAGGCGTTGTTCCAGTTCTCGGCGTTTTTTTCGACAACCATGTGGGGCCCAATGATTGAGAATGCAATGAAGAATGCTATTATAAGAACCGAGAACTTACTCATCCCGCCTCACCCTTGGGTCGAGCTTTAGGTACAGGCCTTCAAGGATTGAAGCGTTCACGAAGTACAGGGTGGACATTATAAGACTCGCAAAGAAGAGCATGCTCCCTTTTAGGTAGAAGATTAACTCCCCGACTCCTATCATAAACGTCCTGCCGATTCCTGGAACGTTGAAGAGAACCTCCACCGCCATGTCGTTCATCAGCAGGTTTAGGAAGCTATAGCTCGTAAAGGTCAGGAAGCTCGGAAGGACAACGCGGAGGAGCTTGCGCTCTATTCTGCCGTTGGGGAGACCCTTTAGGACGTCGGTTATGACGTAGTCCTCCTCCCTTGCCCTGATGATTAGGTTCCTGACGGTCATTGCATAAACGGGAATGTTGACCAGGGTTAGGGTGAGAATCGGCAGGGCCAGGCCCTTCAGGTGGGTGAAAACGGTAACACTGCCCTCAACGCTTGCCCGATGAATGTAGTCGAGGTAGCTCAGGGGGAGAACGCTGAGCTTCCACCAGAGAATCCAGAGGAGTGCAACTGCCCAGAACCAGCCGGGAATAGCGGAGAAAGAGGGCCCGAGGATTCTCAGGATTCTATCTGGGATTCCTTCCCGATAACCGGCTCTCAAGCCCCACAGGGCTCCGAAGATGAGAATCAACAGGAGCGAAACCGAAAGAATTGCCAGGGTCAGGAGAATTGACGTGCCCGGGGTTGTTCCAACGGTGGAAGTGAAGATGCTGTGTGGGGTTGGGATGTAGTATATGAGAGTTGAGTTGCCCCTAGTTATCGTTATTACCTTTTCATCCTCATTTTTGAAGACGTCGGCCGAAAACTGGAAGTACTCTTTTGTTTTGTTGACGAGGTTTGCGGGGTGCAGTGCACTTCCAATGGATTCCCCGCGTAGAGTGGCTTCTGAGGATGCTATGAGAGCCGACAGTATCATAACCACCGTTATAAATATAGCCAACTCCCTTAGGATAACTCCAATTATTCTAGTGGTCATCGGTTTAATTACACAAGGAATGAATAAAAAAGTTGTGGTCGCTACTCAAATCTCGCCCTCTTCACAACCGGCGCGACTTCCCTCGCGACCCTCCTGACGCTGAACAGCGTGAGCGCGTCCATTTTCTTGAGCTGGGCTAAAAGGCAACCGCTTATCCTGACGTCTATGTACTTCTTTGCCTCCATCGCTGTCTTGAGAAGCTCCCTCATGCTCTCGGCCCTCTCGAAATCGAGGCCGGCTTTTCTGAGCCGGTCCACGTTGAGCTCGTGAATCGTCAACGGCTGTAGGTGCATCTCGTCTATTCCAAGGGAAGCTGCCAGCTCCGCTATCCTCGGTATGTCTTCGTCGTTTATTCCTGGCATGAATATGGTTCTCACAACCGAGCGGACGCTTTTGTCGCTCCCAACTATCCTCAGCGCGTTGACGACGGCGTCGAAGGTGTCGGCGTTCGTAATTTTGAGGTGCTTTTCGCGTGTCGAGGCGTCGAGGCTTATCATGACGATGTCGAAGTCGAGCTTTTGCCAGAGCTCCTCGGTGAGGAGCGAGCCGTTGGTCTGGAGGTCGAGCCTCGCCTCGGGAAACCTCTCGCGGAGCATTCTGTTGACCTCTACTATTCGCTTGCTCAGCAGTGGCTCCCCGTACTGCGAAACGGTTATCGCCTTCGGGTTCTCCCAGCCGTAGTAGCCCGGCTTCGGGGCCTTCCCGAGCTTCACCGCGACGTTCGAGTAGCAGAAGATACAGTCGTGGTTGCACGCTGGAGTAAGCTCGTAGCTCGGGTGGTGAACGGGGTTTGGATTGCTCAAATCGAGGCCCTGGCAGTATCTGCAGTGGCTCGGGTAGAGCATCTCGTCAACGAACTTCTTTAGGAGCCTCGCCTCCTCGTTTTCAAGGATTTGGGGCTCGACGCCCATCTTCCTCGCAAACTCCTCCCAGCTGTACCTCATCCTCTCACCGGCCGGAGCGGATAAAAGGGACTTAAAAAGTGATTGGTCAGAGCAGTCCCCTAAGCTGAACCCCGTCGAAGACCGGGCCGTCTCTGCATACGAGGTACTTTCCGAGGTTGCATGAACCGCAGACGCCGATTCCGCACTTCATGTAGCGCTCCGCCGAGACTTGGACGTTTCCGTAGTCCATGACCCTCAGAACGGCCTTGAGCATGGGTTCCGGACCGCAGGCATAAACCCCCTCAAATTCACTCTTTCTTTCGGCTAAGACGTCCGTTGGGAAGCCCTTTCTCCCAAAAGAGCCGTCGTCAGTGGTGATTACAACCTCGTCCACGTAATCCTCGATATCGAGAATGGCCAGCTCTTCCTTCGAGCGGGCGCCGTAGATTAGGGTTATCTCCTCGAAGTCCTTTCCCCACGCCCTTGCGAGGGCGTAGAGCGGTGGAATTCCAATCCCTCCGGCGACGAGCGCTACCCGTTTCCACTTTCTCTCGAAGCCCCTCCCGTAAGGCCCGCGAACCCACAGCCTCTCGCCTTCCTCCAGCTCGAAGAGCTTCGAGGTGAAGAGCCCGACGCGCTTGACAACGAGCAGGTCCTTCCATGCCAGACTGAAGGGCTTCTCACCGACTCCTGGAAGCCAGACCATCACGAACTGCCCTGGCATGAAGTCGAACCCCTTCGAGAGCCTAAAGGCCTTAACGTTCTTTGCAACCTCCCAGGTTTCCCTCAGCTCAACCACGCTGTACATCCAAACGAACCCCCTCAGGCTTTCCTACGATTTCGTCAGCCTCCATAACGACTTTTCCGCGGAGAATCGTCATCACAACCTTTCCCTTTAACTTCCTTCCCTCCCAGGGGCTCCATTTAGCTTTGGTGTAGAACTCCTCCGGTTTGACCGTCCACTCCCGCTTAAGGTCAACGACCGTAAAGGTGGCCTCGTTTCCGATGGCGAAGTTCCTACCTCTGATTCCGAAGACCTTAATCGGGTTGTCGTGCATCTTCTCAACGATGTCAAGGATATCTATAATCCCACGGTTCACTGCATCGAGGAGGAGCGCAACCTCCGTCTCGAGCCCAGGAATCCCCGCCGCTCCCGCTTCCTTGTCCTCGAGCGTGTGCGGTGCGTGGTCGCTTGCTATTATAGGAATCCGCGAGAAGTTCTCCCAGAGCGCTTTAACGTGCTCCTCCGTCCTCAGAGGGGGATAGACCTTCAGGAGCGGGTTCCTCTCGTAGTTCCTCTTCGTCAGGAACAAGTGGTGGGGCGTGACCTCGAAGCTCACCCAGGGGAGGTTTTTTCGGAGTATGGCTTCAATTCCTCCCCTCGTTGAGACATGGCAGATGTTGAGGGGCTTTTTGAGACTCTCAGCGCTTTCAAGAGCTCGCTTTACAGCCACTTCTTCGACCTCTGGCGGTCTCTCGGGTTTCTCATGGATTAGCTCTGCATCTTCCGCATGGACGCTCAGAACGCCGGGTGAGCAGGCGTAGTCCCTTTCAAAGTCCTCTGAGTAGATTCCGCCTGTGGAGGCGCCCATAAAGGCTTTGTAGAAATCTGCCCTGGCTTTTTTAGCCTCTCCGCAGTTGCTCCTCATCAAAAAGCTGAGGGCATAGTCGGCGTAGGCATTCCTTCGGAAGAGCTCAAGGCGCTTCTCAAAGGTCCTTGAGTCCATGACAGGTGGCTTCGTGTTGGGCATGTCAAAAACTGCCGTGATTCCTCCATGTAGAGCAGCCTTCGTCCCGCTCTCAACGGTTTCTTTTTCCTTCTGCTTGAAGTCTCTGAGGTGGACGTGGGTGTCCATGAGGCCCGGAAGGATTAGATACCCGGATAAATCCAGCTCTTTTTCTCCACGAAGCTCTTGAACAGATATCTTTGATATTCTGCCGTTGTCAACACCTATACTGCCTTCCACAATCCGTCCTTTGAAAAGGAACTTTCCCTTTAAAACGAGCTCGTGCATTGAAGCCCGCACGGGGTTTTTTGGTTCGGGGTTTTAAGATTTTTGATTGTGAAATCGGAAGGAGATACTTTTTTCGACTTTCTATGGGGAGAGTATCTGCTTATTTTGCGTTTAACCAGTCTGTGCCACCGGCTGCTTTTTCATGGGAATGCTCGATATCGCATTGCCGTGTTCCTCCTCAGGATTCTTTCCAATTTTGAATAGCGCCGTTGTCATCTTGGTTGCATTTCCGTTCCTTTTACACTAACGTAACCCTTAAATAGGGCTCGGATGTATAGCTTCATGCCATTATACCCCGTATGTGGCAACGTTGCCAAAAAGTGAAGGAGGCAGTGGAGTATGAATAGGAAAGCCCTAAGCCTGTTTGTTATGGGCTTGATGTTGTTTAGCGTTTTCTTGGTTGCCAAGCCAGCAAGCGCGCAGACGGTCCAGGGAGACAAGCTTAAAATCGTGTACCTTGCTGCCCAGGGTAGTCTCTTTATGGGTGTCTTTAACCCGTCCCCGAGCGGAATGACCGACGTTTACACCCACCGCATCTGGTACTTCCTCAACGACCCGGCGATAGTTATGGGCCCGGACGCCCAGAGGCACAACTACAGGTGCCAGCTCGTTGACGTCAAGTACAACGTTCAGGTTCCGGACGATGCCGTAATCTGGAATGGAACCGAGAAGAAGTGGGTCAGCCCCTACGCGGGTAAGACCGCTACCAGCGCCGTTACTTGGAAGTGCGGTCTCGGAACCTGGGTTGACGGCCAGAAGATAACCCTCGCTGACTACCTCTTCGACTACGCCATGACCTGGGAGTGGGCCTACCAGGACGGCAAGGACGACAAGTATTACGACGAGGAATGGGGCAACAACGCCCAGGGAACCCTCGAGACCATAATGGGTTTCAAGGTCAACAAGGTCACCGACGACTACATCGAGTACACTATCTATCAGGACTACATTGTTCCGTACAGCAAGTGGGCGACCGCCGTCAACTTCATTGAGAAGCCGGCTCTTCCGTGGGAGCTTTACAACGTTATGAGCGAGATGGTTGCCAATGGAGTTAACGGTAAGGCCTTCTCCTGGAGCGAGCAGCCGCAGGATGGTTACCAGATTGACATGATTGACCCCGACCAGATGAAGTACTTCAAGGCCGAGGCTCAGGCCATACTCGACGGCGGAAAGCTCATCCCAGTCTGGCTTGAGACCGCCAAGGACGTCCTCCAGAAGTGGGGCATCAGCGAGGAGCAGGCTGGACTGACTGAGGACCTTGCCAAGAAGGGCTACGAGAGCGTCATCAGCTGGGTTGACAAGTACAACAACGCCATCATCAGCGACGGTCCGTACTACGTTGAGAAGTACGACCCGAAGGCCATGACCGTCGTTCTCAAGGCTGCCAACAACAAGAGGGTTGGTTACCCCGATGAGATAAACGGCAAGAAGCTCCCGTGGGACCCGTACTGGAAGGAGATTGACATCTACGGTAGCCTTAACGACGACACCGCTATCCTCGCCGTTGCCAAGGGCGAGTACGACCTCTACTGGTACGCCAGGCCCTACAACAAGATAGCCAAGGCCCTCCAGGAGTACGGTGACAATCTCAACCCGATGAAGACCATCGCCGTCTGGTGGAGCGTTAACCTCAACCTCGTCGGCGACCCGCAGACCGGTCTCGTCAACTCAAGCGGCCAGACTAAGTTCAACCCGTTCGCGCTCCGTGAGGTCAGGTTTGCTATGAACTGGCTCATCAACAGGCAGTACATCGTCAGCCAGGTCCTCCAGGGAAGCGGTGCTCCGCTCTTCGGTACCGCCGTCAGCGGTCAGGTTGACGCTTACAGCAACTACATGAAGGTTGCCAAGGCCCTTGGCTTCACCCCGCAGGGTGACGAGGCCTACGCCATCAAGATGATTGACGAGGCCATGAACAAGGCCGCTCAGGAGCTCGCCAAGAAGGGTCACAAGCTTGAGAAGAAGGATGGCGTCTGGACCTTCGACGGAGAGCCTGTTACCGTGAAGATTATTGCTCGTGTTGAGGACGAGAGGCTTGATGAGGGCAAGTACCTTGCCCAGATACTCCAGAAGGCGGGCTTCAAGGTTGACCTCCTCCAGTGGCAGAGGAGCCAGGCCAGCAAGGCCGTCTACCTCAGCGACCCGACCACCCTCCAGTGGCACGTTTACACTGAGGGTTGGGTCGTCAGCGGAATCCAGGACGTTGCGAGCCTTGCCTGGGACTTCTGGTTCTTCGACATCTACGTTGACCCGAACTGGGGTACCGACTACCACAACCCGATGACCGTCAGGGACCTCGTTGACGCTACTGCCAACGGTGACCTTGCCAAGTTCATAAGCACCGTTGACCTCAAGTACTACAACACTCCAGACAAGCTTGAGAAGATCCTTGACTGGACCGGCTACGACCTCGCCAGCCTGCTTGCCTTCGCCAAGTGGACCGGACCGAACAACGACACCGTCAAGCTCGAGAGCCTTGACCAGTTCTGGGACCTCTACAAGCTCGCCTACGGTACTCACTCGCTCAACGCTCCGCGTGTCTACACCGCCGAGACCTGGAACTTCTTCCTCCTCAACAAGAAGATAAAGGTCGAGTTCGTTGACCCGATAAGCGGTGTTGGCAGCATCCTCTCAGCTAGGTCAATAATGCCCGCCCCGAAGGAGACCCCGACCACCACCACGCAGACCACCAGCAGTGAGGAGAAGCCGACCACCAGCAAGCCCAGCACTGAGAAGCCAACTACCTCATCCAGCGCCGGTGGCGAGGAGAAGAAGGAACTCTGTGGCCCGGCCTTCATCGTCGGCCTTGCCATAGTGCCGCTCCTCCTCAGGAGGAGGAAGTGATTTCCTTTCCCTCTTTTTCTTGTTCCTACCTGATGAACACGGCTGTTCTTGTGTTCAAAATGTGTACATTTGTGCTCGTTTTGGGGAAAACTATTTAAACTTTAACTGGCACGTAAAAGTTGACTTCATGGAGAGCCAGTAGTATCGCTGCTGGAGGGGATAGAATGGGGATGAGCTTTGGAAAGTACGTGGCGTACCGTTTGATAAACGCTGTGATAATCCTCTTCCTGGCGGTTCTGTTGATGTCCGCCCTCTTCACGAAGCTCGCAACAATACAGCTGACCGCCCAGGTGAACGAGGAAGTGCAGATGTGGGTCAGGTCTTACACGCAGACCCACCACACCCAGCCTTCTCAGGAGCTCATTGAGCAGTACAAGCAGACCAGGATTAAGTACTACCACCTCGACCAGCCCTACTGGAAGAGAACGTGGGAATACGCGATAAATACGTTCTTTTTCAAATGGGGACAATCCTTCCAGAAGGTCTTTGGAACCACTGTCATAACGGACCAGATTAAGACAGCCCTTGCGAGGACCGTTCTCCTCTTCACAACCGCGGAAATCCTGGTTATCATCATAGGTCTTGCCCTCGGTATCAAGAGCGCCCGCAGTCCTGGAAGCCTGCTCGACAGAACCATATCCATCCTGGCAATGGTCACCACGAGCCTTCCGATGTGGTGGCTCGGAATGCTCATGATACTCGTTTTCGTCGTCTACCTCGGCTGGCTACCGATAACTCTCTACTCACAGGTTCAGGTCTCCGGCTGGGCAAACATCCTCAAGAAGATGAGCCTCCCGGTCGTTACAATCGTCATCAACCTCTTCGGTGGCTGGGCCTGGACGACCAGAAACATCATGATTGGAACCATGCAGGAAGACTTCATCATGGTTGCTAGGGCAAAGGGTGTCCCCGAGAGGAAGATTATCTACGGTCACGCCCTCAAGGCCGCCGCTCCGCCGATTATCACCATGGTCATCTTCGGTCTCATAGGCTCCCTTGGCGGTGCAATGATTACCGAGATAGTCTTCAACTGGCCGGGAATGGGACGTCTCTACTACGAGGCGCTCCAGCTCAACGCCGTTAAGACGATGATGGCACTGAACTACATGTTCGCAATACTCACTGTCCTCTCAATGGTGCTCGCGGACATACTGTACGCATACCTCGACCCGAGAATCAGGATTGGCGCCGCAGCCCGCTCGTGAGGTGGTGTAAATGAGATGGGTTGATTTCAAGGACAGCGTCAGAAGGTTTTGGGAGGATTACAAACACCAGAAGAGTGGAATGTTCGGATTATTTTTCCTCATCGTCCTCATAGTCCTCGCAATCGCCGCTCCTTATATTACCAGTCCAGACGTACCCAAGGAATGGCAGACTGGAACCGCCTGGGTTACCAATCCCAAGAACGCCCCTCCCTCGTGGGAGAACTACTTCGTGAGCGAGACGAGGGCACCTCAGGTTGAGTACACCATAGACGACCTTCATCTCACCAAGGCCCAGAACGGTAGCTACACCGTTTACACTATGACGTTTACCTATGACATGAGGTACGACATTCCGCCCAAGGACATAGTCATCACTGGCCTTAACTCGACCGCTGAGAGGCCCCAGGACAACCCGCTGGTCACAATGTACGTTGAGAGGCCCAAGGAAAACGGTCTTAAGTACAACTCCCTCATGCTTCTCTACAACGTCCAGCTCCCATCAAGCGGTGTCGTCCAGCTTGCCTACACTCAGGAAGTCAAGAGCCTCATCTTCTACTGGCTCTACGAGAACGGCATATTCACCCTTCCAATGCAGATCCCTGAGGACCTTCCAATGGATATGAAAATGATGTACCTCACCCAGCAGGTTCAAATGAACTCGACCCTCTACGGTTACTACCAGTCAATGGACCCGATGAAGGTCATTTTCGGTAAGATGACTGACAACGGAAAGCTCCGCACCCTCGACCAGATAGTTAACTCCCCCGAAGCCCTCCAGGGCACGTACAAGTTCACTATAGTCGTCACAGTTCCGAGCGACGTTCAGGTTGACTTCAGCAACTTCAAGGTTGCCCTCGTTGGTAGAACCTACGGCCTCCTCGGAACCGACCAGTACGGCAGGCCGATTGCCCTTGGCCTCCTCTGGGGTATCCGCGTTGCCCTGGCCATAGGTATCGCCGTTTCAGTCAGTACAGTTCTCATTGGAGTTCTCATTGGAGTTACAAGTGCCTACCTTGGCGGATGGGCTGACGAGGCAATACAGAGGTTCACTGAGTTCATGATGACCCTGCCGGTGCTTCCGATGCTCATCCTGCTCTCGCTGTACTTCGGAGGTAAGATTAACCTCAAGCAGCTCGTCTTCATCCTGGTGCTCTTCGGATGGATGGGAACCACCAAGGTCGCGAGGAGTATGGCACTCCAGATTAAGGAGCAGACCTACGTTGAGGCCGCGAGAGCCCTCGGTGCGAGCACGGGAAGGATAGTCTTCAAGCACATCGTTCCGCAGCTCCTACCGTACGCGTTCGCCAGCATAGCCCTCAGCGTTCCGGGAGCAATCCTCAGCGAGGCCGGACTGAGCTTCCTTGGCCTTACGAGCAACAACATGATTACGTGGGGTCAGATGCTTAACGCCGCCAACGCCAACGGTGCAACACTCAACGGATACTGGTGGCAGGTCATCCCGCCAGGACTTGCAATCGCCTTCGTCGGACTGATATTCGTCCTGATTGGTGTCTCGCTCGACACCGTGCTCAACCCGAAGCTCAAGCGCGCGTGAGGTGGTTTAGATGGCTAAGAACGTCCTTGAAGTTAGGAACCTCAAGATGTATTACTTCACCAGCAAGGGTGTCGTCAAGGCCGTTGACAACATCAGCTTCGACCTTAAGAAGGGAGAAGTGCTTGGACTTGCCGGAGAAAGCGGATGTGGCAAGTCCTCCCTTGGTTTTACCCTTTTGGGTATGCCCACCCCTCCAGGAAAGATAGTTGATGGAAGCATCAAGATTGACGGCAGGGAGATAGTTGGCCTTCCTGAGGACGTCCTAAGGAAGGAAATCCGCTGGCAGAAGATTTCGATGATATTCCAGGGAGCAATGAACGCCCTCAACCCAGTTTACACCATCGGTTTCCAGATGACCGAGCCCCTCATATACCACAAGGGAATGAGCCAGGAGGAGGCCCTTGACAGGGCTCAGAAGTACCTTGAGCTCGTCGGTCTCGACCCGGAAATCGTTTACCGTTACCCCCACGAGCTCTCGGGTGGTATGAAACAGCGTGTCGTTATTGCCATGGCCCTCCTCATGGAGCCGAGCGTCGTCATAGCCGACGAGCCGACGACGGCCCTTGACGTTATCGTTCAGGCGCAGATTATCAACCTCATGAAGAGGCTCAAGAAGGAGCTCAACCTCTCAATGATATTCATCACCCACGACCTCAGCATCCTCGCCGAGATTAGCGACAAGGTCGCCATCATGTACGCGGGCAAGATTATCGAGATTGGTGACAGCGAGAAGATTTACTACGAGCCGGCCCACCCGTACACCCAGAAGCTCCTCGCGGCAATACCGAGGCTTCACGAGGACGTTGAGAGGCTCGAGTTCATCCCCGGACAGCCGCCCAACCTCATCAACCCGCCGAAGGGATGTCGCTTCCACCCGAGGTGCCCCTATGCGATGGACGTTTGTAAGGAGCAGGAGCCCGAGCTGAAGGAGATTGATAAGGACCACTACGCGGCATGCTGGTTGCTGTGAGGTGTTGAGAATGGCCGAGCCGATACTCAAGGTTGAAAACCTCAAGAAATACTTCCCGCTCAAGAGGGGTCTCCTCGCCAGCCTGCGCGGTGAGCCTCAGCGCTTCGTCCACGCGGTTGACGGAGTCAGCTTCGAAATCTACAAGCAGCAGGTCTTTGCCCTCGTCGGTGAGAGTGGCTGTGGTAAGTCAACCACCGGAAGGCTCATCGTCAAGCTCCTTGAGCCAACCGACGGTAAGATTTACCTCGAGGGCGAGGACGTTACCGAGATTAAAACCAAGGAGGAGCTCCTTGCCTACAGAAGAAGGGTGCAGATGATATTCCAGGACCCGTTTGCTTCCCTCAACCCGCGCTTCAGAATCTTCGACGTCCTTGAGGAGCCCCTCCTCATCCACGGCATCGGTGAAACCAGGGCCGAGCGTGAGGAGCTTATCTATAAGGCCCTTGAGATGGTCAAGATTATCCCACCCGAGGACTACGTCAGCAGGTTCCCGCACATGCTCTCTGGTGGACAGAGGCAGCGTGTTGCTATTGCAAGGGCCCTCATCTTGAACCCGACGTTTATCGTCGCCGACGAGCCGGTCTCGATGCTCGACGTGTCAATTCGTGCAGAGATTCTTGAGCTCATGAAGAGCCTCAAGGACAAGATGGGCGTCACGTACCTCTACATCACTCACGACCTCTCAACGGCCAGGTACTTCGCCGACTGGATTGCCGTCATGTACCTCGGTAGAATCGTCGAGATGGGCCCTGCTGAGAAGGTCATTGACAACCCGCTCCACCCGTACACGAGGGCGCTGCTCGCTGCCGTTCCGGAGCCGAAGCCCGAGAGGAGAAACGTCATCAAGGAGCTTCCGATTAAGGGTGAGGTTCCGAGCGCCGTCAACATTCCGCCCGGATGCCGCTTCCACCCGAGGTGTATCTACGCCAAGAAGGGCCTCTGTGACGTTGAACAGCCGAAGCTCATCGAGTACGAGCACAACCACTTCGCCGAGTGCCACCTCGTCGGTAAGTTCTGACCCCTTTCTTTTTTCTCGGTGATGCCCATGAAAGAAGCCCTCAAAGTGTTTCTGAGCTCAAGGCTCGTTGTTGCAGGTTTTATCATGATACTGCTCGCCATGATTCTATCGGCAATAGCCGTCTTCCAGACGGGGCATCCTTCTTATTACTCAAGCGGAACACTCGGTCCAGGTAATCATGCGCTTGGCAACGATACCTTTGAGAACAGGTACTTCTACTGCAACAGGAGCCTCTCCCTCAGCTCGAAAAACGCGACCGTTGAGGTCTCCTGGGGCAACTTCACGGCTGTATATAACATAACCGGAAACGCCACGTTCATCCCGACCGACAGGCCCGAGGTAATGGTTATTAACGGCACCGTCACCTACACATACAGGGCGAAGGCCATAAGCTACCCCTACTCCGACCTCGCGATACCCGCGGCAATCCTTGCCTTCGTCGGCACCGTTGTCCTGTGGGTTGGATACACCCACACCCTCAGGGGGAAGAGGGAATGAGGAAGCTTGACTTCAACTCCGTCGTCGAGATAATCACTGCCTTTATTAGGGAGAAAGTTGAGGAGGCTAACGCTGAGGGCGTCGTGATAGGGATAAGCGGGGGCATAGACAGTGCAACAACGGCTTATCTCGCCGTCAAAGCCCTCGGAAGGGAGCGCGTCCTCGGACTCATAATGCCCTACTACCAGAACCAGGACGTTGAGGACGCTAAACTCGTCTGCTCCTCCCTCGGAATCGAGTGCAGGGAGATAAGCATAAGGCCAATTGTTGACTCGTTCGTTTCCCAGCTCGGATTCCAGCCCGACAAGAGGAGCCTCGGCAACATAATGTCCCGGGTGAGAATGGTTCTCCTCTATGCCCACGCCAACTCCAAAAACTACCTCGTCCTTGGAACCAGCAACAGGAGCGAGTTCCTGACGGGTTATTTCACCAAGTGGGGCGACGGGGCGAGCGACTACGCGCCCCTCATAAACCTCTACAAGACCGAGGTCTGGGAGGTTGCTAAGCTCGTCGGCGTTCCTGAGAAGATAATCGAGAAGAAGCCAACCGCTGGCCTCTGGGAGGGTCAGACCGACGAGGATGAGCTCGGCATAAGCTACCGCCTCCTCGACGAAATCCTCTGGCGCCTCGTTGACCTGTTGAAGGACAAGGAAGAAATAGCCGAGGAGCTGGGCATACCAATCGAGCGGGTCGAATACGTCGAGAACCTCGTTAAGAGGAGCGAGCACAAGCGCCGTTTGCCACTGGGCCCGAGCTTTTGAGGTGAGCCTATGAAACGGGGCTACTTTTTAGTTTTTCTCGCCGCCTCAACCTGGGGAACGATAGGGATATTCGCCACCTACATCTACCGCTATAACGTTGATTCCTTCACGATGGTCTTTTGGCGAGTCCTCTTTGCCCTGATAATCCTCGGAACCTACATCTCGCTTTTCCTGCGTGAGAACCCCTTCACGCGCGAGAAACTGTGGTTCTACGCGGTTTACGGTCTTGTCGGAGTCTTCGCATTCTACACCCTCTACTTCTACACCGTCAAAATCTCATCGGTCGGCTTCGCGGTTCTGCTCATCTACACCGCCCCTGCTTTCTCTGTAATCCTCGGCAGATTAATCTTCAGGGAGCCCATAACAACCGAGAAGGCAATCGCACTGGTAATGGTGCTGGCTGGAGTGCTTCTCGTTGCTGGCAACGTGGACTTCAACGTGAGCCACTTGGCTTTACTGACCGGCATAGCGACGGGCTTCACATACGCCCTCTACGGGGTTCTGGCCAAGTTCGGTGTCAGAAACGAGAGGCCCGAGAGGGTTCTCTTCATGACCCTGCTCTTTGGCCTACTCTTCCTTGCCCCCTTCTCTAAGTTCTCCGTCCCGATGGGAGCGATTCCCTACCTCCTCGGTTTAGCGTTTTTCCCGACGTTCCTCGGCTACACCCTCTACAACCACGCCCTTAAAGAAGTCGAGGTCAGCAGGGCCAGCATAGTTGCGACTGTTGAGCCCGTGGTTGCAATAGTCCTCGCCTACATCCTGTTTGGCGAGGCCTTAACGCCCCTTCAGCTCCTCGGCGGGGCGCTTATAATAGGGGCATCAATACTCGTGCACCTGAGGAAGGAGAAGAACTGAGAAGGGCTCAAACGTAGAAGTACCTCTCCAGCTCCCACTCGGTCACCTTCTTGGTCTCCACGGGGAGCCCGTTGGCTTCGAGGTAAGTGACGTACTCCCTCCATTCTCTCTCCTTGT